>JAPOOU010000098.1 GCA_026713245.1 Chloroflexota bacterium
AATCAGATTCTGGACGTATCGGACGCGCTTCTGATGAATCTTCCACGTTACCAAGTACGCTGGATTTGCCACAGGACTTCACTGGGGCTTCGCGCCAGTCGTATGCAGGTCCTCGCAGTAAAACGCCAACACATGACCAGCAAATCTTATCGCAATATGCGCTGTTTTCAACAGCGAATAGCGCTTGTGCAGCGTTGTTTCTAAGATATGATGATGAGTAGCCAAATCATGGAAACAAGATGACCCATTCTGCTCGCTCGCTCGGCGCCCGGGGCGAATCCCTCGCCCGTCAATATCTCATCAATCAAGGCTATGAGATTGTCACCAGCAACTGGTCGACGCGATATGGCGAGATCGACATTGTCGCGCGATCCAATGGCGTCATCGTATTTGTTGAAGTGAAGACGAGACAAGGCCGGGATACCGAATCGGCTTTCGCCGGCATTAGCCGAGCCAAACATGAAAGGCTCGTCAAGGCAGCCTATCAGTACATCCACGAGCACGAGCCGGATGACGCGCGCTGGCGCATGGACGCCATAGGCATCGCCTTGCATGGCCAAGGGCAGCCTGTCATTGATCATGTTGAGGATGCCTTTGACTGGTAAAGCGCCCCCGCTCCTTATCCTTCTCGGTCCCACCGGCGTCGGAAAGACCCAAGTGGCCATCGAGCTGGCGCTGCGCTTGAACGGGGAAATCGTCGGCGCGGACAGCCGTCAGATCTATCGCTATCTGGATATCGGCACGGCGAAACCGACGCCGGAGCAAAGGTCCCTGGTTCCCCATCACTTGATAGATTTTGTCGCGCCGGACAGCAATTTGAGCCTGGCCGAATACCAGGACCTGGCCTACCGCTGCATTGACGGATTGCACGCCAGGGGAAAGCTGCCGCTGCTCGTCGGCGGCAGCGGTCAATACATCACTGCCGTCGAGGAAGGCTGGTCCATCCCGCGCGTGCCGCCCAATCAGGAATTGCGCGCAGAACTGGAAGCCTTTGTAGCGGATCATTCGGCGGGGGCCCTGCACGAAAAGCTGCGGCAAGCAGACCCGCTCGCCGCCGAGCGCATCCACCCCAACAACTATCGTCGCGTCATACGCGCCCTCGAGGTCCATACGCTCACCGGTCAAGCCATTAGCAAGCTGCAAGAGAAGAAGCCCCCGCCCTACAGGATCCTTAGGCTGGGATTGCGCCTGGATCGCGCTCTTCTCTACCCGCGCGTTGACGCGCGCCTTGACAGTATGATCGAAGCCGGCTTTGTCCGCGAAGTGCGGAACCTGCTCGATTTGGGATTCGAGCGCGACTTGCCGTCAATGAGCGGGCTCGGCTACCTGGAGATCGCCGAGCACCTGCTGGATGGCGCGCCGCTGGATGCGGCGATCGAACGCAGTAAATTCAGCACACATGATTTCATCCGCCGGCAGGACGTGTGGTTTCGCGGGCACGACAACGGGATTCTATGGCATAATGTTGATGAAACTGACGCCGACTTCCTGGCAAAAATCGTGACCGACTGGATAGGACAATATCCGTGACAGACGTCGTTCCCGCCGACGCCGGCTACAATCCCAATCCTTTCATTGGCATCATTTTGTTGATCGTCCTGCTGGTCTTCGTCTTGCCCGATCGCCTGCCGCAATTCATCTCGGATTTGTCGCCCTATTTGTTCGCCGGCATTCCCTGCGCCCGCCTGCCGGCGGCTCGAGACCTGGCGGCGCATCAGTCGGTAATCGGGCGCTCGGTCCAAGACCCGCTTCAGCTCGCGGTCGCGCCCGCAGCGCCCCAGGAAAACGGCGCCTTGCTCGTCCGATTAACCGTTACCAATCTATCACTGGGTACGCTGCCGATTGTATTTCAAGAGGACAACATCGCGGTCGCCGCCGGCGACGACGAGAGCAACGGCTTTGGCTTTATTGTTGAGCCAGAGCCGGCTGAAGGAACGCGCCGTCGGCAGACGCCTGATCCCGACGGTTACGAAGAGTCGGATATACGGCTGTTGGGACCGCGCCAGCGTTGCGCGCATGCGCTAGACCTTATTGCATCGCAAGACATGATAGACAATGGCGGATCGATCCGCGCCTACTACAGGATGTCCCTTGCCGGCGTACATCAGACACAGAGCGAGGGAGCGCGATTGATTTATGCCGACCAGGGACTCGACTACTTGAGCGAGGGGGTCGTTTTCTCGGCATCAGTTGATATCGAAGCGGGCGAAGGATGAGCCGGCGCCAATCAAGCAAAGCGGTCAGCAGGCGATGCACGTAGATATAATCGACAGGAAGTCCGATGGCAAGCGATGACAAACTGACACATTTGGACGCTGATGGTCAGGTCTCTATGGTAGATGTTGGCGCCAAGCCCATAAGCGACCGGATAGCCATTGCTGCCGGCAGCGTCGTGATGAAAGCCGAGACCCTGGCAATGATTCGAGCAGGCAATCTCAAGAAAGGAGACCTGCTGGGCGCCGCCCGCATTGCTGGCATCATGGGCGCCAAGCGCACGGCCGATCTCATCCCGCTCTGCCATCCCATCGCCCTGGACAAGATCTCGCTCGACCTGGCATTTGACGACAGCAACAGCGCGATTGACATTGTCGCAACGGTCAAAACCAGCGGCGTGACCGGGGTGGAAATGGAAGCCTTGACTGCCGTGTCCGTTGCGGCCTTGACGATTTACGATATGGCAAAAGCAGTCGATCGCGAGATGAAGCTCACAAATATTCGCTTGCTGGAAAAACGCGGCGGTACGCGGGGCGACTTTCGGGCAGCGCAGCCGCTCGGCGGCGGCGATAAAGTCTGCCGCGCTCCCACAGAATAGCAGACCTTTTCGTCGCATGAGCGACGCGGTTCATCAAACGAAAGGACCAATATGCAGGTAAGAGTGCTCTTCTTCGCCACCTTGCGCGATCTAGTGGGCGCGCGAGAACTGACGGTCGAAATGACCGTAGCAAGCAGCTCTGTCGCGCAACTGAAGCAAACCTTGATCGCGACTTACCCGGCCATAAAGGACAACCTGGGCATTGCGCTTGCCGCCGTCAACGAAGAATACGCATTTGACAGGGATAGCATTCAGGACGGCGATGAAGTGGCTTTTTTTCCGCCCGTCAGCGGTGGATCACTGGAGGCCCGCGAACGGCCGGAGATTTTCCGCCTCCCTGATCAGGCGATTGACCATGACGAGATTATCGCGGCAATTACTACGGCGCGCACGGGCGCGGCCTGTCTGTTCACTGGCCTGGTCCGCGGCCAGACAGAAAAGGATGGCCATCTTCCTCGAACCGAGTCGCTGGAATACGAGGCATACCGGCCGATGGCGCTGGCAAAGATGAAACAGGTCGCGGAAGAGATCCGCGGAAGATGGCAAAAAGTTGAAGGTATCGCAATCGTCCAGCGGATCGGCAAGCTGCAAGTCGGCGAAAACACTGTCCTCATCGCCTGTTCGTCGCCACACCGCGACGACGGCTGTTTCGAAGCCGCGCGCTACGGCATTGACCGTCTTAAGGAAATCGTCCCGGTGTGGAAAAAGGAAATCGGCACGGACGGTCAAGCCTGGGTTGAAGGCAGCTATCGGCCAAAGATTGAGGATCAGGCGGAATCATAATCTGGCGCTTGTCCTCAAGCCGCGCTACACAGGCGCGTCAAACAAGATTCTCCCGCCAGCACAGTCGCATCTGCAAAGTAGAGGCATGTCAAAGTCCCACAACAAGATAAGTAGTTTTCAGAATATCCTTGGCGTGCGCTTCCATGATCCGGATTTGCTGACCCAAGCATTGACCCATCGTTCATTCGTCAACGAATTCGCCGATGAGGACAGTTCAATTCGAGACAATGAAAGGCTGGAATTTCTCGGCGACGCCGTGCTGGACATAATTGTCGCTGACATGCTGTTTCAGAAGTACCCCGATGTTTCCGAAGGCGAACTGACCCAGTTGCGCGCTGCGCTTGTGAGAACCGAATCACTGGCGCATTTCGGAACACAATGCCAGCTCGGTGAGTTTCTGCGTCTAGGTCATGGCGAGGAAATCACCGGCGGACGCCAGCGAATCACGATTTTGTGCCGCGCCTTTGAAGCGGTCATCGGCGCCATGTACCTCGACAGCGGCATGGAAGCCGTCAAGGGTTTCGTCTTGCCTAGCCTGCTGGAATTGCTCGACTACGTGATCGAAAACAATCTGCATCTCGATGCTCGCAGTGAATTGCAGGAGCAGATTCAAGCGCGGCTGAGGATCACGCCCAGTTACAGATTGGCTGACGCGCAGGGACCTGACCACGCCCGCGAATTCCGCGTTGAGGTCTCGATCGGGGAAAGCATCATCGGCAGCGGGAGCGGCGCCAGCAAACGCGCCGCGGCTCAAGACGCCGCGCGCGCCGCGCTGCAGCAACTGGAAGCTGTCGGACTGCCGGAGTTGAATGAAAAGGATGATCAGCTGGAATAGCTTAGCGCCGCCGCCGGCGAAAGCACTTCTCGCAGATGCGATAGCGATGGCCGGATGGCAATGTCCCGCCGCAAGATCTGCAGCGCCTGGCCATATCCAGATTCCTAAGTAATGCCTCATCTATCGATAGCGACCATTCGCGCCGCTCTTCGCGCGCTTGGGCATGCGCCTCGCAGTACTGACTGAATTCCTTACGACGCGACAACCACAAATAGATATCGGCACAGGCGATTGCTAGTTCTGTCGCTTCCAGATCCGCTGAGTTGAGGATCGGCGATGGCGCCGCGGGCGGCAAGGGAATCTGATAGCCTTCGAGGATCATATGCGCGCAATCCAGCCAGTAGGTTCGCGTGGTCTTGCGCGCCGGCGCATTGACTAGCTGTAAAGCATTTGCCAAGCCCAATCTCTCGATTTCATCATCGGCGAGCATTTTCGCCAATTCAGTTCGCTCGACCAAGTCAGCCGTCGTGATGACCGCGCGCAACTCTTTCGGGATCGACTCCAGCGCCGCCCATTGCGCCAACTGCTCCGCCAGGTTGCCCGGGATCAGGCGCAGATCGTCCACTGTCGGCGCCACGCGAGCAAAGGTCAGCGTCGGCGGCTCCCGGTCATAGAGTTCGCGAATGGTACTCAATTGCTCCTTGCTGGTGGCGCTGATGAGCCCGGTCTTGGACAGGCCATAGCGGCCGGCGCGACCGCCGATCTGCTGCACCTCGCTCGGGTACAAGACGCGATCATTCTTGCCGTCGAACTTCTCCGTATCATAAAAGCAGACCACATCCGCCGGCAGATTCAGGCCCATACCTACAGCGTCCGTCGCGACGCAAATCTCGGTTTCGCCTTCCGCAAACCGATCCGCCTGCCGACGTCGTACCTCGGGCGGCAAGCTGCCATAGACCACCGAGACTGCACGCCCCAGCCGCTCCAGGTTCATTTTTAATTCCAGAACAGCCTGGCGAGAGAAGGCCACCAGTATCGTATAGGGAGGCAAGGTCTCCAGGGTGTGATGCTCTTGGGAAACTGCGATCGGCGCCAGCCGCTGATGCTCCACGACCTCGCAGGGGATTTCCGCCGCGGCAGCCAACACTTCGATCAAGCCGCGCGCAGTCGGCGGCCCGATGATGTGCATTTCCGGCGCAGTCGACTCCATCATCGCCCGCGTCCAGGCCCAGCCGCGGTCGGCGTCCGCGAGCATCTGCGCTTCGTCGACAATGACACAATCTCCGCTGTTCGCGGGATTGAACATTTCGATGGTAGCGGCTGTGAGCCTGGCGCCCTCCACCGGGATGTATTCCTCTCCGGTCAGCAGACTGCAAGCCACGCCCTCTCCGTTGAGACGGTCAAAGATCTCGTAAGCCAGCAAGCGCAAAGGCGCGAGGTACCAGCCCGACCCCGCTTCCTTCAGCGCGTCCAGCGCGTCATGGGTCTTTCCGCTATTGGGCGCGCCAATATGCAAATAGATTTTCTGTTGATCCCGATAGGGATAACGCCACTGGGGAAAGGCGTCGATCAGCCGGTTGCGCAACTTGCTCTGCGCTTCTTGTCGCTTGCGCCTTCGACCGCGATTGCCCCGCCGTCGCCGGCGTCGCTCGCGAGCCGGCGCTGCCTGGTCACCGCCCGCGATGTCGCGGAATTCGACATAAGTCTCGGGTAAAGTCCACAAGCCACGCACATCGCGCCATATTATGCCCTTGCCCGGGATGCCCGCTTGTTGCAGCCATGCCTTCATCGTTTCCTGGTCGACCGACAGTACCGACTTCAAATCTTGCGGGCGCACGCGTTCGTAACCGGCGATCATCTCGCGCAAGTCGAGATCTTCCGCGGTCGGACGGAAACTAAACACAGGAAAGCGCATGGTCCCGTTTGGATCCAGAAAGCTGTCCAGCGCCAGTTCTTTGGCTGCCCGTCTCAAAGTTGAGGGCTTGACGCCGACCAATTGCGCCGCTTGCTCAAGCGTGTAGCTGCGCGCGGCAACTCGTGATTCCGCGGAATCATCGTTGGCGGGTCCCGGTTTTCGCGAATCCCGCAGCGCGTCCCCGCACAACTCGAGCACGCTGCGCCAGTCCTCGTCATCGCCCACCGTCGTCTGCTGCAGGTCTTCCAAGACCTGCTCTGCATCAATAGTCAATGTAAATCTCCCAGATGTCAACTTCGGCGAAGCTATCTAGTCTGTCCAGTTGTACTGGGAAACAGGGGATAGATCATCTTCTACGTCGATTGAGTTCTCATTGGCCGCGGCCGTCGTTTCGTCAAACATCGCAATCTGTCGCCCGGCATCAATACCACAGGTCTCCAATACGAGAGCGACCAGCCTGGTTTTCTTGCCCGTCTCGCTAAGCACTTCCGCGGCAAATTGCGCCGGCGGCTTATTCGCCTTGCGTCGATTGCAGGACAAGCAGGCGACTCCCAAGTTGGCAGGCGCATTGCTGCCGCCGCGCTTCAAGCTGATGATATGATCCAACTCGAAGCCACTGCCCACCAGATCGACTTCGCACCATTCACAGCGCCCGGCGGATTCCAGTATGCGATCCCGCAAGAGGGCGGCGTTCAGCCTGTCCCCGGCGCCGACGGCTTTGGCGCGCGCGTTCAGCCAGGCCGCATATTGCGCCAGCGCCTGAGTGTCTAGTTCATCACGATATTTCATTCACTGACTTCGATTCGTGGATTATCCAGGCGGAAGCCATGTCCTCGCACTGTAACAACGAATTGGTGGTCTTCATCAATCTCGGTCAAACGGTCGCGCAATCTGCGAACCAAGGCATCAATCGCTTGTTCGCTGACTCCGGCGCCCATGGCTTCCGGCCAAACCGCTTCAACCACTTCGTTACGCGTACAAACCCCGCCCTGGCTCGCAAACAGAATCTCCAGCAGTCGATACTGCGGCAGGCTCAAGGGCGGATCAAGCGCGTGCTCGCCTATGTAGACCTGGCGCGACTCGGGATCCAGCCGCATGCGTGTACCGGTCATCGCCGCAGACGGAATCACTTCCGGCAACGATCGCGTTGTGGTTGGCGCAGTTGCGCCCGAACCAACGAAGCGTAACCGAATATCCTTGGCGATGCGAATTTCGTCGCCATCTTCCAATTCGCGCGCGCCCAGCAGTCTATAACCGTTGACCCAGGTGCCGTTCTTGCTATTGTTATCCTCTATCAGACAAGATCCGCCCCGCAAACGAAACATCAAATGCTGACGCGAGATCTGACGAACTGGAATGACGATATCACAGACATCCTCACGTCCCAAGGTCATTATTTCACGGTTAAGCACCCAATGTTGGTTAGTGAGCGAACCGTCAAGCCAAACGATGACCGGGAATTCATCGGAGTCCCGAGACATGATTGCGCTTCCCTTTCCGCGACATACAAAACTGCAGGTTTCCAACCTGCTGCGTACCCTCATTATACAGTATTATTTCTGAGGCAACGACCATCCATTGTCCCTTTTTCAGGCCACAGGTATAATCCCTGCGCAAGCTATCGCCACTGCACGGGGGGAACCGATATTGGGCATTTTTCGTCGCGGACTCTCTAGGACGCGTCAGTCCTTTTTTGGACGCATTTCCCAAATTCTCGGCAACACTGAAATTGACGACGACACCTGGGACGAGATTGAAACGCTGCTGATACAGGCCGATTGCGGCTTCGATACAACTTTGAAAGTCATTGACAGTTTGCAAGACCGCGTGCGCGCGGAAGGCATCACCCGCAGCGACCAATTGCAGGATGCTCTGAAAGAGACACTTGGCGACCTCTTGCAGTTTCCGCCGGTTATGGATATCTCCGGACGAGACTTATCGATCATCCTTGTGGTCGGCGTCAATGGCTCGGGCAAGACCACGTCGATCGCCAAGCTGGCGCATCGTCTCAAGAACCTCTCCAATCGCAAGGTGTTAATTGCGGCCGGCGATACCTTTCGCGCCGCCGCCATCGAGCAATTGCAGACTTGGGGCCAACGCGTTGATGTTCCGGTTATCGCCAACCGCCCCGGCTCCGACCCCGGCGCGGTCGTCTACGACGCAACCGCCGCCGCAAAAGCGCGCGGTTTCGAGATCTTGCTGGTCGACACTGCCGGTCGCCTGCAAAACAACTACAACCTGATGCGCGAGCTGACCAAGATCAGCGAAGTATCCGGCAATGTGGTCGCGGGCGCCCCACACGAAGTGCTATTGGTGCTCGACGGCACGACCGGCCAAAACGCCATTGAACAGGCGAAACGATTCCAGGAAGCCTCCGGCGTGACCGGTGTCATCGTCACCAAACTGGACAGCACGGCCAAGGGCGGCATGGTCTTTTCCATCTTCAACGATCTACAGTTGCCGGTCCACTACCTGGGACTCGGCGAAGGAATCCACGATTTGGTGCTCTTCACGCCGGAGTTTTTCGTCGATAGCCTCTTTGACGACGATGACGAAGCGAGTTGACCGGTTCGTGGAGCGGATCACCAGCCTGCGCAACAGCAAGGTCAAACTGGTTCATCGACTGCGGAACAAACGCGGACGGCAAAGCGAATCGCGCTTCGTGGTCGAGCACCAGCGCGACATTCAGCGCGCCCTCATGGGCGGTTGCGAGCTTGATTTCCTCATGATCTGCCCCGAGCATGTGGAGAGCCAAGCCTTGGATTTTGGATTTGCGCGAGATGCCATCGAGGTCACGCCGCAGATTCTGAAGCGTCTCACCTATCGAGAGAATCCCAGCGGCCTTCTCGCCGTCATGAAGGCGAAGCCGGCCAAGGTCCTGCGGGACCTGGAGATGTCGATTGTTGATTCAGCCATACTATTGGTCGACCCGCGCAAACCGGGCAATATCGGCGCGCTGCTGCGCACGGGCGATGCGGCCGGCATCGACGCGATGGTACTGGTTGATTGCGCGCTGGACCTTTATAATCCCAACATTATCCGAAACAGCGCCGGGGCATGTTTCCGCGACAATATTTATCAAGTGAGCAGCGCGGAAGCGATCAGCTGTTTCAGAGGCCTTGGTTTTCAACTGATCGCCGCAGACGGACGCGGCGAAACCAGCATCTTTGACCTGGACCTCGATCAAAAGACTGCAATCGTCTTGGGAAGAGAAGATGACGGACTAGGCGCCGATTGGCTGGATATCTGCGATCGACGGGTTCGCATTCCCATGACCGGAGTCCTGAGCGATTCGCTCAACTTGTCCGTTAGCGGCGCTATTTTCATGTACGAGATTTTTCGGCAGCGGCAATCTAAGTAACAAACCGGCGCAGCCACAACCCGGAAACAGTATGAGAGCTATATGGAAAACCTGATCAGCAAGTTGCGCGAACTCAAGGCTCAGATTGACGAACTGATGACGCGAATTGATGTCGTCGGCAAGGCGCGGCTGGCCGACGAACTGGAGTCCATCGCCAGCGACGGCGCGTTTTGGAGCGATCCCGATGCCGCGCAAAAAACCATGAGACAACTGTCGAGGCTGAAGGCGGCGGTGGGCAAATGGCAGTCCGTCTCTCAGCGCATCAACGACGCCATCGAGCTGGCGGAGATCGCGGATGATGACATGCTCGCGGACATGGAACAAGAGACAGCCGCGCTCTCGGAGCTGGTCGAGACCATGGCCTTGGGCGCCATGCTTTCCGGCGACTACGATAGCGAAGACGCCATATTCGCCATACATGCCGGCGCCGGCGGCGTGGATGCCCAGGATTGGGCGGAAATGTTGGAACGGATGTACCTGCGCTGGATCGAGCAAAATGGATATAAAGCCGAGGTCCTCGAGCGCAGTGGTGGTGAAGAAGCCGGCATCAAAAGCGTCACCGTCAGCGTCAAAGGCGACAACGCCTTTGGCTATTTGCAGAGCGAGGAAGGCGTCCATCGTCTGGTCCGGCTAAGCCCCTTCGACAGCGCCAGGCGACGCCACACTTCCTTCGCCAAGGTTGAACTGTGGCCGGACATTCATTCCGATATCGAAATCGAAATCGAAGATCGCGATATCCGAATTGATACCTATCGCGCCAGCGGCGCGGGCGGCCAGCACGTCCAAAAGAATGATACCGCGGTGCGCATCACCCACCTGCCGACCGGCATCGTCGTTCAGTGTCAAAACCAGCGCAGCCAGGCTCAGAATCGCGATCGCGCAATGCAAATCCTGCGCGCGCGCCTCTTCGAAATGGAGCGCGCCAAACAAGAGGCGGAGATGGCGGAGCTAAAGGGAGAAAATGTCGACGCCGGATGGGGCAATCAGATTCGCTCCTATGTCTTGCACCCCTATCAAATGGTTAAAGATCACCGCACCAACGTCGAAATCGGCAATACGACCGCCGTGCTCGACGGCCGGCTTGGGGAATTCATCGAGGCATATCTGCGGCACAAAATCAGCGGTTAGCGAACGGGCTTTGCGCGCTCCATACGCCGCGAATTCCTTTAGCCAAGACTGTGCGCGAATCGCCGTTTAATGGCGCGACATTTTCAACGGAATATGATACGCTAGGCACAAGTCCAAATGCGAAAGTGGACGCCCTATGTTGTCTTCGACAAGCACCTATTCTAAAGATTTGGAATCGCTGCTGCAGACGCTGGCGGACATCAAACCGAACGAACAAGACCTCATCGCTTCCGCCTACAGCCGCGCGGAAGCGGCCCACGTCGGGCAGAAGCGGAAATCGGGCGAACCCTACTTCACACATTGCGTCGCGGTCGCAAGCATTTTGGCCGAAATGCAAATGGATGCCGAGACCATCGCGGCCGGTCTCCTTCATGATGTCGTTGAAGATAGCGACCTGACTATCGACGCGCTGCGGGCCGAATTCGGCACGCCCGTCGCCATACTGGTCGACGGCGTCACCAAGCTGAAGAATCTGCCGATCAAAAATGTCACCCAGCTCGGCGATTCTCGGCGCAGCAGCATGGTCAACCGCGAGATGGAATACATACGCAAGATGTTGCTGACCATGGGCGATGACGTGCGCGTGGTATTGGTCAAGCTGGCGGATCGCTTGCACAATATGCGCACGCTAGGATATATGCCGCAGCATAAGCAGATGGCGGTCGCGCAGGAGACCATGGATATTTTTGCCCCCCTTGCCAATCGGTTGGGTATCTGGCAAATGAAATGGGAACTGGAAGACCTGGCTTTCCGCTATCTCAATCCCGATGCCTATCGCTCGATCGCCAAAGCGCTCGACGAAAGACGCGACGAGCGCGAACAATATGTGGACCGCATTCGCGAAATACTCGTGCGCGAACTCAACGCGAGCAAGATCAGCAAAGTCACGATCTCCGCGCGCCCCAAACATATCCACAGCATCTATAACAAGATGACCAAAAAAGGCCTGCCGCTGGAACAAATCTATGATATTCGCGGCATGAGAGTACTGGTCGACACGCTGGCGGAATGTTACCTGGCGCTAGGCATCGTTCACAATTTATGGCGTCCGATACCTAACGAATTTGACGACTATATCGCCAACCCCAAGGACAATTTTTACCGCAGCCTGCATACGGCTGTACACGACGATGAAGGCAAAACTGTCGAGGTGCAAATACGCACCTGGGATATGCACGAAGACGCCGAATATGGCATAGCGGCGCACTGGCGCTACAAGGAGGGCGACCAGGGACATGACGACGCTTTTGAACAGCGCCTGGCCTTCCTGCGGCGTTTGATGGAGTTTGGTCCCGATGTTAACGACGCCTCGCAGTTTGTCGATACGGTCAAGTCGGAGGTCTTCCAGGATCGTGTCTACAGCGTAACGCCAAATGGCGACATCGTCGATCTGCCGGTCGGCGCCACGCCCATCGACTTCGCCTATCATATCCATACTGACATCGGCAATCGCTGCCGCGGCGCCAAGATCAACGGTCGACTGGTGCCGCTCAATTACAAACTCAAAATGGGCGATCAAGTTGAAATCCTGACCGCCAAGCGCGGCGGACCCAGCATGGATTGGCTCAATCCCGATCTCGACTATGCGGTGACGAGCCGCGCGCGCAGCAAGATCCGTCATTGGCTGCGCAAGCAGAATCGCGAAAAGCACATCGTCATGGGACGCGAAGTCCTGGAGCGCGAATTGAAACGACTGGGCGTCCTGGACAAGGTCACATTCGAATCCGTCGCGCGCCTGCTCTCGTTTGACAAACTGGACGACTTTCTGGCCGGTATCGGCTCCGGCGACGTCACCGGCTCACAAATTACCAACCGCGTCTTGGAAGACGAGCGACGCAAGTCGGCGGAAACCATCAGCGAAGAAGACCTGCTCAAACCGCGGGCCAAATCCAGCGGCGGCAATGTCGCCAAGGGCGTGAGTATTATGGGCGCCAGGGGATTGCTGGTGAATCTGGCGCGTTGCTGTTCGCCTATGCCGGGCGATGAAATAGTGGGTTACATTACCCGTGGGCGCGGCGTGACAGTCCATCGCGACGAATGCCCCAATATCGTGGCGCTGCGCGATGTCGAGCGTTTGATCGAAGTCTCCTGGGGATCGGAAGAAGAAGAACAGCGCTACGTCGTACCTGTGGAAGTCGTGGCCTACGATCGTGAGGGCTTATTGCGTGAAATCAGCACCATCATCGCCGACCAGAAGGTGAATATCACCTCGGTCGATGTCTCCACGCGACAGCACATAGCCACGCTGAATCTGCAATTGGAAATCGCTAGCAATCAGCAATTGACCCGCATCCTGAGCAAATTGGAAATGGTACCCAGCGTCGTCGAGGCGCGCCGACGCAAGACCGGCTAGTCCCCTTGTTATGCGCGTAGCACTGCTCGAGTCTTATTACGGCGGCAGCCACAAAGCCTGGGCCGATGGCTACAAGACATTCTCGACGCAGGACGTCGACCTGGTCACACTGCCGGCGCAATTCTGGAAATGGCGCATGCAAGGCGCCGCCATCAGCTTTGCTCGCCTGCTCCAATCAAAGCCCGATCTCATTCTGGCCTCGGGCATGATTGACCTTTCCATATTTCGCGCGCTCACCTATCGCCATCTAGGAGACGTGCCGACCGCGCTCTACTTTCATGAAAACCAGCTATCTTATCCGCAAAATCGCCGGCAAGGGCACGGCTGGCGCTATGGATTCATAAATTACGCAAGTGCCTTGACCGCCGACAGAAACTACTTCAACAGTCCTTTTCACCTGCGTGACTTTTTGGAACAACTGCCGCGACTGCTCAAGCATTTTGCCGACTACAACGAACTGGACACCATCGAAAGCATCCGGGCCAAAGCGCAAGTCTTGCCGCTGGGCATTGACTTGCGCCGCTTCAATCAATTCAAGGTTCGGCCGCGGACAGACGGCCCGCCCCTCATCGTCTGGAACCATCGCTGGGAAGAAGACAAAGACCCCGACGCCTTTGTCCAAAGCCTGCTCCAGCTTGCCAGCGAAGGGCGCGACTTTCGCGTCGCCATAACCGGCGAGAGCTTCGGCGAGACGCCCGCAGCTTTCCAACGCTTGCGAGCGCAACTGCCCGATCGCATCGAGCAACTGGGATACCTTGAATCTTTCGCCGATTACGCCGATCTTTTGTGGCGCGCCGACTATGTTGTTAGCACGGCCTGGCAAGAGTTTTTCGGCGTCTCAATCTGCGAGGCGATCTACTGCAACTGTATCCCGATCTTGCCGGACCGTCTCAATTACCCGGACCTGCTGACGGAAGACCTGCGGGGACAATGCCTCTATACGCGGGATCGTCTCACCGCCCAGTTGCGGCGCCATCTGCGCGGCGATTTGCAGTTGAACCTGACATCATTACGGGCGAAAATCGCCGAATTCGACTGGCGCGTCATGGCGCCGCTATATGATGCCGAGCTGATAGCGCTGGCTAAGCGTCATTGATTGCGCCTGAGTCAGCGCCATTGGGATTGACATTTGCATCGTCTTTCGCCGCCTTGTCTGCCTCATCCAGGAGCAGTTCGATTTCCTCAAGTGTCATTTCAAGTTGCGCGGGCGACTGGACTTCTTCGTGTGACAGACTCTCGTCCGCGCTGGAGTCGCCCTCATCTACCGGAGAAATCTCATCATCCGGCAAGCCAGAATCAACGACAAAGGAGTCAATGCGCTTGCGATATTCGACGACGCCTACAACCGTCTCTTTCTCGCGCAAGGCGATGACCGGGTTGCGACCGTCCAATCGCTGAGCCATGTGATTCGCCAGCCTTATCGACATATATTTGGCTTTGTTCCTGCTCGTCAGGACCAGGATAGTATCATCCAAACGACCGACAGCGGCGGCGACAACTTGCCGGCCCCCGAAGAACTGGTCAGTGATGGCTTTGCCAACGCCGCCTCGCGCTTGCGCGTTTAACTGATGGATTGGCGTTGTCATGGCGATTCCGTCTTCGGCGACAATCCACGCGTGCAATTTCTCATGCGCCAGACATGCGCCAACGACGCGATCGCTCCTATCCTTTAGTTGTATCCCGCGCACACCGCTAGATGTCGATCCAGTAGGCCGGACATCTTCCTCGTTGAAACGGATCGCATAACCGCGTGATGTCAAGAGAATCAGTTCGTCGGCGCCGCTGCTATAGAGCACACTGACAAGTCGATCATTTTTCGCTAGATTCATCACCCTAAACTCGTGAGACATCATGCCTGGCAGTTCGCCCACGTGCAACCGTTTTACTTGTCCCTGCGCGGTAGCAAAACACAAATATCCCGTCTCAAAGTTCATCGGCAAACACATAAACGTGACGATTTTCCGCTTGACGGGCAGCGAGGATAAATCACCGAAATGCATGCCGTCGGACGCCTGCTCCACTTGAGGTATCTGCTGCACAGGCACAGTGGCGCAATTGCCCTGGTTTGTGAAGAGATGCAGAATCTGACCGGTGGTGCTGTGTTGCAGCAGGCGTGGCGGGACTTTTGTCACCGTTGTCACTCTGGGTGGTTCATCCAACCGCATACGACCCAGTTGCCCCCGGGTACTGAAGATGACCACCGTCTTCTCTTCCGGAACCAGGAAGTCTTCCACCGTCAAGGCACTTGCCTCGCCGTCGACAATGATGCTGCGCCGCTGATCTCCGTGAATCTCTTTCGCTTCCAGTAGCTCCTCGGAAATGTGCATTCGCTGTTTCTGCGGGCTCGCCAAGAGCGCCTCCAGCGACGCAATGAGTTTCAAGGTTTCTCGATGCTCTTGCCGGATTTTCCGAATTTCCAGCGACGACAGTCGCCGCAAAGGCATATCCAGAATTGCCGCCGCCTGGACCTCGGTCACCTTGAAGTTTTTGATCAAATTCTTTCTGGCGGTCTCGACATTGCGCGATTTGCGAATGGTCGCAATCACCGCTTCCAGATTGTCCAGGGCAACGATGAGCCCTTCAAGCACATGAGCCCGTTCCCGCGCCCGCGCCAGATCATAACTGCTGCGGCGTTGCACTACCTCCAGGCGATGTTCCAAATAAACGCGCAGCGCTTGCTTCAGGTTGAGCAAGCGCGGCTGGCCATCGACCAGCGCCAACATGATAATGCCAAATGTTGACTGCAACGGCGTCAACTTGAAAAGCGCCGCCAAAACTTCCTTTACATTAGCGCCGCGCTGCAACTCGATCACCAGACGAACGGTATTCTGCCGGTCAGACTCATCCCGCAAGTCTGCAAGTCCATCCAGTCTGCCCGAGCTAACAAGCGCTGCGATTCGTTCGATCAGCGTGGTTTTGTTGGTCTGGTAGGGCAATTCGCTGACGATAACGCGAGATTTGCCGCGTCCCATATCTTCGACATGCACCTTGGCCCGCAGGGTGATCTTACCCCGACCGGTCGCAAAGGCCGCGCGCAGCATATCTTCGCCACCCCGCATCTTGTATATAACGCCGCCCGTTGGGAAATCCGGTCCCCGAACGAATCGAATGAGTTCGTCGACATCTATGTCGTCAAAGCGCTCCCACTGATCCAGTATATGAACAAGCGCATCGCAAATCTCTGCCAGGTTGTGCGGCGGAATGTTGGTGGACATGCCAACCGCGATTCCCGACGCTCCGTTCACCAGCAGGTTGGGTAATACCGACGGCAATACCGACGGCTCGTTAAGCGTGCCGTCGAAGTTCTCGACAAAATCGACCGTTTCCTTGTTGATATCAACCAGCAATTGGCTGCCAAAGCTAGCCATTCTGGCCTCGGTATAGCGCATCGCCGCGGCACTGTCGCCGTCGATACTGCCGAAGTTGCCTTGGCCGTCAATCAGCATGTAACGCATGGAGAAGTCCTGCGCCATGCGTACCATCGTCTCGTAGACCGCCGTATCGCCGTGAGGATGATACTTGCCCAATACCTCGCCCACGATTCGCGCGCTCTTCTTATGCGCTCCGCCCGGGTTCATCCCCATATCGTGCATCGCATACAAGATGCGGCGATGCACCGGTTTCAAGCCATCGCGAGCGTCGGGCAGCGCGCGGGAAACGATGACGCTCATTGCATAGCTCAAATAGGCGTCGCGCATCTCGCGCTCAATATTAACTTGATGAATGGCTCGATCGGTCATGAACCTTCCTCAACGGCTTGATGATGTTTCCAACAGGGGTCCGTGGCTTTTTTGCCGAGCCACCGGGCAGACTACCGCTGTTCCTGGCAAACGGCTCCCCGGATTAGGCCAAGCCGGCCATATTCCGGCACTATACCAGTTCATTGTAGAATGTAATCTGACCAAGTGTCAAATTGCAGAGCGCGCTTGTTTCGCAGAGAGTTTACACGATGCTCAGCCTATCCTAATCCAATCAAGAATAGAAAGCGCTATCCTGCTATGGTAGACTTTTTTCATGCCATATAGAAGCATCCTCCGTCCCGCTCACGCCGCCACTGTTGTCTGTGCGCTCATGCTTGCCGGTTGCGCCGGCCAGCAGCCCGAAGCTACTATTGCTGTTGCCCCGGAAGTAAAACTCATAGCCGAGGTCACGCAGGTCATCGAGACGCCCGTCGTGCAAGAACTTGTTGAACTGCCGAACGTTGTCGGGCGACAGCTCCCGACGCTGGATGCCGATGCGACTGATCATCCGACGGTCACTGCCGAAGCCATCTCCAGCCCGCAGCGAGCTGCAAGCGGACGTACGATTGGCGCGATCATTGACGCCGACTATCAAATGCCGCCAACCAGCACAGCGCGCCCTACGGAGTTCGCGGCGGAGACCCGGCTGGAATTGCAGGCGCCGCAGCCGCGGATCGACCTAACGACGCCGCTGCCCCTTGATGACATCCGCCTGGACGGCAGCAGGATGGGAATCCAGGTTCATTACAATTTTGACGTCGCCGGTTGGGACCGAACCTTGCAGCAGATCGCCGCGCTTCGCATGGGCTGGATCAAACTGCAAGCCTCCTGGGAGTGGATGCAGCCCGATTTTGCCGGTCAATTCGAAGCCAATTTCCGCCTCTTCCAGTTACACGTGCAAGAAGCCGACAAACGCGGCAACAAAGTCATGCTCAGCATCGCCAAGGCCCCGGACTGGGCGCGAAAACCTAACCTGGATGAAGACGGCCCGCCCGACGATCTCAACCAGCTCGCGGCATTCATAGGCTTGCTGCTGGAAAAACTCGGACCCTATATCGATGCCATAGAAATCTGGAACGAACCAAACCTCAAGCGAGAATGGACCGGCCAACACGCTTTCGACGGCGCCGGTTATATGGAGTTGTTCCGTGTTGGTTACAACGCCGTCCGCGCGTACTCGCCAAACATTGCGGTGATAACGGCCGGGCTGGCGCCAACCGGCGACTCGCAGAACGTCTCGGTCAACGATCGCAGCTTCTTGCGCCAAATGTACCAAGCCGGTTTAGCGAGCTACCCGGATGTCGTCATCGGCATTCATCCTTACAGTTGGGGGAATCCGCCGGATTTCGTCTGCTGCAACAATGTTGATGGTCAAGGGTGGGACGACCAGCCGCAGTTTTTCTTTTCGCAAAATATACGCGACTACAGCGACATCATCCGGGCAAATGGACACGACGCCAGGATGTGGGCCACTGAGTTCGGCTGGGCCACCTGGGAAGGATACCCGAACGATGCGCCCGATCCCTGGATGAATTACAACTCAGCGCTGGATCAACGCGACTACACTTTGCGCGCCTTCCAAATCGCGCAGTCTCGCGGTGATATCGGCGTCATGATCCTGTGGAATCTGAGTTTTGCCGAAGAACTGACCATCAACAGCCGTAGCGAACTGGCAGGTTACAGCCTGCTCTATCCTTCCTTCAACGGCGACAACCGCAAACGCGAGCGCCCGCTCTACCGCGCTTTGGCTGATCGACCCTAGGTTGGCCGGATGAAGTCCCGCTATCAGGTATCCATTGGCGTCCTGATCCTGTTGACCGCATCCTTTCTGCGGCTGTGGATGTATGGCGAAGTGCCGCCAGGGCTTCAACACGATGAGACCTTCAATGCCGAGGATGCCATCGGGCTCGTCGATGAAGGAAATTTCCGCATCTTCTATGAGTCGAATCAAGGCCGCGAAGGCGCCTTCATATGGTTGCTTGGCTTGTCTTACCTCATGTTCGGAATCAATTCCCTAATGATCAAGTTCCCCGCATTTGTCTGCGGGTTGTTCACGGTCGCCCTTACGTACAGATTCGGCTCGCAAAACTTTTCTCGCCTGGTGGGATTTGTTGCCAGCGCTATGACAGCCGTCTCGTTTTGGGCGATTTTCACATCGAGAGTCGGCCTGCGAGCGGTAATGCTGCCCGTGATCGTGCTCCTTGTGCTAATCGGCATGTCAAGAATACTCGGCGCGCAAAGGGCTCCCAACAGACGGCGTTCAGTTGTACTGACCGGCCTTGCTCTGGGTTTCGCCTTTTACACTTACACGGCGTCGCTGGCGCTGATCCCGGCTTACTGTTTATTCGTGGCGACAATCGCCGTCTCCAATCGCAGCTTGATCCGGCGCATCTGGCTCGATTTAGTATTGGTGGCTGTCATTGCCACTGCGCTTGCCTTGCCTATGGCGTACGTCGTGTTACACCAGCAAAGCTTAAGACGCGCCGAAGGCATCGCTCAACCATTGCGTCTTGCCATAGACGGCAATCCGGAACAACTGCTCGACAATGCCAAGCTACTGATTGGCATGCCAGCATTCGTCGGCGATCCGCTTTGGAGATACAATGTCGCCGGGCGTCCGCTGTTCTTGCTCCCGATCGGGCTGCTGGTCTATATTGGCCTGGCAGCGGCCCTCGTCCGCGCGCGACAGTCGCCGCTAATTGTTTTCCTCATCGGTCTGTTACTCTTTGGCTTGGTCCCAAGTCTGGTGACGATCCGCGCGCCCTCTTTCCTTCGTACCATCGCCATTCTGCCAAGCGTGATGCTGTTCGTCGGCATTGCCGTCTGGCAATTGTGTATGCTGAACAAAAGGCGGCCATATCTCGGCTGGTCCTTGGGAATCTTGTCTGTAGCGGTCACGGGCATCGCCGATTACCATGCCTATTTCGTTGAATGGACAACGTCGTCGAGAACCGAAATCCCATTCCACCATTTCGGCGAACAAGAGAGGCTGCCTTACAGAATCTATCGAAATGACCTGCGGATACTGGCGCAATACTTGCGAGACATCAATGAAGAGATCGTTTTTGTATCAGTCCCGAACCAGGAACTTGACCCGATTGTCTACAAATATGCGAATGGGCCTTCATCAGAAGATCTGCATGTGGTTTGGTTCGACGGTCTATTCAATATCGCGCTTAGCCCACAGCCGACCCATTTGTTCGTTTCGCCCTTGTCGCCAATAAACTCAAAACATGCGCACTGGCTGACAGAGCAATTCGGGACGAAGCATATGGGACGGATCATGCGCGAGGACGGTCATCTCGCCTTTGAGATTTATCAACTAGGCAATCGTTCAGGATACTTGGGGGAAGCCTTGTCATCGGCTTCAGCACATCCCGTCTACATCAAGAGCGAAGCGGGATCGCAATTAATGTCGCTGCCGCTTCAATTTGGCGACTTGTTGAGACTGCATGGCATAGAACTGCCGAGGCAAACCGTCTATGGCGAGAACGACGGCATCAACAACCAACTCTATTTCGAGGCGCTGCGTCCTACTGGGGCCAGCATCCAGATCTTTATGCACCTGGTCGATCAAGCTGGGTCGGTGGTTGCGCAACGTGACTATCTAGGCGTGCCGCCTGAACATTGGCATCCGGGACTGTTCTTTATGCAAGACCACTTTGTGCCCTTCTTGGACCGGATTGAAGCCGGCGAGTTCACGCTGAAGCTTGGGATTTACGACTGGCGCAGCGGCAGGCGTATTCCAGTCGTCAATGGCGCGAATCAGCCGATTGCGGACAGCCTCCATGTTGCCGAAATAGAAATTCGCGATCGACCCTAGAATCCACGCGAGGCCATCAAGCGAGGCCTCGCGCGGTTATTGTGGCGCTTGCCGCCTAGAGTTCGCTCAACATATTCTCGAAGTCGTCTTGATCGCTCACATCGTCGAAGTCAAGCGCGCCCTGTGCCTCCAGCGTGACCGACGGCGCGACAGCCTCACGATCCTGATAGGCATGGAACCCGGTTCCGGCCGGGATCAGCTTGCCAATGATCACGTTCTCCTTTAGCCCGTGCAGCGGGTCGACCTGCCCTTCGATAGCGGCGCCGGCCAGCACTTTGATCGTATGCTGGAAACTGGCCGCCGACAAATAGCTCTCGGTGCTCAGCGCCGCTTTGGTAATGCCGAGAAGGATCGGCGTTCCCGCGGAAGGTTCCCTGTCCTCGAGAATGAGTGATTCGTTGATCTCGAGCAGTTTTAGCCGGTCGATCAACTCGCCGGGAAGAAGGTCGCTGTCGCCGCTCTTGGTGATCTGAACCTTGCACATCATCTTGCGGATGACTGTCTCGAAGTGCTTGTCGGCGATGTTCACGCCTTGACTGCGATAAACTTCCTGTATCTCGCCCAACAAGTACATTTGCGTCGTGTTCTCGCCCAATACGCGCAAGATGCGATGCGGATTCTTCGACCCTTCGGTCAACTGTTCGCCGAGCCCAACATTCATTCCATCGAAGATAGACTTGCGCAAGCGCGCATTGGCGGGAATTTCATAATCTTCTGATTCGCTGGTCTCGTGGCGGATGTAAACGGTATGGTCCTCGATATGCACCGTTCCAGCCAGGCTGGCCTTCAATTCCGCATCGCCGTTCTGGGCCACCAGCCCGCCGATTTCGACATCCTTCCCATCCTCGACGCAGAGTTTCCAGTCTTCCGGAACGACGTGCGTCTCATTCTCCACTTCGCTCTTAATAACTGTCGCGATGCGAGCGCCGTCTTCCCGCTCGTGCAAGCGCAGGATACCGTCGATTTCGGTCATCACCGATTCGCCCTTTGGCTTGCGGCGCGCTTCAAATAACTCCTCAACGCGCGGCAAACCGCTCGTGATATCGCCGCCGGATTCTGCGGTGCCTCCTCTATGGAATGTCCGCAACGTCAATTGCGTACCCGGCTCGCCAATGGACTGCGCCGCGATAATGCCTACCGCCGACCCGATACCGACCATATCACCCGTTCCCAGGTCGCGACCGTAACACAGCGCGCAAACGCCGTGTATCAAATCACAGGTCAATGGGCTGCGGACTTCCAGCTCCTCTACGCTCGAGTTTTGGATCGCAGATGCGATTTCTTCGTCGATGATTTCGTTGCGCCCTACAATCAATTCATCACTGTCAGGATCAAAGAGGTCTTCTGACGCGCAACGCCCGACAATGCGCTCCGCGATCGTTTGTCCAGCCACATCGTCCGACCGACGAATCGTCAAGCCCCGCTGCGTATTGCAGTCCCAACGATTGACAATCATATCCTGGGCGACATCGACCAAGCGCCGGGTCAAGTAACCCGCATCCGCCGTACGGAGCGCCGTATCAGCCAGGCCCTTGCGCGCGCCGTGCGTGGAAATGAAGTATTCCAGCGCATTCAACCCTTCGCGGAAGTGGCTGCGAATCGGCAGATCAATGATGCGCCCGGAGGGATCCGCCATCAATCCGCGCATGCCCGCCAACTGCGTGATCGGCCCGAACCCGCCTTTGGTCGAGCCCGATATAGCCATGATCGCGATCGGTCCATAGGGATCGAGCGAATCGCGGATACGGTCTTGCAGGAACTCCTTGGCGCGGTTCCATTCATCGATCGTGATCTGATAGCGCTCTTCTTCGGTCATCAAACCGCGGCGGAAGTCGCGCTCGGCGCGCGTTACTACCTCATCCGCCTGTTGCAGGATGTCCGTCCGCTCGTCCGGGATCGTCAAGTCACTCACCGCGATCGTCGTGCCGGAAATCGTCGCATAGTGGAAACCGAAGTTCTTGATCGCGTCCACCACTTCGGTTGTGATTTCCGCGCCGATCACCTGGTAACAACGGGCAACTAGCTGCTGCAAGCCCTTCTTGCCCATGGTTTCCTGGACGAAGCGCATCTCGTCAGGCAAGATGCGGTTGAAGATTGCGCGTCCCACCGTGCAGATTTCCGGTTCATCCTGCGGGCTGCGCGTATCATATACATTGCCAAGCAATATCGGCGTGTGCAGATGCACCAGTCCGATGCGATACAGATACTCGACCTCGTCCATGTCAACGACGACCCGGCGCTCGTGCAAGTTCGTGATCTCCAGTTGATCTTCCAGTCCCTTGGCTCGCATATATTTGCGCATCTCGTATGCGTTGGCCAGGATGCAATCTACCTCTCCGTCAAGTAGCGCCTGCACTGTCCGATCAACAGCCGTCTCCAGGATTATGGGTCGCCCGTTGTCATCGAGCTCGGTCTCGTCAAAGAATAGTTCGGCATTGGGCACTTGCCGGAATTGCGCGTAGTAGTAGCCATTAGACCTGACGGCGATGCCGACCTTATGCTCGCCGCTGTACAGTACCCGCTCGGAACGGAAGGCATCCGCGCGCGCCTTTTGCGCCACGATCTCAACGGTCGGATCCATCGTCAGATAATAATTCCCGAGCACCATGTCCTTGGAAGGACCGACGATGGGCATGCCGTCCGATGGCTTCAACAAGTTACGCGTACTCAGCATTAGCTCGCGCGCTTCCTTTACCGCCTGCTCGCTCAAGGGCACGTGAACCGCCATTTGATCGCCATCGAAATCCGCGTTAAAGGCGGAACAAACCAAGGGATGGATTTGGATCGCCTTGCCTTCAACCAGCAGCGGTTCAAAGGCTTGAATGCCTAGGCGATGCAAGGTCGGCGCGCGATTTAACAAAACCGGTCGCTCGCGGATCACTTCTTCCAGGACTTCCCATACCTCCGGTCGCTCGCGCTCGATGATACGCTTGGCGCCTTTGACATTGCTCGCGTAGTTGTATTGCACCAGTCGGCTGATCACAAACGGCCGGTATAGCTCAAGCGCCATCGTCTTGGGCAAGCCGCATTGATGCAACTTCAGCTTGGGACCGATGACGATAACCGACCGGCCGGAATAATCGACGCGCTTCCCGAGCAGATTCCGGCGGAAACGCCCCTTCTTGCCCTTGAGCATATCGCTTAAAGATTTCAGTTCCCGGCGGCCGCGGCGGCTTAAAGCCTTGCCGCGCTGGCTATTGTCAATCAAGCTGTCAACCGCTTCTTGCAGCATACGCTTTTCGTTGCGCACGATGACATCCGGCGCGCCAAGATCGAGCAAATGTTTCAGCCGGTTATTCCGGTTGATGACGCGGCGATACAAATCGTTCAAGTCGCTGGTAGCGAAACGACCGCCATCCAACTGCACCATCGGGCGCAGATCGGGGGGGATCACCGGCAAAACAGTCAGAATCATCCACTCGGGACGATTGCCGTTTGGCTCGTTCTCCTGGTTGGTTTCGTCATTGTCCATGACCGTGGTACGGCTGTTGCGCAAGCTTTCGACCACGCGCAAGCGCTTGGTGGCCTTGCGGCTGCGTTGCTTCGACTTGCTGGTGCGGACTTCAATCCAAAGTTCTTCCGCCAGCTTCGCCAGGTTGAGCGTGCCCAGGATCTCGTAAAAGGCTTCCGCGCCCATATTGGCCTGAAAGACGTTGCCGAAGCGGCTCTTGAGTTCGCGATAGCGGCTCTCCGACAGGAACTGGAGGACATGCAGGTCCTCTAGTTCATTGATTTGCTTCTCGGCGCTGCTACGCAGATTCTTGATTTTTTCCTCTGTTTCCTCCGCCTGTTCGTCCAGGGACGAAGCCACATCATGATTCGCATCGTCAATATCGCCGCTGATCTTGGCGATTTCAGCTTTGCTCAGCTCTTCAATCTCAGTCTGCAATTTGCTCAGATACTCGTTGACCTCGGTCTGGATTTTCGAAATGTGATCGTTGTTGATCTCTTCGCCTTTTTCAACGACCACCGTCTCTGTCGCTTGCAGACTGATATCTGCAGCCGCGGCTTGACCCAACATGCTCTCGACGCGGGTTTGCGCCGCCTGGGCTTCGTTCATCACCTCGTCGCTTAGCCGCCCCAGTTCGCCGTCAAAGTGACTGCGGATCGCTTTCACCTTGCTGTCAAACTCCTCCGCAAGTTGATCACGGTTGTCGCGCAACTCGCTGAACTGGCCTTCCAACTCCCCGGTGAGCTCCTGCTCCTTCGACTCCAGTTCCTTCTCAATGCGAGCGACCGCTTTGCTGCGCGCGTCTTGATCGACCTGCGTAATCACATACTGCGCGAAGTAAAGCACGCGGTCCAGGTTGCGCCGGCTCACGTCCAATAGCAGGCCTAGATAGCTCGGCACGCGCCGCGTATACCATACATGAGCGACCGGGGCCGCCAGTTCGATATGCCCCATGCGTTCGCGCCGCACAGACGACCGTGTCACCTCGACGCCGCATTTATCGCAGATGATGCCGCGATACCGGATGTTCTTGTACTTTCCACAATAGCATTGCCAGTCTCGTGTTGGTCCGAAAATCCGCTCGCAGAACAGCCCGTCCATTTCTGGACGCAGCCGCCGATAATTAATCGTTTCCGGTTTCGTCACCTCTCCATAAGACCAGGACCGGATCTGTTCTGGAGAAGCCAGACTAATACGTAATGCGCTAAAGTCTTTCGCCTCCAAGGCGTAACCTCCTATGCGCTATGCTGCTGTAGATTGAAAGTAGATGACCTGATGAAATCGCCGCACTATCACCATCAAACACAAATAGGCAGCAGAGAGCGCAGCCCCTGTGCCCCATACGCAACATGATATATTAGTGTGTTTCCATCACTCGAAATTGTATCTTGCATGATATGCCTTTGTCAAGACGCGTCCAAATGGTCGCCCTTTTCGCTACATAATCCTGTACTTGCGATCCAGTGGACCCTGTTGAAGAGTCGCTTGAACCACCACCCCAAACCCCTTCACGAAGGTCAGCGTCTGCGCGACCCATAAATAGGGAGAGGCTTTAACGGCTCGTCAGCGGTCGTAACGATCCCCGTCCCCCCTGTGGGAAAAATCCCCCGTGAGACGGGTGACCGAGGGATGGCGGCTCGCCTTGCGTCTAACCCTTCACAGCGCCAATCGTCAAACCCGATATGAAGTAACGCTGCAGCATGAGAAACAGCACAATCACCGGCACCGACACCATGGTCGCCGCCGCCATCATTTCACCATAAGGAATCTGCGCCGCCGTCGCCTGGCTGCGCATGGTCGCGATGCCGACCGGCAGCGTGATGACCTTGTTGCCCCGCAGCACCATCAGCGGCCAAATGTAACTGTTCCAGGATCCGAGAAAAGTCAAAATCGCCAGCGTCGTCAAGCCCGGCCGCACCAGGGGGACGATGACCTGCGCGTAAATCCGGAATTCAGAGGCGCCGTCAATACGCGCCGACTCCATCAATTCAGTCGGCACCGCCTGTATATACTGCCTCATCAGGAAGATGCCAAAAGCCGGCGCCATCCAGGGGACGATCATCGAAGCGGGATGATTTATCCAGTCGATCCGACTCATCAAGATGAAAAGCGGGATCAGTATCAACTGGAATGGGATCATCGTCGAGCCGATCAGAATGACGAATAACGCATTCTTGGCGCGAAAGTGGTACTTGGCAAAGGCGAAGCCGGCCAGCGAACAAAAGAACAGCACAAATATCGTCACCACCCCGGCGTATATGAGGCTGTTGACATACCAATAGGGAAAGGGCCACTTTGTTAGCAGAATTTCGTAATTCTTGAATGACCATTCGGCGGGCGGCAGCCACGGGGGCAGCGTGAAAATCTCAGTCGTCGTCTTGAACGACGAGTAGATCATGAAGACGATAGGCGCCACCGTCAACAGCGCCCCGCTGATGACCACAACATGTAGCGCAAGCACAGCCAGGCGCTGGCCAAATCGCGCGTCCATCAGTCCTCCTTCCGGAAGACGCCGTACCACTGCAACTGAAGCAGCGACAAAACGAATACCGTAACGAAGAGTACCGTGCCGACTGCGGAAGCAAAACCCAGCCGCAAACGCGTGAATCCGCGAACATAAAGATACTGCACTACGCTCATGCTCGCGTTGGCGGGGCCACCCGAGCCATTGGTCAAAATCTGGATTTCGTCGAAAATCTGTATCGAACTTAACAACACGATAATACTGACGAACAAGATGATTGGCCGCAGCATCGGGATTGTGATACGAAAGAATTTCTGCAGCATACTCGCGCCGTCTATCGACGCCGCCTCGTACAACTCTTCCGGAATACTTTGCAGCCCCGCCAGAAAATAAATTGACAGCAATCCGGTCGAGCGCCAGGTGATAAGAATGATAATCGCCACCTTGATCCACGATCGATCGCCCAGCCAGTGTATAGGCTCCAAACCCAGATAAATGAGCGGCACATTCAAAAAGCCACTGTCGCGATCGTAGAGAATCTGAAAGACCAGCGTAATCGCCACCGTCGATGTCACCACCGGCGTGAAGTACATCGCCCGCCAAACATTGCTGAAGCGCAAGGATTTGGCGTTAAGCAGGACAGCCAATACCAAAGCCAACGGTATGACAATGACGAGGCTGGCAATCGCATAGACCGCTGTATTTGTCGCCGCCTGAGCGAACACTTTGTCACTGACCAGGCGTCCGTAATTGCGAGCGAGAACAAAGCGGGGATCGTTGATGCCATCCCAGCGAAACAGGCTCAATACCAGCGCAATCAGGCTGGGCGCCAGGAAGAAGAGACCGAAAAGAAGGTAAAAGGGAGAGATGAAGGCATAGGGAGCGAGCCGGTGCTGGTGGAATCCACCGCGCGCCCGCGCCTCACGCCCGCGCGTAACGGCCGCTTGAAACATGCGCTACTCCAAAATGGGGGATGATAGCGCCGGCAAGACAAGGGCCCTGCCGGCGCCGGATTGTCAACTTATTCAGCGAAGGCGATCTCATCTTCCATATAGACGATCACGCTGTCGATCGTTTCTTCGGCTGTGACGGCCCCTTCAAAGAACAGGGCCATCTCAGCCGCCATCTGCGTCTCAAAGGTCCTGCGGAACAAGCTCTGATACCAGATCGGCACATCGTCCACGATCTCGGCGAAGACCTCGCCCGTTTTTTGACCGGCATAGAATGGATCGGACAATCCTACAATTCGCTCATCGTGGAAGGCGGCTGGCATCGTCGGATAGTAGGCGATCTCCTCGTAACGCTTGATCTGATTCTCCAGCGTGACGTAGGTGTATTGCAACAGCTCCCAGGCATATTGCGCGTTCTCGCTCTCCTTGGCGACGGCGAACCCTGTACCGCCCCAAACGGTCGTCTTGTGGCTCGTGCCTTCGTCCCAGGTCGGCATGCGCGTGATACGCCATTGTCCGGCCATATCCTCGGCTTGGGGCTTCAAGATGTAGTCGGAATACCAGTCTGGCATGATCCCGCCGGCCAGGCGGCCCTCACGGTACGCATTTATGACCGCGGGACCCCAAACTTCGGCGCTGGGTATGTAGCGCATCGCGCCGCTGTCCAAGCCCTCGCGCATCAAATTCAGCACTTCAATCGCGATCTGTCGATTCTCCTCCTGCGGCAATACAAATTCGCCGTGTTCATCGAAAATCGCGCCGCCGCGCTGCAGCAAATACATCATGAACATGCCACCGTGGTCAGTAATGTAAGACATGGCAATGCCTTCTTCCGCCAAGGCCGAGCCGGTCTCAATGTATTCGTCCCAGGTTGTCGGCACCGACAAACCGCGCTCTTCAAAGATCGAAGGCTGGTAATAATAGACAACGCCGCATAGCGAACTGTCCACGCCATAAACCCGTCCCTGGTAGGTGTAAGGCGTGTGCCGGCCTTCTACAATCAAGTCATAGTCGTCCGCCAGCAAATCGGTCAAATCAAGGAACTTGCTCTCGATGATGCCGCCCTGCATAAAGCGCGGGAACGAGCCCTGCTCGATGCCCAACAGATCGGGAATCTGTTCACCGGCCGCCAAATTGCCCAGCACCCGGTCGAATACCCCGGGCACGACCTCGAATTCGAATGTGAAGTCGATATCCGGGTAGCGTTCTTGCCACTCCTCGGCGCGCGCATTGAAGAACTGGACATATAAGCCGTCGTGCGTCCACATCGTCAGCGTCACTTCACTGGCGTCTTGAGCCGCCGCCGGCAGCGCCCCGGCCCAAATCATCGCCCATACCATCAGCAAAGCAACAATCACAAGAATTCTTCTCATTTCAGCCTCTCCTTTAGTACATGCTACTACATGGCCAATCAAACACAGCAAACCGAATGTAACATCTTCGAATCAAGTATGCAAACAGACCACGACACGCGATCGGCAGGTCTTGGTCTCAGCCAAAATGTGCTATAATGCGCGCTCTAAACCAAGGTCCTGGAGCAACGAAATGACACCCCTGCTCAACGTCGACAGCGCCCTCGCCAACATCCTCGCCAATATGAAAACCTTGCCGGCGGAGACCGTCTCCCTGTCCGAATCGCACAATCGCGTCATCGCCGAAGATATCGTCTCACCCATCGACTTGCCGCCATTCGACAACTCGGCCATGGACGGCTACGCGATCTGCAGCGAAGACAGCGTCGACGCCGACCACGCCAATCCCGTCGCCTTGTCCGTCGCGATGGATATACTCGCCGGCAGCGCGCCGAACCGTCGACTTGAGCCGGGACAGGCCGCCCGCATCATGACCGGCGCGCCCGTCCCGGCAGGCGCGACGGCGGTCATTCCGGTTGAAGACACCGACGATGATTGGCAAAAGGGTGACAGCAGCCCCCTTCCGGCCGAAGTGCGCCTCTACCGCCAACTAGCCCCCGGCGAGAATATCCGGCGCGCGGGCGAGAACATCGCCGCGGGCGCCACAGTCATGACGGCTGGCGCCGTCATCGGTCCCGCAGAAATTGGCATGTTGGCGGGTATCGGCTGTCCACGCGTCGATGTCATTCGCCGGCCCAAGGTCGCCATTCTCAGCAGCGGCGATGAACTGGTCGACATCTATGACGACCTGGCGCCAGGCAAGATCCGCGATACCAACGGCTACACGCTCGCCGCTCTCATTCGGCAGTCGGGCGGCATACCCATCCGCCTGCCCATCGCCAAGGATACGATGGAATCCATCCGCGCCCTCTATCGCCGCGCGCTGGAGACCAAGCCCGATATGTTGATCAGCACCGCTGGCGTTTCTGTCGGCGCTGCCGATCTGGTCAAGGCCGTCATGAACGAGCTCGGCGACATCGATTTCTGGCGCATTAATATGCGACCCGGAAAACCGCTGGCCTACGGTACCATACAAGGGCTGCCCTTTTTTGGCTTGCCCGGCAATCCCGTCTCCACCATGGTGACCTTTGAAGTCCTGGTCAAGCCCGCGCTTGCCAAGATCGCCGGGCGTCCCTACAAGCAACAAACCGTGAAGGCAATTACCGCCGGACCCTTGAAGTCGGACGGGCGGCGCAGCTACAACCGCGTAATCTTGTCACAAGAAAACGGACGTATCATGGCGCAAACGACCGGCATTCAAAGTTCGGGCGCGTTGATGTCCATGGTCAAGGCCGACGGCCTGGCGATCATACCCGAAGGCGTGACATTGGCGCCCGCCGGCAGCGAGCTAGATGTGATACTCTTGCGAAGCCCGGATTGCTAGCGCTGAATCCATTTTAGAATGTAAGCTGGAAGGCATATGACACTAATCAGCGCAAGGCGGCTTCAAGGTCTCTCAGTCATTTTTGGATTGTTCGTGAGCGGCTATCTAAGTTATTTGAAGATCGCCGACGCGCCGTCAGTCTGCGTCAAGGGCGGCGCCTTCAACTGCGATCTGGTTCTGAATTCCAAGTATTCGGAATTGGGGGGTATCCCGATCGCCTGGCTCGGCTTCGCCATTTATCTGATCCTAGCCTGTATCTTGTTGATCGAAGATCGACGCCAGGTCCTCAGACTCTACGGAGGGCTCGCGGCCTTCGGCGTCGCCCTATTCGCCTGGCTCTTCTCAATGTGGCTGGTTTACGTGCAATTCGCGCTGCTGGCCGCTCTCTGCCCATGGTGCCTGTCTCACGAAATCAATTTCACGATTCTCTTCGGGCTCATCTGCCTGCGGCTATACCGCGAATATTCCGTGGGAGAATCCAATACCCCAAAATAAAAACGGAAGATCCAGCGCGATCTTCCGTCGGTTATCCAAACGAGCCTTGGCTTGGCTCAAGATCCCCGTAATGTCCGCGCCAGGATCTCTTCCTGCCGGTTGCGATGATGCTTTCGCGCGCCGCGCTTTTTGTCGTTGCGATCCATGTTGTCTTCTGTGCTTCCCATCGCCCGCCGGAATGCTTGCGCCATGGAAGTCGGCACTTCGAGCTCGTCTTCAGCGTCCTCTTCAACAGACGCCAGCGCTACATCGTCCTTCTTCATAGACAAGTCAATCTGGCGCGGACGCCCGCTTTTCTTGATAACGCGCACTTCCACCTCTTGCCCGATAGAAGCGACATCGCTTGGCGATTTCACGTAGCCGTCCGCCATTTCGGACACATGAACCATGCCCGGTCGCTCCGCGCCGAAGTCTACGAACACGCCGAAGTTCTCGACACGGATCACTTCGCCCGTATAGGTATTGCCTTGCCTTATTGATTGCCACGGGACTAGAGGCGGCTTCTCCATGGTGAGCGCGACATAGCCGTCTTGCCGTGTCTTGTACACGAAGGCCGTAATATCAGAATCCGCCTGAACCACTTCCTCGAAGCGGCGTTCCTCGCCATCTGCGAGCTGTGAGATATGCAACAAGGCATCCTGTCCAGTGCCAATATCCACCAGCGCCCCGTATATTCCCACATGTTTAACCCGGCCCGTAACCTCGCTACCGACATCGAGCGTCTGCGCTACTTCTGCCATATTGACCTTGCTCCTCCAAACCCTGCACTCACGAACCGCGCGTTATGCCGATCCACAAATCTCTTCGTTATCAAAATCTTCGCCGACGAAATCAAAGTTGTCGTCTATGTAATCGTTGAATCCCCCAAAACCTCCCCAGTCATACAGTTGCGAACAAGCCAACAGCAAGTTCATCTCGTCTTGCGACATATACATGGCCCCAAGTATTTCACTGCCGGTTGATAGTCTGCCATTTTCGGCGCCGGCGACAAAGGCATAAATCACCATCGGAACTTCGGGATAGACCAGCGCCATATAAGCCTGATCGGCAGCAGGCGCTTCACCGCCGACATAGGTCGGTTCGCCGTACCGATCCATCACCGGTCCGAAGCTCATGTCGGGCGCAAATTGCAGCAACAACGAGGTTACGGTTTCACCGTCTCGGCTGAAGACCTGGCAGCAGACTTGCCCTTCCTCCGGCGCAAAGCCGAAGATCCGCGCGTCGCTGCCTTCTTTCCGCTCCGCTTCCTGCACGTCCGTATAGCGCGTATCTTCATCGATCTTGAGCTTGGCGTCGCGATACAAAGTCTCGCCGGGTACGAATTCGTTCCAGCAGGGCGCCTCGCAGGGCTCTCCGCTCAGAAGACTGAAGTCCTTGAGCTTGGTTTCGTCGAGCAGTCTAACTTCTGGAGCGCATCCCCCAACTGCAACGGCTGCGAGCATAAACAACAGAGCGCATAGGAGATGTTTCATTCGAATCCGCTTTCGACCGGTCTTGAGCGACAATAGACGCGGATCATAACAGAGGCCTGCGGCTTTGTACAGTATTGGAAAGCGAAGTTTATGTGACCGTGAGACAGATGAAAAAGGCGGCCCCAACGAGCCGCCCGCGGTAGATCAATTCTTTTCCAGCGTCAGCGAATAGTTGCCGATCGTGCCGCCAAATTGAGCGGCATATCGCGTTGCTACGATCGTGTAGGGACCGTTTTCGGTCAGCGCCAGGCCACTTATGATCGAATCCGTCGCGAAACCGCTCGTGCCCAACAGCGCCGCATCGCCATCATCATTGGCGGCGATCTCGACGCCGCTCGGGCTTATCAAGAATACGCTGGTATCAAGCACTTGCGTGGCCGCACTCATGCGGATCGTAACCGTCTCGCCGGCCGCGCCCTGGAAGTTGAACACGTCAAAGGTATTGGCTGGCGAGATCGTGCCGGTCACCGCTTCGCCCGCCGCTATCTCTGGCGCGTCAAAAGCCTCTGACCGATAGGGAATCAACGAACTGCCCCCGTCAATGAAGCCGCCTTGGCCGGCGGACGCCCTGCCGTCCGGCAGCACGGTGAAATTGGTCACGAAGCGTTGATTGACAAGCGGGAACTGGCGTTCCAGCGCGATCGTCTCCCCACCTACCGCAATCGCCAGGGTGAAGTCCACCGGAGGCGGTATTTCCGAGCAGGCGTTCTGATACCAAACTTCGACTTCGTATGTCCCTGGCCGCATCCGACCCGGCGGCCAGTAGATGTAAGACACCGGAGCGCCCGATGCCGCCGGAATACAATTGACATTGCCTACTTCTTGCAAGATACCGCCGCTGCTCCCGAACGGAATATCGTCAAAGACCGAGCCGCCGATCGGATCGCGCACGAGCAATTGCAGATCAGCATTCGTGCCCCAAACCAGCGTCACTTCGATATCGCCTGGCGGCAAGTCAAGCGTCGTGAGTTCTTCGGGAACATCACTGGCGGGACCGCTCAGCGTCAATTGGAATTGGCCTTCCGTCCCGCCCAGATCCTTGCCATATCGCGTCGCGATGACCGTGAAGCTGCCACTGCTCAACAGACGCGCGTTGCTAATCAGAGAATCGGTCGTGCCCACCGTATCGTCGTTGACGCCAACGACAGATCCGTTCTCGTCAACGATTTGCAGCAGCGTGTCTAGGTTCGGACCCACCGCCTGCATGCTGACCGATAGCACCTCCCCGGCCGCGCCTGAAAAGGAAAATGTCTGGAACGGCGTTTCATTGCTAATCGTGCCGATCACGGGACTGTCCCGGTTTATCGCCAGAGGTATATTAGTAGCGATGTCGAAGCCGGTCGGCAGTCTCGTTAAGCTGGAATCCGGATATACGCCACCGGCGCTGACTGTGGCGCCGCCTTCGCCATCGACCTCGAAGCGAGCGACATAGACGCTGTTCTGCCCTTGCTGCGGCGGCGAAAGGACGCCGCTAATTGCGCCGGCGCGCGCGTTGTCCACGGTCACTTCGGCAGTGAAGGGGATCGAACCAGCGCTGCTGTCACAGGCTTGGCGATAAAAGATCAGCACTTCATAACTGCCCGTCGGCAAGAACCCGGGTTGCCAGGTGGCAGTTTCCTCCGGGCTGGGGCTGAGTACCTGGCACAATCCATTGGCGTCGAAGCCGAATACTCCGCCATTGTTCGTGGCTCGCGAATCCCAATATAACGTCTGCCCCGACGGATCGCGTACTTGAAGGTTCATGTCCACCGCGCCCGACCATGTCAGGCGCACCTCGATACCCGCGGCAATTAATACCTGGCTCGGGGCTGTATCGGCGGCGTCATCCGTCAGCGCCTCCGGCGCTTGCCCATCCTCGGCAACTGCAATATCCAAAGCGATGTCAAAGTTGCTGTCCGCAGCCGCGCTACCCGGCGCTGTATATACGACGACGAAATAGCGGCCCCCTGTCGCCAGTACAGCGCCGTCGATCGCGGCGCTGCCGCTGCCGGCCTCGTCAAAGGCGCCCGCGATGACATTGCCATTGGCATCACTCAGCAAAAGCCCCATTGCCTGCCCAGTTGCGCTATCCACTGTTAATGTCGCAGCCGATCCTACCGCAGCGTCAAAAACATATGAGGTCGCTGTCGTGGTTGGACCCAGGCTATCGCTCAAAGTGGAACCTGGCGCCAATATACGGGCCGCGTCCTGCCCAGACGCAGGCGCAAGAACCAGCGTCAAGACTGCAATTAGCGCGGCGATCCGCAAACAGCGCCATGTTTCTTGTTTGGTCATCAATTGAGGCATACGAGTTGCCCTCCTATTAACAACGCGAGACAGGTTCGGTCGCTTACCGTCTACTTCGCAGGTCGCCACACGGTCATCTGCTGATTGTCCGCTTGTTCGCGCGCGATGCAAATTTCCTATCCGTTTGGCTAATACCTGTGAAAAGTCTAGCCGATTAAGTGTGTCCGCGCCATACAATCTGCCTACTTTTCCCTGACGCCGTACCCACGTCGCGCGCCCCCGAAAACATCTCCTTGATTCGCCAATCGCTAGTGTTTTCGCGGGCTACGGCCGTGACTGGCAGCGTCTTCCAATACTAGAGCCAAATACGCCTGACTTCGCTCGGCGCGAGAAAACGCCAAAAGCACGCCTATAATCGGGGGCAGATGCGATGAAATTTGCCTAATGTAACTGATGGAGCAAAGTCATGAAACATAAAATACTGGCGTTAGTGCTTACGGTCGTACTAGGCGTTGCAGGTCCGTCCTTCGCGCAAAGCGCGCGCGAATCGACGCATATTGTACGGCCTGGCGAAACGCTCGCAGTCATCGCCGCCCGATATGATGTCGATCTCAATGACCTTGCAGCGCTCAACGGCATCTACAACTACCACAAGATCTACAGCTGGCAAGAACTCGAGATTCCAAGTCGTGCCGATGAAGAGACGTCCATCGTCGCAGAAGACCGCAGCCACGTCATTCGCTATGGCGAGACGCTCGGCATGATTGCCGAGCGCTATGGCGTCGACTTGACCGAACTCAAAACACTGAACGAGCTATACGGAAAAGTGATCTATCCCGGCCACGAACTGCTGCTGCCCTCACCCGGCAATGCCGGCGCGACCGTCCCCAACGAAACGCCGGTCACAGCCCAAAGCAGACAGCATATCGTGCGACACGGGGACACGCTTGGCACGATCGCCGCGGCCTACGCCGTCAACCTCAATGAACTCATCCTCGTAAACGGCCTCTTCGATCACTTCATTTATCCGGGCCAAGCCCTCACCCTGCCGGACGCCGACGGCCGCACCATTGTCGATTCCGCGACCAGCGCGCCAGCGCCAGAACCTTCACAGCCGATCGCGCTGGGCAGCAGACTCTCGTACACCGTGCGCGCCGGCGATACGCTCGGGGACCTGGCCAGACATTTTGGCATCACCTGGCCAGCCATCAAGCGAGCCAACGACATCGTTTATCCTCACCACATATATGTCGGGCAGCATCTATGGATTCCGTCCACAGGCTCCGCCGCGCTAAACGTTGCGAATGTCGAACCG
>JAPOOU010000151.1 GCA_026713245.1 Chloroflexota bacterium
TAACGCCCATCGTTCGACATAGTTCCCGAGAATATACGGAAATAAATGAGCGTTCCTACAAAGCGATCGTTAAGCGTCTTAAACACATATGCGGCAAGCGGTCCATCATCTCGATGCGGACTTTGCAGCACATCAAGCTCGTCCCCGCGGGTGATTCTAACCGATCGTTCCGTCGGCGCCGTCGTATAGGCGACAAGCGCTTCCAAGAGCGGGATGGTGCCGATGTTCTCAGTTGAAGACGCCGCGAAGACAGGAACAGTTTTGAGTTCGGGCGAACGCGAGGCTTTGCGCATGCCCTCGCGGATTTCGTCGAAGGACAAAGTCTCTTCTTCAAAATACTTTTCCAAGAGCGCGTCATCGGCTTCCGCGGCCGCTTCCATCAATTCCATGTGCGCTTCTTCTAGCGCGTCGACATAGTCATCCGGCAGATCGGAGCGTTCGGAGCCCGCCTCGTAGTACGCCTTCTGCGTCAGCGCATTTGCCACGCCCTTGAAGTCCGCCTGTTGACCGATGGGCAACATGATCGGCACGAATTTATAATCATCAAACTGATTGCGCAATTGCTCCAGCACATCTTCAAAGTTGGCGTTGTCGCGATCCATTTTGTTGATCACGACGATGATAGGCTGCTCATACGCCCGGGCATATTCCCAAGCCAACTCCGTGCCGACTTCGACGCCGGAGACGGCATCCACGACCACAATCACCGCATCAGCGACGCGGATCGCGTTTTTCAGCTCGCCCTGGAAATCGGTAAAGCCGGGGGTATCCAGCACATTTATCTTTGTTTCGTCAAACTCAACGGGCACCAAAGACGTGGAAAGCGACAGCCCACGCTCTTTTTCTTCGTCGTCCCAATCCGAAACCATATTGCCCTCGGATATGTTGCCAAGGCGCGTCGTAGCGCCGCAACTGAACAAAAGCGCCTCGACCAGCGAGGTCTTGCCACTACTTTGATGCCCGACAAGAGCGACATTTCTAATATTCTTCGATTGATATTCATTCATGGCGGGCTCGCCTCCAAATAGAGTGCTTATGAGTTTTGATCGCTGACAGAAGGCGGCTCGAAAACGAGCCGCGGCTGGGTGGGATTTTAATGGCCGGCCGCCGGATTGTCAAAGTCATTTATTCTGGCGGTCATCCCAAGCAATACGTTACAGCATGCGACGACTGCGCCGTACAGTATAAGCGACGCGCCGATTTTCTCGTAGCGCCGCCACTTGAGGCATGATACGATAATAATTGGTCACCTTGTCCATCGTTCTTCCTCAAGTATTGAAATGCTAATGGCTGTGTTGGGACAGGTCTAATGTGATCAAACGAATACTCCTAAACATACTGTTTGGATGCCTGGGTCTGGTCATCGCCCTGCTACTCATGGAAGTCTTTATCCGATTCGCTGGCGTCACAGGCGCCGACGGCCAATTCAGCTTTCGCGGCTATCCGCTTGAGCCTTATGCCCTAAATGTCGAAGGGCTACACCGCGTCGTAGACAGTTATGTCGAGAATGAGAGCAAAGCCACCCTCATCTACGACGAGAGCGCCGGATGGGCCCATCGTCCGAACTCAATCAGTCAGGAAGGCAGTTTCACTGTCAACGCCGGGGGGTTGCGATCCCAAGTCGATTATGATCAATACCCTCGACACGATACCTTGCGCATCGCCGCATTTGGCGATTCCTTTGTAGCCGGCGTTGGTGTCAACGACGATCAAGTCTGGGTGAAACGACTGGAAGTAGAACTTAACCGCTTGGGCATGCGGGTGGAGACGCTTAACTTCGGCGTAGGAGGATACGGCATGGACCAAGCCTATATCCGCTGGCAAAACCTGGGCCGCGCCTACAAACCGGATCTCGTCCTATTTGCTTTTCAACCCGAGAACCTGGATCGAAACGTAAATGTTTTTCGTCCACTCTATTACAGGCGAGTTGCAGTCCCATTCTCCAAACCACGATTCGTGCTGCATAACGACCAGCTCGCGCTATTGAATGTACCTACATTGCCGACCGCAGAGCTTAAATCAGTGTATTCGTCGTTCGAAAGTCATCCTCTGGCCGCTTATGAAGCTCACTACGAAAGTCATGAATTCGTCTCGCAGTGGTGGGCGGCAAGTCGCCTGGCAAGCTTCATCAATGCGCTCGTAAAGTCCCATGGCGGCGCAAAGTTAGACTATGGACCAGGCAGCGAGCGCGGCGAGCTTGGCAAGGCGATTGTCGACGCCTTCGCCGAAAGCGTAAAGAGCGGTGAAGCCGAGTTTATCGTCGTCCACCTGCCCCAGCGCGAGCATTTGCAAAACCTGCTCGATGGCAACGTCTCGCCCTTCAGTTATCTGCTAAACCATATCAACGAAAACTATCGCTACGTTGACATGGTAGATCACCTCGGCAGCCAACACACAGAGGGAAGATTTTATGACGCCACACATCATTACGGAACTGAAATAAATCACCTGGTCGCGCTGACTCTAGCCAGCGAGATTGCCGAGTGCGTCAAGAATGCTAGTTGCCGTTTGCCGCGCTTCACAGATACCGAAACGTTGTTTTTCCATCGGCAAGAGTAAGGAACTGCGCCACGGGTCAATACTTCCGCGCTGAAATAAATCGATTCACCACGCAAGGAAAAGTCGAGCGTGATCAGACGAATCGTCATCAACATTCTTATGGTCTGCATCAGTCTGGCTTTGGCGCTGATGCTGCTAGAGGCAATTGTGCGCGTTGCGGGTACGGTCGACGCCGACGGTCAATTCTCCTTCCTGGGTTACGCGCTCGAGCCTTACGTACTGCCGATAAATCGTCTTAAGGAGGGGATCGACGCTTATCTCCATAACATGGATACGGCGACCATCCTCTTCGACGAGCAGACCGGATGGGCCTATCGCCCGAATTCTCTGCGTCATCAAGGCACGTTCACGGTCAATAGCTCGGGCATGCGATCGCGGCGCGAATTCAGCGAAGAACCGCTCCCCGACACCCTGCGCATTGCCGCCTTTGGGGACTCCTTTACCGCCGGGGACGACGCCAACGATGACCAGGTGTGGACCAATCAACTCGAGCTCGCTCTTCAGCAGCACGGAATACGCGCGGAAGTGATGAATTTCGGCGTAGGCGGCTATGACATGGGGCAAGCTTTCCTGCGCTGGCGCGGGACAGGTCAGCAGTTTATGCCCGATATCGTCATTTTTGGCTTTCAGCCGGAAAACCTCGATCGCAACGTCAACGTGTTTCGGATTCTGTACATTCACGGACCCAGCATTCCGTTTTCCAAGCCACGCTTTTATATGAACGATGGCAACCTTGAACTAATAAATGTGCCTGCTTTGCCGCCCGAGCGGATGGTCGCCACATTCGAGGCCTTCGCTACCCACCCATTAGCGGCTTTCGAAGACTACTATCGTAGCCGCGACGTCGTCTCGAAATGGTGGCTGAGCAGTCGACTGGGCGCATTCATTTACGCAGTGACGAAAGCGCAAGAGGGCGCCAGCGGGGCGGATTATGGACCCGCATCCGAACGGGGCATGCTGGGCAAGGCCATTGTTGATGCCTTTGCGGCCGATGTCGCCGAGCGCGCCGCCGATTTCTTCGTCGTGCATCTTCCCTTGCCTCAACACATGGCGCATGTCCACAGTGGCGGACAGTCGCCTTACCGTTACCTGCTGGACTACCTGCGTCAGACCTATCGCTATATTCCATTCGACGAATCTCTGGGACCGGAATACATGGATGAGAGCTACTGGGGACCGACCGGGCATTACGGCGCAGAGATCGAGGCACTGCTGGGGCAAACCGTCGCCCGGGCGATTGCGGACTGTATTGAAGAGCGGAGCTGCAGCACCCAACGCTTTGATGATCCGGCGCAATTTGCCATCAACAGATGAAGCATGAAGGCCGGACAAGGGGCTGAGCCTTGATGCCGATTCCGCATAGTATCACCCCGACGCGCATGATAGAATCGCAGCCACTGAAAGACGAGTGAGGCTCTGCATCACCCATGCCAAATCACGATTTCTTGTTTCGTGGAGATATCGAGGAATATGATCCGGATGTAGCCGAGTTGATTCGCCACGAGACGGCGCGCCAGCAGCAGAAATTGATCCTGATCCCGTCGGAAAGTACGGTGCCCTTCGCCGTTCGCGACGCCTTGAGATCATCCTTCCACAATATCTATGCGGAGGGATATCCCCTCGAAAAGACGCGCGGGATGAACCAACAGGAGATTCTTGACTACGGCGAGCGCTTGCCGGAGTTTCGTCGGAACGCGGACCAGCGCTATTACAAAGGAACTGAATACGCCAATATCCTGGAGTCCCTGGCGCGGCGGCGCGCGGCAGAAGTATTTGCCGGCAACGGTCTAAAGCCCGAAGACCTTTATGTCAACGTGCAGCCGCTTTCCGGCGCGCCCGCCAATAACGCGGTTTACACAGCCCTGCTTGACGTCGGCGACACTGTTATGGGCATGGATTTGATCATGGGCGGCCACCTGACGCACGGCAGCCCGGTAAACCGCAGCGGGAAGTATTACAACATCGTCAGTTACACCATCAATCCGGAGACCGAACGTCTAGATTACGATCAGATGATGGCCTTGGCGCGGGAACACAAGCCCCGCTTGATTATCGGTGGCTTCAGCAGCTATCCTTTCGCGCCGGACTGGCAAGCCTATCGGGTGATCGCTGACGAAGTCGGCGCCTATTTGCTCGCCGATGTCGCGCATGTCGCGGGCTTGATCGTCGCCGGCCTTTATCCGAACCCGGTAGGCATCGCAGATGTGGTCAGTTTTACCACGCACAAGACTTTGAACGGTCCGCGCGGCGCCGTACTAATCACGCATCGCAAGCGCCTGTCAAACCTGATTGATCGCGCTGTATTTCCCGGCGAGCAAGGCGGACCGCATGTCAACTCCATGGCCGCGCTCGCGGTTGCTCTGCGTTTGGCGGGTACCGAGCAGTTCCATCAACTGCAGCAACAGACCGTGGTCAATGCACAGCGCCTGGCGCACAAGCTCGCGTCGCGAGGCTTTCATTTGCCGCACGGCGGTACCGATACTCACTTGATGGTCTTGGATTGTGACTCTGTCGTCGGTCCCGACGGTACGCGATTGAGCGGGGACATGGCTGCGCGGGTCTTGGACCTGGCCGGCATCGTCACCAACCGCCAGACTATTCCCGGCGACAGCTCTGCTTTGCGTCCCACTGGCATCCGCCTCGGGACGCCCTGGGTAACCCAGCGCGGATTCCGGGAGTCGGAGATCGACATCATGGGCGATATCATCGCCGATGTCTTGGGAGCTTGCGTCCCGTTTAGCCTTACCGGGCGCGTCCGGCCGCTGCCGCGCGCCAAAGTCGATTTCGATATCTTGCAGTCCGCCAAGGTCAAAGTCCGCGACCTGGCCGGGCGTATCGGCATCGACAACATGGCGAAAGCGGACGGTTACCCGCACTTCTATTACCTGGCCGCCGATGACGAGGATAATTGCCTCGAAATAAGCGTGGGGGGCGAGGGGGCAAAGGACTTCCTGCATATTGCTTTAACCAGCGACGTAGAAGCCCTGCAAGATGGCGAAAGTCAAGCTACGAACCTCCTGGAAAAGGACGGAATGGCAATTGCGAGCGGCATGTTAGCGCGAACCTCGGCCAAGGAGTATCGTCTCACGCTGGCCGGACGCGCCACGCGGGCCGTCGCCTGGCTGCGCAGTTTGAGCGACGGCTATGCGCTCTTTGATGAAAGCGACATTCACGCCAAGTTGCCGGGACCGGTAACCGTCGCTGTTATCGGCGCGGGCGAGCCGTCCATGTTGGCTGGCACAGCCGGCTACGCGCCAAAGGCTTATTCTGTCGGCTGCAACGGCGAGCATTTCTATTCAGCCGTGTCCCAAGCGCTGCCAAAGTTCGAGCCCGAAGTCGCCACCGTCGACATGCTTCTGGAAACGCCTCTGCACAGCCTGCACGGCGAGTTGGGCGGGAAAATGGCGCCTTTCGCCGGTTACGATATGCCGCTCTGGTACAAATCTGTCAGCGACGAGCATGCGGCCGTTCGCAATAACGCCGGCATCTTCGACGTGGCGCACATGGGCGTCTTTGACGTCAAGGGCCGCGGCGCGGAGTTATTCCTGGATACGGTGACGACCAACGACGTCAAGCGATTGAAAGTGGGGGCTTCGCACTATACCTATTTTCTCGATGTCGACGGTATTCCGCTGGACGACCTGATGATCTATCGCTTGTCGGCGGATCATTTCCTGGTGGTAGTGAACGCATCCAACAATGACAAAAACTGGCAATGGCTGAACGCGGTGATCGGGGGCAAGGTGATGATCGACCCGCGCGATCCAGCACGGCGTATTGAAGGTACGGATCGCCTTGAGCTGCGCGATTTGCGCATGCGCAAGTGGGGGGACGAACGGCGTGTCGATATCGCGCTGCAAGGACCCAAGAGCCGCGACTACTTGCTTCAGCTTGGCGGCAGCGACGCCGACCAAGCCATGGTCAAGAGCTTGAAGTGGGCCGGCGTGGCGCAGGTGACGCTCGGTGGCATCGACCTAATCGTGTCTCGGACTGGCTATACGGGCGAGCGCGTCGCCTATGAACTTTTTGCCCATCCAGATCAAGCTGCCGAGCTTTTCCGCAAGTTGGTCGACCTGGGCGTGACTCCCTGTGGCTTGGCGGCTCGCGACAGCCTGCGCACGGAGGCGGGTCTGCCTCTTTATGGATTCGAATTGTCCGGCGATCTCGACATGACCCCCGCCGATGCCGGGTTCGGCGCCTACGTCAAACTATACAAGCCCTTCTTCGTCGGCAAACGCGCCTTCATCGAGTACGAATCGCGACGGCATACTCAGGTCAGCCGCTTTCGGATGGATAACAAGGGGGCGCGCCCGGCGCACAACGGCGATCCCATTGTCAATGCGCGCGGACGCGTCGTCGGTATTGTAACCAGTTGCAACATCGATTCCGAGGGTTTTCAATTGGGACAGGCCCTGATGCAAAAGGACCACCGCAAGCCTGGAACCAAGCTGTCCGTCTTCGCGGGATCTGCCAGAGCCAAGGTCGCCAGCCTTGGCAATCTGTCCATCGGCAAGCGCGTTGCCATGCCGGAGCCGGTGACAATACTCTCCCGATTCCCGAGGCGAAAATAGGCAGACTGACGTACCAGGGTCGGCTGGCGCGGTCAGTCTTCGTTGCGTTTGACAATGTCGATAATGCGATCGTGCTCGGCAAACAACATCAGCGTATCCGCCGGGCGTATAATCTGGTCCCCGCGCGGATGCACCTCCGGCGCGTCCGACCCGCGATGCAGCAAGACGATGTCGACGCCCTCAGCATTTTCCACTGCATCAATGGTTTTGCCCACCATGAACGACGCTTGACGCACCGTCAGCCGAATCAGATTGTAGGTCGTATTGTCGATCTGGAGCGTTTGCTCGATATCAGTGACGGCCGCCCACGCGAATGCGGGCGCGACCAGATCCGATGCGCTCATGACCTTGACGTTGTTATCGGCAAAGATGCTTTCGATTTGTCTTTTTAGGCTGTCGTCCCACATGCGCACGATCAACGGAAACGACTTATTCATCTCCTGTTTCAGATATTGAACGCGCATGGTCACTTCAAGGTTAATGTGATCGTCGGATGTCGCGACAATCACAGCTCGGGCGCGGCTTAGGCCGGCATTATCCAGAACGATTTCGGTGCGAGCGTCCCCCAAAATGAGCGGCACGTTTCCCTCCCGCAAGACGGCATCCGCCTCTTCCGAAGTGTGTAAATCCACCGCGACAACTTCAGTCCCCATCTGCAGCAACTCGCGGATTATCCGCAGCCCGACATGTCCGATGCCCACCACAATCACGTGTCGCCGATATGTAGATGCCACAGCTACCTCCCAGGCGCTACGTCGCTGGTCCCGCATGAAAAACAGACGGACGAAATTCGCCGCGCCTTGACCTACAATGTAAACTGCCAGCACCGGCTGCAAGTACCAAAATAGAATCAGATACGGTTCCGCCGGCACGTCAACAGGCGCTTCCAGCACCATCAGCGCCAGCATGATATAGGGCATGTCGATCAGCTCTAAAGGGTCGTTTGAAGAAAGACTGTTGTTCAGATGAGCGTAAACATACCCGCCGATGAAGACTGACATGAGAAACACAAACAAGGGGCGGCGGAATTCGCGGACGAGCGCGCGCGTATCGTGCCATACCACGCGCAGCGAGCGAAGATATTCCTGTCTTTCCCGTCTTCCCGCTGAATTTGCGCGTCGTCCCACGCTCACTTGCGCTCCCTATTCAACACAGAATACGCGCTGCCGCTCGGGCCCGCTTGTTTTCGCGTCAAGCCGGGCAAATCCCGGAGCAACGCTGAATCATCAGTGACATCCCGACCGCTAGATTACGCCGTTTTGCAGCAAGTAGATTAACAGCGACAAGGTGAAAGGGCAAATGAAGGAGCTTGTCAGGATGACGCTCAGCGCAAGATCGCGGTCGCTGTCAAACTCGGTCGCCAGCACAATCGTCATCACCGCGGTCGGCATGCCCGCTTGGGTGATGAAGGCGAAGCGCGCAGCCCCGCTCAAGCCCAGCAACGACGCGAATACAATAGCGATTGCCGGCGCCAGGAGCAAGCGAACCGCCGTGCTGAACGTGACCAAGGGCAAGCGTTTCAGCTTCCCGAATCCGCCGAGCTGCAAGCCAAGCAATACTAACATCAGCGGAATAGCCGCGTCCGCCAGCAATTGAGAGGTCCGCGCGACGGCCGGCGGCAAGGCCGTGATGCCGACGCCTTTCAGCGCAAATACCAGGAGCAGCGCGTAAACCGACGGCGTCTTCAGCACATTCATTAGCGAGCCCAGGACCGACGCCTTGCCGTTGGATGAAATGTATACGCCGAGCGTATAGGCGGTGGTTGTGCCCGCGACGAAAATTACCGCGGCATAACCTAATGCCTCGGCGCCAAAGGCGAAACTGACTATCGAGAGGCCGAAGTTGCCGCCGTTGAAGGCGAAGGTGGAGACCAGGGTCGCGGCCTTTTCCGACGCTTCGATCTTCCGCCAGCGCAAAGCAAGCAAGGAGACGCCGGCAATCGTCCAGAGCAGCAGCAAGGTGCCGCCGTAAACGCGAAGGAAATCGGCGCCGCTGATGTCACGGGTGAAAAGGGCGTTGAATATCAAAGCCGGCGAGAACACGTTGAACATCATGCGCGATACCATGCGCGCGTCGACAGCGAAGCGCCGGCGCAGGAAGAAGCCAACCCCGGCAATTGCCAGCACAGGAATCATGTTGTCGATGAAGATATGGATCAGCTCTTGCACATTGAGGCTTTCGGCGAATTGCTAATCAACTCGGCAGTCATCATATATTCGCTATCCGCCTCGCTCAAGCCTTTAGACGATGAATTCCACCGCAGACAGAAGTAAGGGCAAGTAAGTCGTGCAAAAAATGCGTGTACTGTAGGGGCGGCACGGCGTGCCGCCCGTTTCTTCCTTAACGATTTTCGGGCGTTTCGGCGAAACGCCCCTACAGTGCTTCCGCGTTGATGATTCTCATTACTTACTTGCACATACTGAGACAATGGGGCGACTCGCGGAGTCGCCCCAATAGGCTAACAGCTTCCATAACACGTCGTAGCGCATTCAAATTTGTGGGCTCAATCCCCCGCCGCTGGCAGCGCAGGCGCGCAGCATAAAATCAGCTCCTTGGCCGCGCGCACTTCATCCAGGCGCCGGACCGGCGCGCTATGCGGCGCGTTGAGCAGCAACTCGGGATCCGTCCGCGCTTCTTCGGCGATGCTCTCCATGGCCTCGGCGAAAGCGTCGAGGTCTTCCTTGACCTCGGTCTCGGTCGGCTCGATTAGAAGCGCTTCCGGCACGATCAAAGGGAAGTAGTTCGTCGGCGGATGGAAGCCGTAGTCCATCAAGCGCTTGGAAATATCCAGCGCGTGAACCTCTTCGACGCCGTCGACATGGCCCTCCAGGACAAACTCATGCCCGCAGTAGCGCGGATAGGGCAATTTGTATGTCTGCATGAGTTTCGCGCGCAGGTAGTTGGCGTTTAGCACGGCATAGCGCGTGACATCGCGGATACCGGTATCGCCATAGACGCGGATGTAGGCGTAGGCGCGCAGGTGCATGCCAAAATTGCCCTGAAAGGCTTTGATGCGGCCGATGCTCTTCTGCGGCATGACGTACCCGTAGAGCGGCGCGCCGGATTCATCTTCCTCTTCAATGATATCGACAATGGGACCCGGCAGATAATCCTTGAGTTTTTCGTTGACCCCGACCGCCCCGCTGCCGGGTCCGCCACCGCCGTGCGGCGTGGAAAAGGTCTTGTGCAGATTGTAATGCATGACGTCAAAGTCGAGTTCGCCCGGTTTCACCACCGCCATCAGCGCGTTCATATTTGCGCCGTCCATGTACATCAGTCCGTCCGCCTCATGCACGATATCGATAACATCGTGAATCGTGGATTCGAAGAGACCCAGTGTACTCGGCACAGTAATCATCATCCCGGCGATCTGATCGCGCAGCTCTCCCTGGCAGGCCGCGCGCAAGGAATCCAAATCGACATTGCCCTGATCATTGGAGGGCAGTTCGCGCACGCGCATGCCGGCCATGGTCACCGTCGCCGGATTCGTGCCATGCGCGCTATTGGGTACCAGAATAATGTCCCGCTGTCCTTCTCCCCGGTCGAGGTGATAGTTGCGAATCATCAGTATGCCGGCGAATTCGCCTTGCGCGCCGGCGGCGGGCGTCAAGCTGACCCCTTCAAAACCGCTGATTTCTCCCAGCCAATGCTGCAACTCGTACATCAAATAAAGAGCGCCTTGCGCGCCCGCTTCTTCAATCAACGGGTGCAATTGCGCGAAGCCCGGTAGGCGCGCCGCGTCTTCATTGAGTTTCGGGTTGTACTTCATCGTACACGAGCCCAGCGGATAGAAACCCTTGTCAATTGAATAGTTGAGCTGGCTCAATTTGACAAAATGCCGCACCACCTGCAACTCTCCCACTTCCGGCAGTGGCAAGTCGTCGCGCATCAGTTCAGTCGGCAACTCGGCTTGGGGCACATCACAGTCCGGCAGGTTGACGCCGACTCGGCCGGGCGCGCCGATATCATAAATCAGTGGCTGTAACCCATCCATCAGCTTAGCCCTCCCAGCACTTCGACCAGCCGGTCGATTTCATCTTTGCTATTGGTCTCCGTCACACACACCAGCATGTGATCCTCTAAATGGAAGTAATTCTGCCCCAAGTCGTATCCGCCGATGATCCCCTCCTGCAGAAGCGCCTCGTTGGTTTCGGCAACCGGGCGCGGGCAGGAGACGACAAATTCGTTGAAGAAAGCCTTGCCGACATCGACCGCATATCCATCCAATTGGTTGATCCGGTCGGCGGCATAATGCGCCTTGTGATAA
>JAPOOU010000271.1 GCA_026713245.1 Chloroflexota bacterium
GCATGTCCGATCCGGGCAGGGGGTACCCCCCCCGTATATACATACTGTATCTATACTGTTACTCTAAAAGGGGGCAAAATCAGGGCATTTTCCCAGCATTTGAGGACAAATTACGCGCCAAACTTCTAGTACCGGACAAGCCTTACAGATCGTTGCTTTAGCGAAGGTTGCGTTACTTTAATTGGTTCTAATTCGGCGCTCTCGGTGCTTAGAATCTGGCGGGCTTTGCGAGGGATTTGTGATCTGAAGCGATTGCCCTGACAAAATCCGATCAAAATTTGTAGTGTTGTTCCTGAGGTGCTATATTTTGACCATGCGCGGATTGTTTCTGTGTTTTCAAAATTCACGAGCGCAAGCAGCAGCGCGGCATGGCTTTGTTTGATGCGCCGCCGCTCATTTATGTCGGTTTATCCTAAAGAGGAGTGCTACAGCAACTATGAACAAGAGACGACTTTCCAGAAGGCAGTTCTTGCAGACGACGGGGGCGGGACTCGCGTCCCTGGCTCTCGGAGGCGTATCAGCCAGCAGCGTACTGGGGCAGGGCGATGCGCTTCAATTCTACGGATGGGATTTCCAGCCAGATACCATTCGCGAGCATCTCGATAATTTCACGGCGCAATCCGGCACTCCGGTTGAACTCAATATCATTCCCAACGTAGGCTACTCCACTGGTATCCAGACTAAACTTCTCGGTGGCGTACACATGGATGTCTTTTACAACTTCAAATACAACTCGACGCGCTTCTTCAATGCCGGCTGGGCGCGGCGCATGGACGACCTGCCCGATGCCGACGCCGTGCTTGGTGAAATGTTCGCCAGCTCGGTGCCGTCATACACGACACCGGATGGCCAGTTGATCAGCATGCCCTACTTCAGCGCCGTACACGCGCTGCATTACAACGAGCGGCTGCTCGCCGCATCCGGCTTTGACGCGCCGCCACAGACCAAGCAGGACCTCTATGACCAGTGCGCAAAGCTGAAGGAAGACGGGGTAGAGGCGCCTTATCTGGCTTACTGGATCAAGGAATTCTGCGAAGAGTACTTACAGGTCTATCTGTTGTCGGAAGGCATCACGCCCTTCTCGCCGGACGGCGAACCGTCATTTGCTGACGATTCCAGGACAGCGGACGTATTTGAATGGTGGCAAGCCATGTTCCAGGACGGCATGACCTCGCCGACCCAGTTGACCGACCAGCCCGGCGAACAAATGACCGCCATGCAGAACGGCACGTCGGCCTTTTATGTCTTGCATCACTACTTCCTCAAGCTGATGAACAGCGGCGGTGGTCCGGAAGTGGAACACCTGCGCATCGCTGATCGCATGCCGGGTTCGGACGGTATGACATTCCAGATGGGCGAGGTCGTTCAAATGTCCGACGGTCCCAATGTCGACAAGTCCTGGGATCTGGTCAAGTTCTATACCTGGAAGGACGCCAACGGCGAACGTTCCGTACACAAGTCATGGGCGGCCGCCGCCGCTCTGGGCGCGCCATATCCCGATTTCTATGACGATCCGGAAGTACAAGCCAACTACGGCGACTACTACGACTTCGATCAGATCAAGGATATGTTCGCCAACAACTCCGATGTGGTCCAGGCGCGCAATCAACCATGGTACAGCGAATTCCAGACCCATGTCGGCGACGAAATCCAGCGCATGCTCCAGGGCAATCTGACGCCGGCGGACGCCGTCACCAGCCTGGCGGACAAAGTGGTGGAACTTCGAGAGCAGTATTCGTAGCTTGTCAGTCGTTCCGCGACAAAGGCATTAACACGATTGTGAAGGCGTACGGTTTGGGAAACATACTCCCAGGCTGTACGCGCGTTTTCCGGTGCGTAGCGACGCCTATCGCGTAGCAGGTTTATTCCCATGGCAGCAGTGCAGATGAGAAAGACAAGCGCTCAAGAGCGCAAGCACTGGGATCGCAAGTGGATCCCCTATGTCTTGCTGGCGCCGGCCATCATTACGATCGTTGTCGTCATTCTCAGTCCCCTGGTCACCACCATCTACTACAGCTTTTCCAACATTGATCTAATCCGCGATCGTACGACATTCGTCGGCCTCGACAATTACGTTGAATTGTTCAGCAGCCGGCTGTTCTGGAAAGCGGTCGAAATCAATTTGAAATTCGCGGCAATCGTCGTCATCGTTCCGACGCTGATGGGACTTTTCTTTGCTGTGCTGCTGGTGGAAGACTTTGTGGGCCGCAGTATTGGCCGGACTTTGCTGATCTTGCCCTGGGCGCTGCCCTGGATTGTTATTGGCTTGCTCTGGAACTGGGTCGTCCATTCGCAGTTCGGCGCGCTGAACGGATTGCTCTACAGCCTGGGTTTGATCGACAAGTACATACCTTTCATGGCGGACGAAAACTGGGCATTGGTTTTCACCGCGATGGCCTCGGCCTGGCGACAAACTTCGTTCAGCGCCATCTTGTTGCTGGCGGCGCTGCAGACCATCCCCGAAGATCTCTACGACGCCGCCAAAGTGGACGGCGCGGGCATGCGCGCGCGCTTCCGCTTCATCACCTTTGCCTGGATTCGCCCGACGCTCACCATCGTGCTGCTCTACAATATCGTCCTGGGTTTCCTGCAGTTCGACGCCGTCTGGATAATGACCCAGGGCGGACCCGGGGACGCTACCATGCTGATCTCGATACTGCTCTATCGCTATTCTTTTATCAACTTCGATTTGGGCATGGGCGCGGCGGTCTCGAACGTGCTCGGCCTGATCACCATGGGCGTCGGCTTGATCTTCGTTCGCTTGACTTATCGGTCGCAGTCGACTTACAGCTAGGCCAATGCGATGAGTGCTTCGTCACGAACCATCTGGCAGGTTGCCGCGCGCAAGGTTGCGACCTATGCCGCCTTCTTTTGCCTGCTCTTCTGGGTCGGGTTCCCAGTCTATTATATGCTCATCACCAGCTTCATGGATCCGCCCGAACTCGGCGTCAAGCCACCGCATTGGATTCCACAGAAGCCGACGATAGAAAACTACCGCGAGGTCATCATCGGCGAGACCGGCCAACGCGGGGACTATGGCACGACTACCGAGTTCTCTCGCATGATGCCCGCCTTGCTCAACAGCACTGTCGTGTCGGTGTCTGTCGTATTGCTCAATCTTGTGATTGGGGGGATGGCGGCATACGCCTTTTCCCGCTTTGATTTTCGTTTTTCGCGCTTCGCCTACCTTGGCGTCCTGATGACGCGGGTGCTGCCAGCTTTGAGCTTGATCGTGCCGCTATTCATTATCCTGCGCAAACTGAAACTCATAAACACGCTCTGGGCGCTCATTTTCACTTATACGATTTTCATCTTGCCCTTGACCATATGGATCCTGCGCGAATATTTCGATACGCTGGCCCGCGATATCGAAGAGATGGCTTTGATCGACGGCGCGACGCGCTGGCAAGCATTCCGCATGGTGGTCGCGCCCTTGGCCATCCCGGGACTGATTGCGGTGGGCGTCATGTCCTTTATGGAAGCCTGGAGCGAATTCTTCTTCGCGCTTACGCTGACCAATTCGCTGACCTATCCGCCACTGCTGATGTCCTTTCGCAATTTGCATCAGGTCAATTGGAATGCCCTGGCCGCGGCAACGACGATCGGGGTACTGCCGCCGGTCATCGTGGCCTTTGTCTTCCAACGCTATCTGGTGCGCGGTTTGAGCGAAGGCGCGGTGAAGGGATAGGGACAATGCCGGCCAACTTCGGCGTCCTGGGCGCCGCTATCGCGCGTAAGACTGCCACCTACTTCGCCTTCTTCTGCCTGCTGTTCTGGGTCGGCTTTCCGGTCTACTATATGCTGATCACCAGCTTCATGGATTCGCCCGAACTGGGCGTGAAACCACCTCACTGGATTCCACAAGCGCCGACGATAGAGAATTATCGCGAGGTCGTGATTGGCGAAACGGGGCAGCGCGGGTCTTATGGCTCGACGACCGAGTTCTCGCGCATGATGCCGGCCTTGCTCAACAGCACTTTTGTATCGGTGGCTGTGGTCTTGTCGAATCTGCTCATTGGCGGGATGGCCGCCTACGGTTTTTCCCGTTTTGACTTTCGGCTTTCGCGCGTGGCCTACCTCGGGATTTTGATGACGCGGGTACTGCCGGCGCTGAGCCTGATCGTGCCGCTCTTTATCATTCTGCGAAAACTGAAACTGATCAATACGCTCTGGGCGCTGATCTTCACCTATACGATTTTCATTCTGCCGCTGACGATTTGGATCTTGCGCGAATACTTCGATACCTTGGCGCGCGATATCGAGGAGATGGCATTGATCGACGGCGCGACGCGCTGGCAGGCTTTTCGCATGGTGGTGGCGCCGCTTGCCGTGCCGGGCTTGATCGCTGTCGGCGTCATGTCCTTCATGGAAGCCTGGAGTGAATTCTTTTTCGCGCTGACCTTGACCAATTCACTGACCTATCCGCCTCTGTTGATGTCATTCCGGAATCTGGCGCAGGTCAATTGGAATGCCCTGGCAGCGGCCACCACAGTCGGCGTACTGCCCCCGGTTATTGTGGCCTTCGTCTTCCAGCGGTATCTGGTGCGCGGTTTGAGCGAAGGCGCGGTGAAAGGATAAGGGCAATGTCGGTCAAACTAGGCGTGCTGGGCGCCGGGATCATCGCAGGATCTTTCCTGGAAGCTGCGCCGGATGTGCCGGACCTGGAGACCGCCGTCATCTGCGATGTGGTCGAAGAGTCCGCTCGCGCGCTTGCAGAACCTGGCGGAATCCCCTGGGAGACCGATTACCGGGTGGTCCTGGAAGACGAATCTATCGACGCGGTTTACATCGCCTTGCCCCATCATCTGCACGAAGAGGTTGCGGTCGCGTCGGCGCGCGCCGGCAAGCATATTCTGCTGGAAAAGCCGATGGCCAATTCGCTGGAAGAAGCCGATCGCATCCTGGACGCGCAGCAGCAATCCGGCGTCAAGCTGATGCTGGGCTTCACGCATCGTTTTCATTCCGAGCTGGAAACTGCTAAAGGGCTGATCGACGCCGGCGAACTGGGGCAAATCACCCTGGCTGTTGACATCATGACCACTGGAGGACAGATCCCGGGCTGGTTCTGGCAGAAGGAGCAGGCCGGAGGCGGTGTCTTGCACGTCAATGGCGCCCACAGCTTTGATCGGCTGCGCTGGCTGCTGGGCTCGGAAATCGTCGAGGTCTTCGCTTATGCCAAGACCTGCGACGCGCGCAAGACAGTGGAAGACTGTACCGTGGTGGCGATTCGCTTCGAGAACGGCGCCATGGGCACGACCGTACACAACTGGGTGGTCGACTTTGATCTGCCCTTCAAATGCGATTTGGATCTCTACGGCAGCGACGGGGCGATCCGCATTAATACCTGGAACGCGCTCGAATTCTCCAATGCCCGTCATAGCTGGGTGCAGAAGCGCCAACGCGATGATACCTTTCAGAAAGAAATCGGCGAGTTCGTCGGCGCCATCCTGGAAGACCGGGATCCATGTGTGACCGGTGAAGACGGCAGACGCAGCCTGGCTTGTGTGCAGGCCGCATATGAATCGGCGCGCGCGGGCAAGCCTGTGAGAATAAACGACTGAATCGGAGGAGAGGTCCATGAGCAAAAAAGTACGCACGATTACGGGAGATGTCGCGCCGGAAGAACTGGGTCGCACGCTGATCCACGAGCACCTGTGCGTGGATTGGGGAGACCTGCTGGGACGCCCCAAGATTATCGATTTTGAACGCGACGAGATGGCGGACCGCATGGTCGCCAAAATGGACGAGCTTTACGCCTCCGGCATCGGCGCCATGACCGAATGCACGCCGATCGGCACCGGGCGCTATCTCGATCTCTTTCATGATGTCGCCCGCCGCAGCAAGGTCAAGATCATCTGCTCGACCGGTTTCTTTCACGAGTCCTGGGCGCCGATGCACCTTTACGCGCAACTGATGGATATCGACCAAATGGCGGCGCTATTCGTCCGTGAAATCACCGAAGGCATGGGCGAGACGCTGCTGAAAGCCGGTTTAATCAAGTGCGCGACCGGCGAAGGTCAGATCTCCGCCAAAGAAGAAGAAGTCTTGCGCGCCGCCTCGCGCGCCCACAAAGCGACCGGCTGTCCCATTATTACGCATACCACCGACGGCCTAGGCCCCGAACAGCTTGACATATTCGAGTCGGAAGGGGTCATGCCCGAGGAAGTCATCCTCAGTCATATCGGCTGCCAACCGGACCCGATCGCCGGTTCCGAGCGGGTCTTGAAGCGCGGCGCCAATGTCAGCATTGACCGCATCGGCATGGTGGGTGCCTTCTTTGAAGATGAGCACTGGCTGGAAGTGGTGGGCAACGCCATCAAGAAGGGCTATGTCGACCAAATCATGCTCAGCCACGATGCCGCCGTCTTCGCCCACGGTTACGAGGCGGCATCCGGCGATGATGTCTGGGACGACTACACCTACGTTTATTCGCAATTCGTGCCCAAGCTGCAGAAGTCGCACGGCGTCACCGACAGCCAGGTTGAAACCATGTTCGTGACCAATCCACAGCGGGTATTGGCTTTCTGATGACGATGTGGAAGCACGATCTCGATACGCCGGCGCTGATCGTCGATATCGACAAACTTCGCTTCAATATCGACGATATGGCTGCCTTCGCGGTAGACAACGGCATAGCCCTGCGTCCCCATGCCAAGACGCACAAGACGCCGCAAATCGGCAAGTTGCAAATGGAAGCGGGGGCGGTCGGCTTGACCGTCGCCAAGCTCAGCGAAGCGGAAGTTTTCATTGATGCCGGCTGCAGCGAAATCCTGGTGGCTTATCCGCTGGTCGGCCCGGCCAAGCATCGGCGCTTGCTTGAGCTTTGCCAACGCGCCCGTATCAGCACTGTTGCCGATCATATCGACATCGCCGAGGCGCTTTCGAAATCAATGCGCGCCGAAGGTATCGATCTGTCTGTGATGGTCGAAGTTGATACCGGCTTGAGCCGCTGCGGCGTCGCCCCCGGCGAGCCGGCCCGCGATTTGGCGCAGCTAATTGACCGGCTGCCGGGTTTGCGCTTTGCGGGCTTGTTAACGCACGAAGGCCATGCGCAACTGGCGGGCGCGCCCGCTCAAGTGCGCGCGACCGGACTCGGCGCCGGCGAGATGATGGCGGAAACGGCCGAGTTGATCCGCAAGTCCGGGCTCGAGGTGCCGATCATCTCCGTTGGATTGACGGCGACCGCCAAAGTCTCGGCGACGGTTGCTGGCGTCACCGAGACGCGTCCGGGCATTTATGTCTTTTATGACCGCAGCGAAGTGCTGCATCAGGTGGTCAGCCCCGATCGCTGTGCCGCCCGCGTTTTGGCGACGGTGGCGACGCGCCCGGCAGCCGACCGCATCATTCTCGATGCCGGCGCCAAGGCGCTCACCAGCGATCGCGCCGGTGTTTCGCCGCCGGTGGCTGGGCATGGCATCGTGGTCGGTCATCCGGATTGGGAAATCCGAAGTTTGAGCGAGGAGCACGGCGCCACGGCGGTGCCGCCGGACGATCCCGTGCGCATCGGCGAACGGGTCGAGGTCATTCCCAACCATATCTGCCCGGTGGTCAATCTCTTCGACAGCATGACCATCACGCAGGGCGATCGCGTTATTGATCAGTGGGACGTAGCCGCGCGCGGGAAGTCGCAGTAAGGGCTGAGTTATGAAGAAACATCGCTTGGGGATCATCGGTTGCGGCTGGATCGCGCCGTTTCATGTAGGGGCGCTCAACCGGCTTTCGGATCGCGCCCGGGTCATCTGGACGGCCGACCCGGACCGGGAACGCGCTGCGCAGATCGCATCGTCCTTGAAGGACGCGGGCAGCATCGACGTGCTCAGCGATTATCGCGCTGGCTTGGACCGCGTCGACGCCGCACTCATTCTGACGCCGCACCACCTGCATTATCCCGTCACCATGGATGCCCTGCGCGCCGGCTGTCACGTGCTGCTGGAAAAGCCATTCGCCATCACGCTGGACGAAGCGGATGATATGATCGCCGAGGCCGACAAGCGGGGCAAAACGCTGATGATCGCGCTCCCGCATCGCTATCGCAAGAGTACGCAGGTTTTCAAGCAAGTGATCGACAGCGGCGACTATGGCCGACTTTTCATGTTGGACGCCTTCATGGACGAAGACAACCGCGAATATGTCACCGGCGGCTGGTTCGTAAAGAAAGCGACCTTGGGCGGCGGCGTATTCTTCTCCGCTTCTGCGCACATGCTGGATGTCATGCTCTGGATCGCCGGGGCGGTGCAGTCGGTATCGATGGTCGGCGGCCATGCCGGCATCCCTATGGAGGGGGAAGATACCGCCATTTCCGTCATCAAGTTCAAGAATGGCGTGGTCGGCACAACGCGACATACCTGGTTTTCGCCGGCGCCGGATCACTGGTATATCATGCGCGCTTATTGCGAGCGGGCGGTTGTCACCTTGACGGTCAATCCGCTGGGCAAATTGGCCGTGGAAGGCTATCGTTGCCCCTGGCAATCGCAGATCACTGTCTCTCAACCCAGCGCCGCAGACACGATTTTGCTCGACAGCGACGAAGGGCTGGACCTGACCGAAGAAGTGCGGCATTTCTTCGATTGCGTCGATAGCGGCGCGCGGCCGCAGACCGACGGTCACGTGGCGCGCGAGTTGATGAAAGTCGTCTTTGATGCCTATCAAGAGGCGGAGCTCAAGGGAGCGAATTGATGCACGATCTGCTGATTGAAGGCGGACGCGTTATAGACGGCACGGGATCGCCCTGGTTTTGGGCGGATGTCGCCGTCGCCGGCGATCAAATCGTGGCCGTAGGGAATTTGGCGGGCGAAGCGGCCCATGTCACGATCAAAGCCGACGGCCGCTTCGTCAGCCCCGGTTTCATTGATATGCACACGCATTCCGACCTGCAGCCGCTGGTCAATCCCACCCAGGAATGCAAGATTTATCAAGGCGTGACAACCGATGTAATCGGGCACGATGGCCTGGGACTGGCCCCCGCCACGCCCGAGACGGCGGCAATCTTGCGCGATCAACTGTCCGCCTGGAACGGCCTGCCGGAAATCGATCGCGACTGGACTACGCTGACCGGCTATCTCGACCGCTTCGATGGTGGATCCGCGGTCAATGTAGCTAGCTTCGCCTCGCAAGGCACCATTCGCATGGCTGTCGTCGGCATGGAAAACCGCGAACCGAGCGCTGCCGAGATGGCGCGCATGAAGGCCATCCTCGATCAATGCATGCGCGAAGGCGCGATCGGTTTGTCGACCGGCTTGACTTATGCGCCCTGCATGTTCGCCAGCGACGACGAACTGGTGGAACTCTGCCAAGTTATCCGCCCCTATCAGGGATTCTACTGTCCGCATCATCGCAACTACGGCGTTGAAGCGCTCAAGGGTTACCGGGATTCGATTGAAATCGGCCGGCGCGCAGGCGTTCCGGTTCATCTGACGCATTGTCACCTGAGCTTTCCCATCAACCAGGGGCGCGTGGGCGAATTGATCGACATGATCGACCAGGCGCGCGCCGATGGCGTGGAAGTGACCCTGGATGCCTATCCCTATTTGGCGGGCCAAACTTATCTGCACGCCATGCTGCCCAGTTGGGCGCACGAGGGCGGCGTGGAAGGCATTTTGGGGCACCTGCGTTCGCCAGAGAGCCGCGCGAAGCTGCAGCACGAACTTGAAGTGACCGGTTCTGACGGCATGCAAGGGGTGCAGCTCGGTTGGGAGATGCTTCGTATCGGCGGCATCCTGGGGGATCATGACCCGGCCATCATCGGCATGGCTTTGCCTGAAGCGGCCCAACGGGCCGGCAAGCCGCCCTTTGACTTCTTCGCTGATCTCCTGTTGGAAACGCGACTCGGCGTATCGTGCCTCGCTTTCTTCGGCATTGAAGAGCATGTGCAGGCCATCATGCGGCACCCGGCTCATGTTGTCGGCAGCGATGGCATCCTCGTCGGCGGCCAGCCTCACCCGCGCGGATGGGGCGCTCACGCGCGATTTTTGTCGCACTATGCGCGCGACCTGGGGCTGATGAACTGGGAAGAAGGGGTGCGCAAGATTACGTCCGCGCCCGCCCGGCGCATCGGCTGCCTCGACCGCGGCCTCGTCCGGCCCGGCTGCAAAGCGGACTTGACCGTATTCGATCCCGATACCTTGCGAGCGACCGCAACATACGAGAAGCCGCGCAGTCTTGCCGAGGGCGTCAGCGACGTCGTCGTTAACGGTGTGCGGGCGCTGGCGGATGGACAGCATACCGGCGCGACGCCCGGCCGCGCCCTGCGCGATCCCTTCGGGAGACGGCACGAGCGCCATGATGCCTTCTAGGCGCTTGAGGAGGACCCTGCGATGAAACGCGCCAGGATCGCCGACGTTCGCGCGTACGTCAACGAGGCCAGCAGCGGGGCGGACTATCACTTGCAGCCGCGGGGCCACTGGATCATCGATACGCCCATCGCCAACCCCATGTCCATCTATGACGCTTACAAGGATTCCCGCGTCAGCTGGGGCATCAACGCGCTGGGCGGTGTAATCGTCGAGGTGGAACTGGAGGACGGCAGGACCGGCGTCGGCATCAGCACCGGCGGCGAACCGGCCTGCTTCATTATTGAGCGCCATCTCAAGCGCTTTCTTGTGGGCCAGTCGCCGCGCGATGTCGAAGTCATTTGGGACCAGATGTGGCGCGCGACCTTGCCTTACGGGCGCAAGGGATTGGCGATTCACGCCATCAGCGCGGTCGATCTGGCGCTGTGGGATTTGCTGGGCAAGCTGCGCGACGAGCCTGTTTATGCTCTTTTGGGCGGCAAAACCAAAGACAAGCTGCCGATGTACGCGACCACGATTCGTCCCGAACTGGCGCAAGAGATGGGCTTTCATGGCGCCAAGCTGCCGCTGATGTATGGTCCCGCGGACGGGATCGAGGGCTTGAAGAAGAACGTCGCGCTGATGGAAAACTCGCGGGCGAGCGTTGGTCCCGACTTTCGCCTCATGTTCGATTGTTATATGTCGCTGACCGTTCCCTATGCGATTGAATTGGCAAGAGCGCTTGAGCCATACGATGTCTATTGGCTGGAGGAATGCCTGCCGCCGGACGATTACGACGGCTGCGTCGAGTTGAAAGCGTCGGTATCGTCCTGCTTGTTCACGGGCGGCGAACACGAATACACCCGTTACGGCCATCGCGAGTTGATCGCGCGCAAATGTTTCGATATTTTGCAGCCGGATCTGACCTGGGTCGGCGGCATGACCGAAGCGCGGCGCATCGTCGCCATGGCTTCGGCTTATGACATCCCGGTCATTCCGCACGGTTCGGGTATCTTCGCCTATCATTTGCAATACGCATTCACCAATTGCCCGATGGCGGAATTCTTGATGATGAGCCCGGGGGCCGATGAGATGGCGCCGATCTTCGGCGATATCTTCATCGACGAGCCCTTGCCGCAGGACGGCTATATGCCCTTGCCGGACAGGCCGGGCTGGGGCGTTGAGCTGAATCGCGATGCTTTGAACCTGCGCCGGCCCGGTGGCGACGAGACCCCTTAACGCAATCCGAAATCGCGGCTCATTTCCGTCAGTACCTCTTCCGCGACGCCGAGCGTACGGTCGATATCGGCTTCGCTATGGGCGGCTGAAATATGGTTGCGCTTCATCGCTGTCGGCAGCATGAAGATGCCGCGCGCCGCCATCCGCGAGCGGAACATGACATCGGCTTCGCTATTGTTGCGCAGCAGGTCCCGGTAGCGGTTGATGGGTCCGCTCATGAAATAGGGTACAAAGACCGATCCATAACCCGCCACCGTCATGTCGATATCGAGCCGATCAGCGATCTCCTGCAGGCCGCGCCGGGCTTTGTCGCCCAGGCGGAAGAGCCTTTCATAGACAGCGTCGTCTTCCAGTTCATTGATGGTGGCCAGCGCCGCGGAGGTGGTGACGGGGTGCCCGTTGTAAGTGCCGCCCACGAAGACATCGCCGCCGGCGCTGGAGAAGCGCATCATCAGGTCTTTGCGCCCGGCAAGCGCGGCGCAGGGATAGCCGTTGGCGATGGCTTTGGCCAGGGTTGTCAGGTCCGGCAGGATGCCCAGTTTTTCCTGGTAGCCGCCCAAGCCATGCCGGAAGCCCGTGATAACTTCGTCAAAGATCAGGATGATGCCGTGATCGTCGCAGAGGCGTCGCAATGTCGCCAGGAACTCGAGATCCGGCAGGACGCAGCCGATGTTATGCGGGATCGGTTCCAGGATGATGGCGGCGATCTCATCGCCCCGCGCCATTACCATGTTCTCTAGCGCTTCGCTGTCGTTGAAGGGCAGGACAAGCGTGTTCTCGATCGCTTCCGGCAGCATGCCGGCGGATGCGGGATCTTTCACCCCGATTTTCTCCGGCGGGCTGATGATGTTCATCAGCAGATAGTCGTGCCAACCGTGGAAGCAGCCCTGGAACTTGACCAGCTTGGTCCGCCCGGTGGCCGCCCGCGCCAGGCGCTGCGCCAGGTAGGTGGCTTCGGTGCCGGAGCCGAAGATCAGCGCCATTTCCGCCGAAGGCACGTGCTCAACGATTTTCTCCGCCAGACGGATTTCCAGCTCGGTGGTGCCGACGCCGGTGAGATCGACCCGCGTCATGGCTTGGGCGACGGCCTCGTTGACCGCCGGATGATTGTGCCCGAGAATGATGGGACCGAAGGCGGCGTGATAATCCAGATAGCGTCTGCCCTCGGCGTCAACCAGATAGGCGCCGGCGCCGGTTTCCCAGACGATGGGTTCTTTCAGCCCGCGCGTGCCCGAGTTGACCCCGCCCGGCGTGACGGCGACGGCTCTTTCAAAAAGCGATGCGTTTGTCATCTTAACTCAACCCCAATAGCGCTAGCGAATCGCGATAAATGATCGTTTCCAGTTTGTCTTCCGGAACCCTGGGAAAGTTCGTTCCTGCGACAATTCTGTTGACCTTGTGTAAAGATTCAAAAGTTTCTGCCGCGGTGGTTACAGGATAGTCGGAAGCGAAGAGCAGCTTATCGAGAACGTTCCACTCCGTCGCCTTGATCATGGCTTCGTAGAAGCCAAAGGCTCGGTAAAACAAGCCGGAAATATCGGCATAGACATTCGGGTGCTTGCGGATGACAACGGCGGTATCCACCGTCCAGGGATGGCCCATGTGCGCCATGATGATCTTGAGATCGGGA
>JAPOOU010000201.1 GCA_026713245.1 Chloroflexota bacterium
CGGCGGGCGACCAGATTGGTCGCGTAGGTCGCGTAGACACTGACCGCCGACACTGACCGCCGGTCGCCCCTACAACGCCTCTTTTCTTGGCAGGCAGAAGGTTAAATCTCGGTCCCCTCGGTGGCAAAAATTCGAATTTGAAGCGATTGCCCCCCGCAAACCGCCCGTGCATCTATCCCCGCAATCGGTTATAGTTTCTGGCATGTTTTTCCTAAAACCGTCGTGAACCTGAGAAAGCCGCGAACATGACCGAGTATAACTTTGATGAAATCATTGACCGCACCGGGCACCACAGCGCGAAATGGGGCGCTGTAGACGAGGGCTGCTTGCCGATGTGGGTGGCGGATATGGACTTCCGCTCGCCGCCCGCCGCCATCAAGGCCATGATCGAGCGCGCTGAACACGGCGTATTCGGATATACGCTGGATCCTCCCAAGCTCAAAGACGTGATCGTCGAGCGCATGAGGGTGCTCTATAATTGGGAGATCAAGCCCGAGGACGTCATGTTTTCGCCCGGTATGGTTCTGGCGCTCGGCGCGGCTTGCAGTGGTTTTGGCGCGCCCGGCGATACCGTTCTGATACAGACGCCGGTTTATGGCTCTTTCTTCAAAGCCGTCCGCGCCAATCGAAAATTCACCGGCAACATCAACATGGAATACGTCTCCGATAGCGCCCACAGCTTCCATTATGAGAACGATTACGATGAGTTTGAAATGGTCGCGCGGGATCCGCGGACATCTATTCACCTGCAATGCAACCCACAGAATCCGGCCGGATTTATATATTCACGGGCGGAGCTCGAGCGCATTGGAGAGATCTGCCTTAGACACGGTCTCTTAATTCTCGCCGACGAAATCCACTCCGATCTGATTCTGGAGGGAAAGCACATTCCCATCGCCACGCTGTCCGACGAGATCGCCCAGAATACTCTGACGATGATCGCGCCGAGCAAGACCTTCAATCTGGCCGGCATGGCTTGTTCGGTCTTGATCGCGCAGAACAAGGAGATCCGCGAAACGATGGCGGCTGCCCTGCAGAGCATCAGCGCCCATGTCAACATCATGGGTTACGAGGCGGCCTACGGCGCATACTCCGGCGGCGAGGAATGGCTTCGGCAGTTGCTGTTGTATCTCAAGGATAACCGTGACTTCGCTATCAAGTTCATTCGAGAACAGATCCCGCAGGTCAAGACAACAATTCCGCAGTCGACTTACCTGCTCTGGCTTGATATGCGCGACTTGCCGATCGAGGGCGATGTCACCGCGTTCTGCACGGAACGCGCCGGTGTCGCGCCGACCGGAGGCACGTTCTTCGGCAGCGCCGGAGAAGGCTTTGTCCGCCTGAATTTCGGCTGTCCGCGATCCGTCCTGGAAGAGGGACTGCAACGATTGAAAATTGCGGTCGACAGTCTTGCTCTCAAAGTTTAAGCGGCCGCAGGAAACCTCGATATGCCCCGCCCTTTTTTGATTGATACCGACGCCGGATCGGACGACGCCGTCGCCGTGCTGATGGCGCTGCGCCACAGCGATATCGATGTCCTGGCGATCACCGTCGTCGCCGGCAATGTGCCCCTTGAACAGGGAATTGAAAACTCGCTCTATTTCGCCGAACTTTGCAAGGCGAATAGCCCGGTTTTTGCCGGCGCGGATCGGCCGCTCACCCGCGAATACGCGTCGGCGGACTGGTTTCACGGCGTCGACGGTCTCGGCGACTGGGGCGACCGCTACAACCCCCGCCGCAGCCGAGTCGGTGAGCAACATGCCGTAGACGCGATCATCGAGACAGTCCGGTCCACGCCCGATATCGTGATCGTCACCCTGGGTCCCTTGACCAACCTGGCCCTTGCCCTTCGCAAAGCCCCGGACATCGTATCGCGAGTATCCCGGTGCATCGTGATGGGTGGCGCAGCCTGTACCAACGGCAATGTGACGCCGGCGGCCGAATACAATATCTGGTGCGATCCCGAAGCGGCGCAAATCGTCTTCCGCTCGGGATTGCCCATCGAAATGGTCGGCTGGGAGTTCAGCCAGGGCGAGTTCGTGCTTTCGCCGGAAGATATCGACAGCCTACGCCGCATCGGTACCGAATATGCCGACTTCAGCATTGATTGCAATATCAAGGGCATGCGAGGCTACGAAATACAGACCGGCGAGATCGGCATATCACTGCCCGATGGTGTGGCCATGGCCGTCGCCATTGATCCTTCGATCGCGATTTCAGCCAGCCGTCATCTCGTCGACATCGAATGCCGCAGCGACCTCACGCGTGGCATGACAGTAGTGGACAAACTTGACCTGGCCGATGACGAGAGGAATATCGACAACTGGCGCGAAGCCCTAAAAAACTCCAACAAGCCGCTTATCTGCTGGGAATTGGACGCAGCGCGCTGGAAGCAAATGCTCTACGATTTGCTCCGCTAGACAAGCGGCGGGATCGACAGTTGTACAACTCAGCATCGGCGGATACGTAGAAACTACTGGATGAAGCAATCCAGTGATCAGGAGAATGACATGAGCGAAGATCCGCGCAAACCGAAGAATCAGCGCGATTGGGTCGAAGAGATGGAAGTCGCCGGCAGTGAACTTGTCGAGCGCGTCAAGGAGCTGGTCGCAGAAGGCAACGTACGCCGCCTCATTATCCGCAACGCGAACGACGAAGTCCTGATTGAAGTCCCGTTGACGCCGGCGGTGGTTGTTGGCGGCGTCGCCACTATCTTTAATCCGGTACTCGCGGCTTTGGGGACAATGGCCGCCTTGATCGCCAAACTGAAAATCGAGATCGTGCGCGTTGAGGACATCGACCAAGACGGTGAAACGATTGAGATCTCGACGGACGATGTTAGACCAGTAGATCCGGAAGCCTGAAACCATCGCGCGACCCGCCCCCCTGTTTTTGTAAACCGATTCGCTCATGCGACGCGGTTTATAAAGTATGCCACTGAATAGCTCCCATTCCTTCCTTGTGGGCTGAGGAGCGGACACCTTTACATCCGGCCAGATGCCGCCGCAATACTTGAATTTATTTCGGTGATTTTCGGGCGACATGATTGGTCGCGTAGGGCACGTAGACACAGCCCTTCGACACTGACCCCCGTCACAGCCCCGCGCTATTAGCTCGATCTTACAGCCTTACTTCAACATGTCCGCCCCTCAGATCGCAATGGGAGCATGCCAACTGCGCCGGCGAATTGTCCCCAAACTGAGATAATTCTGCGACATTTCATTGCTAATCTGCGGGCAATGAGGACATTTCCTCAGCAAATCCGAACAAGTTCAGAATGAGGTGCAGAC
>JAPOOU010000097.1 GCA_026713245.1 Chloroflexota bacterium
ACTTCGCGTATCGCAGACAAGACGCGGCCCTAAGACTGCACTGGCAGTCCACCGTGGCGCTGGCCGGGGGCGACTGATTCCGATATCGGCGCTCGAAGCTGATTCGCTGTCAACCGCTCTGGCGCGCTGACATGCGCTTCGGCGCATGCCCAAAGCTCGAAAGGAAGCTGAAACATGACGTTCATTAATGACATTCTGCCCCTTCGGGGACAAGCCGCGATTCGCAACGGCTGGCTGAAGTCTCGGCTGGATACGATCATCCCGCAGCTCCTGGATCGTGAGAACATTGATATGTGGATCATCGCCTGCCGGGAATACAACGAAGACCCGGTGCTGATGTCGATGCTGCCCGCCACATCCATGTCCGCGCGCCGCCGTACCATGCTGATTTTCTTGCGGGAAAAAGACGGCTCTGTTCGCAGGCTGACACTGTCACGCTACGGTTATGACGACCTCTACGAAACAGTCTGGGATCCCGATGAAGAAGACCAGCATGATTGCCTGGCCCGCCTCGTCGCTGAACGCGATCCTGCCACAATCGGCATAAACAGTTCCTCAACATTTTCCTTCGGGGATGGCATGTCTTTCACTGAGCATTCGCTCATATACGAGGCGCTGGCAGATCCATACATGGCGCGCATTGTCAACGCCGAAGGTCTCTGCGTTGGCTGGCTGGAACGTCGACTGCCCGAAGAAATCCTGGCCTATCCGCGCCTGGTCGAGATCGGCCATCAAATCATCGCCCGGGCCTTCTCGACCGCGGTCATCCATCCCGGTATAACGACGACGGATGACGTCGTTTGGTGGATGCGCCAGACCATGCAGGACGCGGGCTTGCAGGCCTGGTTCCAGCCTACCGTCGATTTACAAGCGCCGGGCCAATCCTATGAAGATACCGACGAACGGCGCGCGACGATTATGCCCGGCGACATGCTGCACTGCGATATGGGCTTCCATTACCTGGGCTTGGCCACCGACCAGCAGCAGCATGCCTATGTTTTGCGGCCCGGTGAATCGGACGCGCCGGCCGGATTGCGCGCCGCCTTGGCCGACGGCAACCGACTGCAAGACATCCATATGACACTGATGCGTGTCGGCGCTACCGGGAACGAGCTGCTGCGGGAAACGCTCGAACAGGCAAAGGCCGCCGGCATTCGCCCCCAGATTTATACGCACCCGCTCGGATTCCATGGCCACGCCGCCGGACCCATCATCGGCCTCTGGGATCGGCAAGAGGGCGTTCCCGGCGTCGGCGACTATCCCCTTTATGACGACACGGCGTATTCAATCGAGTTGAACGTCGTCCGAAGCATTCCGGAATGGGATGGACAAGATCTGCGCATCATGCTGGAGGAAGACGCCGTCCTCACCAATGGCGCGATGCGCTGGCTGGACGGCAGGCAAGAATCCTTCTACTTGATCGGCTAGCCGGCTGCCGAACCCTGCTTGGCTAGTCGTGATAACAGGCGTTTTGACATTCGCGCATTCATTGCTGCCGAGCGGCTTTTTCTGCTGACTATCAAGCGGTATAGTTCGGGAGGGCTAAATTGCGGAGGATAAGGCTATGCCATTGGGTCGCTTTGAAAAACAGCGCGTTCAACATGAGACCGGCGGATGGTCCACAGTATACAGCCTGGAGATCGCTCCCCATGAACTGAAATTCGAAGACCTGCACCCCATGAGCAGCTATGTTCGCCAACAGGACATCGCCCGCATGCACTACGCCCGCGCAAAGGCGCGCGGGGATGACAAAGCGCATATCCTGACCTGGACCGCCATGCAGACCGACCGCCGGGCTGAACACATCTTTCCCGGGCTCGATTACAGCTTTGACGGCGAGCGCATCATCAGCGCCAATTCCTTCGTCGCCTGTGTCCTGCGCCAATTGCTGGCGCGGGGCTGGCTGCAACTGCACGAATACATCGGTGATACGTACGAGTGGCACGCTGAAGTAGCGCCCGGGAACGAAGACTGGCAGTCGCGCGCGGAAGCCCTGACGCGTTGGCTGGAAGAATCGATTCAACTGGACCTCTACCCCAACATCGAAAGAGGCAGCTACCAGCCGCGCCTGTTCCGCGAGTTTGACGCCCGGCGAAATTTTGTGCGCATCGGCCGCTGCGACTTTGTTCGTCACTTTGTGCAGCATCACGAACGAGTGGCCGCCTTCAACACCTCGCACTTCTTGCACGAGCATGACGACCTCGTCAGTCATCATTCCGGATACGGAGACGCCATCGGCTTGATGGTCTCGGAGAATACGATTCTGCGTCCACCGCTTTATCAGCGCGGATGCCTGCTTTTTGACGGCGCGGAGTGGACGGTGGGGACCATGAGCCTCGCGGACGTCGCCCTGATTTTGCCGGATGATATCAGCATGCGAGCCGACGCGCGCGGCGACTATCAGTTCCGGCTGAATCCCGTCGATCCCTCGTCTATCGCCCTCTACACCCGCGCCGCTCGCTTGGCAGAATACGGACGTCCGCTCGATCGGACGCCGGCGGAAGACCGCCGCCATGAATTTATCATTGTGAATCGACAGGTGCTTGGCTGGAAACAAGGCGGGGATCTCCAGATCCCCCAAAATGGTTTTGTCTTGTCCTTGAGCGCCGACACGCTGCCAGAGTCGACAATCGAAAAGATCGCTGAGGACGCCTGGATAGAATACGAGTTCGCCGATCCGTCGGGACGTCTGGTGTCGGGCGTCCAGGCCGGTCCAATCCTGCTGAAAGATGGCCGGAATGCGCTCGAGTCCACCGACGCAAACGAAGAGTTTTGGGCCAGCCGCGGCATCGGCGGCGAACATATCGTCGGTATCACGCCGGTCAATATCGACCCAGGCGCGCCTGGCGACAGAAAAGCCCGAACCGCTCTAGGCATTAAGGAGGATGGAAACCTGCTGCTGCTCGTGGTCGACGGCTGTGATCCCGCGGCCAGCACTGAATTGGATAGCGCGGGAGCGACGCTCTCCGAGCTTTCAGACTGGTTGGCCAAACGTGGCGCAATCCAGGCCCTGAATATGAGCGGCGAGGGCTCCTCGCACCTGTTTGTCCAAGGTGGGCTGGCGAACCGACCCTCCGACCGTCGCGGGCAGCAAGGCGTGGTCTACGAACGGATGCTCGCTTCAATCGGAATCGTCGGCTGAGTCCTTTTCGTCCCAGCGAAAATCGCTCGGGGGCGGTCCAAATGCCTCGATGAAGTCATCCACGGCCTGCCGTCCATTGCGCTCTAAACCCTTGAAGAAAGCCAGGCGATCGGCATCCCGATAATCCAAGCGCTGGACCGTGAACGGGGCGAGTGTCTCGCGATCTTTACGCCGCCGGCTGATATCCAGATAGTATTCCAGCGCATTGTCCACGCTGTTCGCGTCAGTCCAGTCGGATTTGTAAATTGCCTGGCCCGCGCGATTGAATATCCAGGTCATGTTGGGCATGCTGCCATAGGCGCGGTGGCAGGCGCCGTCCAGGGCGTCTACGAGAATCGGTCTGCTGACGCCGAGCTCGTCGCGCAGTGCCGCGGCATGATGGAACTTCTGCTCCATTGAAGTTAGATGGGGAAAGCGCTCCGCCGGATGCGCTTCATTAGTGTAAAGGAATACCGATGCCACGCCGTCGTCGGCGTACTTGTCCGCGATCGCATTCATGGATGGGCCCGCCATCCCGCAATACGGTCAAGTGAAGCTGCCGAATTCCACCACCAGATAGAGGTTGTTCGACCACCATTCGCCCAGTGAAGACTGCGCCCGATCCTCCAATCGCCACAACGGGAAGTCCGGTGCGGCAGCTCCCAAGGCCGGGCTCTCATCGAAGCGCATCCAGGGCATGAACTTTTCCGGCACGAAGGCGTCATAATTGTACTGCCGCAATAATTCCCTATTCATCGTTCCGCTCCATTTCCCATAAGCCGATAGGCAACTTATCCGCTCGCCACAGCATCGAGTTCCCGCCAGACCTTCTCGTCAATTTCGATCTCCCCAGCCGCCATGACGCCGTCAAAGTAGTTGTCGCCGCGCTCGCCGGGAATAGGAATCTCATCGACCCCGGGCAGCCTTTTCAGCCCTTTGACGCGATCCAGCAAGTCGCTGACGCCGGCTTGAAAACTCTCCAGGTTCTCCGCCAGCAGCTCGGGATCAATCGCGAATATCAGATTGCCCCAGTCCGTCTTCCTGCCATCGTCATCCCGCGTCGCGCCAACCAGCGGTCGAGTTAGTATCTCGACGATCAACGCCAAGGCAGCGCCCTTGAAGCCGCCGAAAGCTTTGATCGCGCCGGCCAGCGCCTGGCCAGGATCCGTCGTGAACTGTCCATCCCGATCGTAAGCCACGCCCTCCGGAATTTTCTTGCCCTCGGCATTTGCCAAGTGGATGCCGTACCAGGCTATCGCGGCTGTGGCCATGTCGAGCACGATCGGCTTCCCGGCCGTCGGGATGCCGATCGCCAAAGGATTCGTGCCCAGGAACGCTTCATACGAGCCATACACGGCCATGAGTTCCGGCGAACCCGAAAACACGAAGCCCAGCAAGCCCTCATCGGCGATCCAACGCCCGTAATAGCCGATAGCCCCGGTTGGGGAATTCGTCCTGCGCGTGCCGACGATGCCGAATCCATGCTCCTTCGCTTTTTTAATAGCGATCTCGCATGACCTGCTCATGACAACCATGCCCTGGTTCCAGCCGCCATCAAGCAGTGCCGAAAGCTTGGTTTCCTTGGCAACGCCAATCTGCCCGGCTTCGGGATTGGCGGGCATGCCGGGACCCAGCAATTTGATCACATTTTGATTGTTGCCGCGCAACTGCGCGTACATGATGATCTCGAGAATGATCTCGGTATCGGCCGCTTCATAGCCCTGCCTGGCTATGGCGCGGCGCGCGACATCGCGCAGCATTTCGATTCCAACCTTCATAAACGTGTCTCCACAATGCCCGGACGCGACCGCGCCCCTAGACCTTGCCACGAACCAGGTTATTGGATGTCAAGTACTTGTAGCTGTCATGCACCGCTTGCAGCATGTCGCCGTCGCACCGGTCAATCTCAACAATATGCCATTCGGCCGTCTCTGCCGCGGCCGCAACGATCTCCGGCACGGACATTTCGCCGGCGCCGACAGCCGTCATGTTGTCTTCCAGTCTGAGCGAGCCGTCCTTCAGATGTATCAATGGGGCGCGCGCGCCCGCCTGCTTGACGACTTCCACCGCATCCAGGCCCCCGACTTGCGCCCAGTAGGTGTCAATTTCGAGGAAGACATCATCGTCGAGTTCGCCGAGCATCACATCCAGGGTGGCTTGCCCATCCAATTCCTTGTACTCCCACCAGTGATTGTGATAACCCAACTGCACCTTGTTGGCTTGCAAAATTTCGCTAGCGCGATTCAGGCGCTCGCACACGCGCTTGACCGCGTCCAGGGTCGCGAATTCCGTCTCTGGCAAATAAGCCACAGCAACGCGCGACAGACCATAGGCCTCCGCCACAGCCAGCGCGGATTCCAGGTTCGCTTCATCGGGAAAAGGCACGTGGCTATTACAGACCTCAAGCTCCAACTCTTGATAAAGCGCCGCCGTAGCTCTCAAACCGCCGGGCATCCCGCCATAAGGTTCGACCCCAACATAGCCCATCGCGGCGACGCTGCGGACGATGCCCTCAAAGTCTTCCGCGAGCGCGTCGCGTAAAGAGTACAACTGTAATGCCACCGGTTTCATATTTGACATGGAATCTCCCTTTTCACCGACTGCGATTGCTATACAATTATTCTGGGACTTCTGACAGAGAATACCAGAGTCAATCAATCGTTTATTGCTTACTTAGGTTCCCCTGCTTCTGCGCGAACTGTATTGTTTTGACCAACAAATCAAGCTTGGATTGAATTCATTGATGGGCTCAACCGCAGCGCATGGCCGCGATTAGCAACAGATTCTCGCAATTAACCGCGTCTCCCGGGATCAGTAATTCATGGCAACCGCTTCTAGCGAGATACCGCTAAAATCCAAAGACAAGTCAAAAGACATCGGCGCATTGTCTAAATGGGTCCGTCTGATCGGGTATTTGAAAAAATACCGATTATGGGTGCTGACTGCGCTCATCGGCATCATCGGCAGCAATCTTCTCGCCGTCGCCGTGCCCTATATCTTGCGCGATGTCGTGGATATCGGCATTGAAAAGCAAGACAGCAACTTCATGCTCAACGCCGGCTTGCTCGTCGCTGGGTTAGGCGTGCTGCGTGGGCTCTCGGCCTTCTTCGGCAGGTTCTTCGGCGAGCGCCTGTCCCACTATGTCGCCTACGATATTCGCAATCAAATCTACGACAAGGTGCAGCGTCAGTCTTTCACCTACCACGATAGCGCGCAAGTCGGCACCATCATCACCCGCGCCATCAGCGATGTCAACGAGATTCAGCGCTATTTCAACTTCGGTCTGATGGACGGCTTGAACGTGCTCCTGCTCTTGGTCGGCGTCGTGAGCATCATGCTGGCCACCAGCCCGGCGCTGGCAGCGATATCATTTATCCCGCTGGTGCCGCTGGCCCTGTTTTCCAATCGCTTCGTGATGCGCGTGCACCCGCGCTGGAAGCTGGTGATGGACCGCATGCAGGTGCTGAGCAATCATATCCAGGAAAACGCGCTTGGCGCAGAAGTTGTGCGGGTCTTCGCCCGCGAAAGCCACGAAATCGAAAGATTCCACACCGAGAACAAGCGGCTCTACGACGAACAACTTGATTTCATCCGACAATGGATCACCTTTCTGCCGGCCAGCGCCTTCCTGGCCGCCATGTCTACCGCGCTGGTTTTGCTCTTCGGCGGCTACCTCGAAGCGCGCGGCATGGCCAATATCACCGTCGGGCTGGTAGTCACATTCAACGCCTACGTGCTGCTCCTGGCGCAGCCCCTGCGTTTTGTCGGCTTCATCATCCTTTTGACCACACAAGCTGTCGCCAGCGGCGAACGCGTATTTCAGATCCTCGATCATGACGAATTGGTCGTTAACAAGCCGGACGCCGCGCGGGTCAACATCAAAGGCCATGTGCGCTTCGACAATGTCAGCACGCAATACTTCGGCTCCAATCACGCTATCGTGAAGGACATTAACCTCGAAGCGCATCCGGGCGAAATCGTCGCCATCATCGGGTTGACCGGCGCCGGCAAAACAACGATCGCCAACTTAATACCGCGCTTCTATGATGTCACTGACGGACGCGTCCTGCTTGACGGCATCGACGTGCGAGATATTGACCTGGATCATCTGCGCAGCCAGATCGGCATCGTAATGCAACAGTCCCTGCTCTTTTCGGCGACGATCGAGGAAAACATCGCCTATGGCAACCCCTCCGCCAGCCAGGACCAGATCGAAGCAGCCGCGATAGCCGCCAACGCCCACGACTTCATCATGGATTTCCCCGACCGCTACCAAACGGCCGTCGGCGAACGCGGCGTTACGCTCTCCGGTGGTCAAAAACAGAGAATCGCCATCGCCCGCGCTCTCTTGATCGATCCCTGCATTCTGATACTGGATGACGCTACCAGCAGCGTCGATACGCAAACCGAGCATCTCATCCAGCAGGCGCTGGATCGTGTGATGGAGGGACGCACGACCTTTGTCATCGCACAGCGCATGAGCACAATCTTGAAAGCCGATCAGATCATCGTGCTGCGCGACGGAGAGATCATCCAACAGGGTACGCACGAGACCCTGCTCGCCGACGGCGGACTCTACGAAGAGATTTACAGGCTGCAACTGGAAGAGCAAGAGCGCGTACGTCGGGAAGCAATAATTGCCGGCATCATCAAGATCCCGCTGGAAGAACGTCGATCCACACAGCAATTCCGCAATCTGATCGATCGCCTCGCCGGACGAATCACCAAGAATTGAGACAGACAGGAATGACCGTCAGCAAAGACAAAGCCCAGTACCGGCGCCAGCCGAAGCAAGAGCAAAACGGAGACCAGCGGAGCATTCTCGAAATCGAGGACGACCACAAGCCGGGCTTCGACAGTGATGTCATAGCCCGCCTCTTCAGCTACTTGAGACCGCATCGTTACAAGCTCACTGTCGCCATCGTGACCATGCTCTTGAGCGTGTTCGCCAATGTAGTCAGCCCGCCCTTGATTGGCTGGGCGATCGACGAAGGCATCCGCAGGCGAGACATGTCCGTCGTCATCTTGGGTGTCATCGCCTTTGTCCTTATACAGGTCATGGGATTCATCGGCTTCCGCGTACAAGTGGGCAATATGGCAGTCATCGGACAATCCATCATTCGGACCCTGCGCGACCAACTCTTTGATCATATCCAGTATCTGTCCATCGATTTCTTCGCCGAATATGAAGTCGGCCGCCTGATCGCGCGCGTGATCAGCGATGTCAACGTGATACGCGAGGCGGTGACATTCGCCGCTGTCGGCAGCATACGCGAGGTCTTGATGCTGGGCGGCATTCTCATCTCAATGATCCTGATTAATATCCAGCTCACCCTGGTTGCCTTTACCGTCCTGGTCGTTCTGGCTCTGCTCGCCAACTTCTGGCGCGTGCACGCCCGCAGCGCCTACCTGCGCGTCTCAGACGCCAACGCCAAGGTCAACGCCGAATTGTCCGAAGCCTTCAATGGCGTGCGCGTCACGCAGGCTTTCTCGCGGCAAACGCGAAACTACGACCGTTTTGTCAACGAGATCAACATGGCCAGCCGCCAAGCCACCGTTCGCGCAACCCTCATTTCCAGCTTGTTCTATCCCACTGTCGAAATGATCGGAGGCGTCGCGACCGGAACTCTGATTTTTGTCGGGGGCAGCCTGGTCCTCGATGACAAAATCACCGTGGGCGTCTTGCTCGCCTTTATCTTGTACATCCAGCAGTTCTTCTTCCCAATACGGCTGCTGGCGCAACGTTATAACCTCTTGCAGGCTGTTATCGCCTCCGCCTACCGCATCTTCAAACTGATGGATCACCCGGCCAGCATCCGTGACCAGGTCAACGCCGATAATCTGCCCGGCATCCAGGGAAATATCCGTTTCAACGATGTTTCCTTCCGCTATACAAAAGACGGCGAATGGGTGCTTAAGCACGTCGACCTTGATGTACCCGCGGGTTCGACCGTGGCTTTCGTCGGTCATACCGGCGCCGGCAAGACCACCATGGTCAAGCTCCTGATGCGCTTCTACGACGTCAGCAAGGGCGCTATCACAGTGGACGGCTGTAACCTGAAAGACGTGACGCAAAACAGCTTGCGTCGGCAGATCAGCGTGGTGCCCCAAGACACGCACCTGTTTTCCGGCGCCGTCATGGACAATATCCGCTACGGCCGCTTGAACGCGACCGACGATGAGGTTGTTGAGGCCGCCAAAACCGTCGGCGCGCACGAGTTTATTACCGGGCTGCCCGACGGCTACCTCACCGATATCATGGAAGGCGGCGCCGTGCTGTCAACCGGGCAGCGCCAATTATTGGCTTTCGCCCGCGCGCTGCTGGCGGACCCGCGTGTCCTTATCCTCGACGAAGCCACCAGCAATATCGATACCCAGACCGAGCGCATTATCCAAAAAGCCCTGGAGCGCCTGTTGGAAGGCCGCACCAGCTTTGTGATCGCGCATCGTCTCAGTACCATCACTTCAGCCGATATGATCGTCGTCATGGACCATGGCGAGATCATCGAGCAAGGCAGTCATCAAGAATTGCTGGCGCTGGAAGGCGTTTATCATCAGCTATTCACGCTGGTTTGACTCCCGACATCAGCGCCTGTTGTCGTCTGAAAACTGAAAGTTGAGATCGCTTGCGCGGCGAATCGTCGTTTCCCCATAGCGATCGCGCAAGTTGTCCAGGGCCGATTGCAAATCATCTACCTGACGGTCCAGGGATCGATCCTGCCAAAGTCCGAGCTGGCGATTCGGCAAGCCAAAGCCGCTCAAAGCCACGCCGATCAAGCGCACTGCCCGGCCATCTGGCCAATGCCTTTCAAATAGCTCCCTTGCCTTTGAGCAAATCTCGTCATCGAGGTCGGTGGGATTGTCCAACGTGACTTGCCTTGTCAAGGTCGTGAAGTCTGTCCAGCGCAGCTTGAGCTTGACCGTCGCGCCGGCCAGGCCCGCCTTGCGCGCTTGCCTGCCAACGCCATCCGACAAGCGCCGCAAGGTCAACTCCAGCTGTGTTCTGTCGGTCACGTCACGGGCAAAGGTAACTTCCTTGCTGATCGATTTCGCCTCTCCGGTCGACAAAACCGGGCGATGATCAATGCCCCGCGCGCGCTGCCACAATTCACTCCCGAGCTTTCCAAGCCTGCGCTTGAGCGCAGCTTCCGACCATTGCGCCAACTCCCCGACTCGCGTCAGTCCCAGCGCGCCCAAGGCCTCCGCCGTCTTTGGTCCCACGCCCCACAGCGCGCGTATCGGCAGCGCCGCCATGAACCGGCTTTCCTCGCCAGCCGCTACAATCGTGATCGTATTCGGCGGCTCGTCCTTCGCCTGCCGCGCCTTGCCTACCGTATTGGCAGTCTTCGCCACCAGCTTGTTCGTCGCTCCCCCAAGCGAACAGGGCAGATCCAACTCATTGTTAATGCGCGCCTGCAAAGCCCGCGCGATTTCTTGTATGGGACTGGGCAGAATCGTCACATCGAGAAAGGCTTCGTCAATCGACAGCGGTTCCACATCCGGCGCCGTATCCCGCAAAATAGCCATGACCTGCCGCGACCGTTCCGAATAGGCGCCCCGCGTCTGCGAAACAACGATCAGTTCCGGGCAAAGCCGCACAGCCTGCGACATTGGCATCGCCGAGCGCACGCCGTATTTGCGCGCCGGGTACGATGCCGACGCGACCACCCCGCGTTCGCCCGGCTGCCCGCCTACAGCAATCGGCTTGCCCCGCAAGTCCGGATTAAACTGTTCCTCGACAGCGCAGAAAAAGGCATCCAAGTCCAAGTGAAGTATTTTTCGGGTCTTTGGCATGCGCCTGGCTCTTTACCCATTCAAAAGCCGTCGTCACAAGACGCGCTAAGTAATATAGAATATATTTTCTATGGTAACAGATCTCGATCTGGAAATCAATCATCTCGCTCCGGATAAACTATCCTTCTCGGTTGAAACACGAAACTGCCCCCGCGCCCAGACACATCGACCGCCAAAAAATCCCTTTTCTCATTTCAAGGACCGTGTAGGGGCGACCGGCGGTCAGTGTCGGCGGTCAGTGTCTACGCGACCTACGCGACCAATCTGGTCGCCCGCTGCCGCTGCGACTTGTGGTTTCGGGCGACATGGTATGTCGCCCCTGTTTACGTAAACCGCGTCGCTCTAGCGACGGGAAGGCTTACGATTTTGCGTGAG
>JAPOOU010000199.1 GCA_026713245.1 Chloroflexota bacterium
AGCCGCGGCCGGCCGCCGCCGCTTCAGCCTCCAGCCGCAGAAATTCGTCGTAGTGAGCGTCGTTGGGCGGGTAGAGCACCACTTCTGCGTATCCTCCCTCGACCAGGGCGCGCTCGACCATGACATCGCCGACGTAGACGTAGCGCAGCAGACGACCGAAGGGGTCCACCAGCTCCACATCGGGCAGGAGCCGCACGGTCTTGCCGGAGACCAGTTCGGCATTGGCCTGAGTCGATTCGTTGAAGCAAGGTTCATCGCGCTCGGGCGTATTGATCTGCAAATAACGGATGCGCACAGTCTTGCCATTCAGGAGCACGTCAATCGTATCGCCGTCGATGACGCGGGTGACTTGGGCGATTTCCGCTTCCGCGCTGCGGTCTTCTGTCGGCTCGGAAAGAGAGGTCTCTGGGGCGGCGGACAACTCGGCGACGGCCGTGCTGACTTGCGCGGCGACAGCTGTGTTGACCTGTTCGACCACTTGCTCGCTCACCTGGTCGGCAATGTCCTCCGCCACACGATCGACAACCGGCTGGCAGGAAGCTAAACACGACGCGGCCAAGAGCAGAATCAGACGGGATTTAACCATTACAGTCTTCTGTCCATATAATGATATAGCGGATTTCATTTATAGCACATGATTCTTATCGTGTCCCTATGCAAGAGGCGGCGCGGCTGTTTTGGACTCCTCTGACCTGTTATAATCCTTTCATTCTTGACAATTCGCCGGAGCAAGGAGCGAAGATGTGAAAAACCGCGGCAGAAAATTTCTTTCTTTTTACCGACCATATCTGGGCTTGCTTGCCGTTGATCTGTTTTGCGCTTTTGTGGTTTCTGCCATCACGCTTGTACTGCCACTCTGTGTCCGCTTCATCACGGGGACGCTCTTGGGGGGCGGCTCTGCTCAGCCGCTGGCCGATCTGGGCATCATGGGCGGGATCATGTTGGCGCTGGTGGCGGTCTATGCCTTGTGCAATTTCTATATCGATTACCAGGGACACATGATGGGCGCCATGATGGAAAGCGACATGCGCCGCGAGTTGTTCGCGCATTACCAGAAGCTGTCTTTCAGCTTCTATGACAATCAGCAGGTCGGGCAGCTCATGTCGCGAATCACCAGCGACTTGTTCGCGCTGTCCGAACTTTTCCATCATGGACCGGAAGATATCTTCATCGGCATCTTGAAGTTCGGCGGCGCTTTTCTCATCACGTTTAGCATCAATCCACAGCTGAGCGTGATTATCTTTCTGTTCCTGCCGCTGATGCTGGTATTTGCCTACTACTTCAATCGAAAGATGCACGCCGCTTTGTTACGCAGCAAGCAGCGCATCGCCGAGGTCAACGCCCAGGTTGAGGACAGCCTGGCGGGCATCCGCGTCGTGCAGTCCTTCGCCAATGAAGACCAGGAACAAGGCAAATTCGACCAAGCCAATGCACGCTTTGTAGAGAGCCGCCGCCTGGAATACAAGAGCGAAGCCTTCTTCTACGGCGGGATGAGCGCTTTCACGCAACTCATGACGGTGCTTGTAGTGATCGTTGGAGCGGTCGGCATCCTGGGGGCGTCCCTCGACCTTTCCGACTTGATCACATTCTTGCTCTACGTCGGCATCTTAATCGAGCCGATTCAACGGCTGACCAATTTCGCGCGCTGGTACCAAGAGGGCAGCACGGGTTTCCGCCGCTTCATGGACCTGTTGGAATTGCAGCCGGCCATTGTCGATGCCGACGATGCGCTGGAACTGGGGGAAGTCTCGGGAGCGCTTGAATTGAAAGAGGTCAGCTTCCGCTATCAGTCCGATGTCGGCTACGTTCTGAAGAATCTGTCGCTGCGTATCCGGGTTGGCGAGTTTCTGGCGCTGGTGGGCGTCTCCGGCGTTGGCAAGACGACGCTTAGCGCGCTCATCCCGCGCTTTTATGATGTTGAGCTTGGGCGTATCTGCCTGGATGGGGTTGACATCCGCAAGGTCAGCTTGTCCTGCCTGCGCCGCAATATCGGCGTGGTGCAGCAAGATGTCTATCTCTTCGCCGCCAGCGTGGCCGAAAACATCCGCTATGGCAATGGCGCGGCCTCTCAGCGCGAGATCGAATCCGCGGCAAGAAAGGCTAACGCGCACGAATTCATTATGGCATTGCCGCAAGGCTACCAAAGTTATATCGGTCAGCGCGGCATCAAACTATCCGCCGGTCAACGGCAACGCTTGAGCATGGCCCGCGTTTTCCTCAAGGATCCGCCGCTAATTATCCTGGACGAAGCGACCAGCGCGCTCGACAACGCGAGCGAACGCGCTGTTCGCGAATCGCTGGAACGTCTGATGCATAACAGAACGACGCTTGTTATCGCCCATCGCCTGTCCACGATTCGCAATGCCGACCGCATCGTTGTCATGAAGGACGGCTGCATCAGCGAAGAGGGCACGCATGAGGAATTGATCGCCAGGCGCGGCCAATATGCCAGGCTGTATCAGTTGCAATTGGAGCATTAAGAGGAGTAGCGGGAGAGGGGCTCGAACCCTCACGCCCTTACGGGCAGGTGCTTTTAAGGCACCCGTGTCTGCCATTCCACCATCCCGCCAGCTAGCGACAAGTATAGCGAGAGCCGAGACCTTGTCAATGTTGGCGAGGCAGCCGCAGGCGCTAGACGCGGTGGACCTCGTCGTCGTTCTTGCGCTTTTCCTTGCTGACACATGGGCGGTACTTGCCGCCAAATATCATGAACAAACCCATACCTACCATGATCAAAGGGAAGATCCTCCAAAAAGAGCCGGCGATATCGCCGATCAAGCCGGGCACGCCGAAAATGACCCCGATGCCGATCAGCCACCAGGCGCCCGACGCATCTTGCAGGCGTTCGCCCGCGGCCATGGCTCGCGCCAGGATGGACGCTGCCGTGACAAACATGATGCCCGGCCACCACCAGCCCGTCATGAACAAGAGTCCCAGTCCGATCAAGAAAACACCGGTCGCTACCTGTGATGCCTTTTCATCCATTGCTTTCCTCATCATAAGTCATAATGTTGCGCCTAATCACTTTACGGGATTCCGCTCTCTCGGTTGCATAACAGGTAGCGCGCTCGCCACAGCTGTCTAGCTGTCCGCGCGAAAGGTGACGCGGAAAGATTTCAAGGATTCGCGGCCGTTTTCGGTATAACAGCGCCCGGTGATCAGATCGGCGCGCAGGGAGTCCGACGCGCCCGGCATATCGATCGAATAACTGATCCCTTCGTCCATCTGGAAGTCGGCATAGCCGGTTCCGCGCTCCGGTTTGAGCCCGCTGAGAAAGACGTTTTCTTCATCGCCCCAGCGCACACGGATTCTTTGTCCCGGGATGCCACGGCCCAGATAATCGACGATCTTGACTTCGATCACTGCCCGATCGGCGGTATCGCAGAAGGTGCTGGCCGGTAAGGGTGAGTACGTCCTCTGCGGGACTGTCGTGGCGACTGCGCGCAAGGTCGCGGTCGCTGTGCTGGCGCGCCTGGAAGGCGTCTTGGTAGGGGGCGGCGTCGGCGAAGACAGCGGCGCTGCCAGGCCGGAGGCGGCCGCTGGTTCGTCCGGGAGTTCTTCGGCTGGCAGCAAGGGTTCGGCACAGCCGCCGCGTCCCTGGGCTGTGTACATGCGCGCCGCCATTCGCAAGGCCTTGACACCGCTTTCACTGTTTATGTAATCGCTGCTGGCGAGCGCGCAGGCGGCATCGGCCAGCGCCTGGATAGGATCGCCAGGTGGACGCAGCGCGACCAGATTTTCCAAAGCACGGTGCAGATCGCCACTATGCTCATATTCCAGGGCGATTGCGATCATGTAATGGTTGCGATCTTCTTCTTTCAACTGAAAGGGCTCGGTATTACGCTCCGGCAGCGGACCGGAGGCCCAACTGAGACCGAGGCCCAATACCAGCCCGACAACCAACGCAAAGGAAAAGAGCCCGTAAGAAACAAAGGATTGCGGACGCGGTTCTTCCGGTTCTCTTTGCGGGGGTGGCGGCAGCGGACGGACCCATGCCGGCGGCGGCAATTTGCGTCCCACTAGCGCCCTCCTCCACGCAGATCCAGGAAGGGCTCCATCGCCGGTGTCAGCCGTCCCAAGCCCCGTGCCAAAGCCACCAACAGACGAATGTCGCGAATGTCGCGCGCCGAAGAGGCGATCACTCTGTCGGTGAGCCGCTGCACGTATCGTGGCATGTCATCGACCCGCAGGCGGCTCAGGCGCTCGAGCGCGCCCGGCAAGTCGCCATCAGCGGCATAACCGGCTGCGATCAAAACCGCATAATCGTCGCGAAAGGATTGCGCCAGTTCGGTCATGTCGCTGCGATAAGCCTCGCGCGGGAACTGGAACCAGCCCAGGTACAAGCCGAGCAGTCCGCCGAGGATCAAACCCAGGAGCAAAGGTTGAATAAAGCGTCTCACGTCGTCTATTTCACTCGTTTATCGAGATATTAATCTTATAACGAAGTATTGGCGAATGACAGCAAGAGCACAAATGACGCTGCAACCGCTGTGCGCTGCAAGACAGTTCGAGTCCTTCGGATCGTCGTATCGTCATAGCAAAGAGCGCAACCGGACTCAGTTTCGAACGCGCTTGATTCCTTCGGTCGTCGTTGATAGCTCGGGTCTTCAGTTTCTGCTAGTTTGACCGTCTGGAACAAGTAAGTCCGTTGCTATTATGGAAGTATCATGTTAGGCTGTCATAGTTCAAAATAAGCGTAGAGTTTGGGGCTGTCTTTGCATTGGCTGCCCAGGAGTTTGGATATGCGAGCGCAGTTCTTTGCAGCATTTGTATCAATAGTTCTGTTTAATAGTATCGCATTGGCACAGCCTTATACTATTCGAATCAGCCACAACACCAACCTGAGGGCATGGTACAGCCTCGAGAGCGCGATTGTGGAAACGGCGCCGGCGGGCGCGACTCTGGATGTGGTGGGAAGCAATAATCGCTGGTTGCGCGTCAGCCGGAGCGGCAACGATGTCTGGATGGCGGATTGGGTCGCATACACCCGCGTTGAAAACAGCGCTCCGACAGCGGCGCAGTCCCGGACCCAGACAGCCGCGAGCATCGACAATTGCTGTTTTGTCGATCGTCAGTGCCATAGCGACCAGGACTGGACGGATGGCTATTGGGCCTTTCAGAACGGTCAATGCGCCGCACTGGCGCGGACACAGACGCAAGCATCGACACAACCCGTCAGCGTCGATGCCGCGACGGTCGACAACTGCTGCTTCATCGGCTGGCAATGCGCCACGGACGATGACTGGCTGACGGGCTTTCAGGCCTATCAGACGAACCAATGCAAGCACCCCGGCATCGCTCTTGAAGGATCAGACGGCTTTATCTTGCAGATGGAGCAGGCGCTGGACCTGCTGCAAAGTCTCTCGCCGAAATGGTATCAATACGTGATCAACGGACTGGACCGGATCAGACAGACCCCACAGGGCATCATTGGCGTACATGTCGGGGATCGGCATTTTGATCTCAGTTACGCCGACGATCTTCCGCCAGGCCGCGACTTTTACGAACACACACTCTACACGGGCACGGTCTTTATTCACGAGGCTTGCCATGTCTTCCGCTATGAGGCGGGATTGGAGCCCGGCGGTTTGGAAGGTGAACGAGCTTGTGTGGAAACCGAACTTGCCGCGCTACTGGAATACGCCCCGGACAGCCCCGAAGTTGAGAATAATAGACGCGTACTTGCCAACATCCACCGTCCCGAGTGCCAATGGTGGTGGGGCGAATACAGAACCTGCTATGACTAGCGGCGTACCAGTACGATTCCAGAACAGCGCCGCTCGCTGGCGGCGAAGTGACTTGCCGCGCTCACGCAAATAACAAGTCGTCTGCCTGCAAGAGCAAGGGGCTTTGTCAATTGAGAGAAAGCGTCATCCCTGGACGGTCGACCGTGATCGCGCCGGTCTCTAGAGACCCTAGCGCTGTAAGGCTGCTAGCGATTCGCAGGCCGGGCAACTGCCATCGGGACGAATAATCGCATAGCCTGCTTGCGGGTCGCCTTCGTAGTTTTCGAAGTCGATATTCCAGACGATGATCAGCTCGACCGGCATCCTCTGGAAGTTGGCGGAGATCTGTATCGCCTGCGCCAGCCACTCGGCTTGCTCTTGCACGGATGTGTATGCCGCCCAGTTGAATGCCTCCGGCAGGCGACCGTAACCCTCGGGCGAAAGATAGCCCATCTCGGTCATGCACATCGGTATATCGAAGTTGCGGAATGGGAAAGCCACGCGCTCCAGCATCAATGGCAGGTAACGCGTCGGATATTCGTCACGCGGGTCGCCGCCTTGCGAGGTCGGCGGCAAGATGCCCTCGTTATAGTGCGCGCCTATGCAATCGGCAAACTCGGCGACGCCGGCATTTGCCATGCCCCAGTAATAGCGATCATCGTTCCAGACCGCCGCCAGTCCAAAGGCGCCTTCCGCCCCGGTCGGCGCCAGCGCGCCCGTGATGACGATGGTATCGGGATTGGCGGCTTTGATCTGCGTATAGGCTTTTTCCAGCATAACCTTGTAGCGTCGCGGATCAATCTGTCCGGTAGGCCATTCGCGGTCGATGTTCATCTCGTTCCAGACTTCAATGGCATCGGCGTCCAAGCCGGCTACGCCGCCAAGGAACTCGGCATATTCATCAAGGTAGGCGTCGCCGCCCTCTGCGAGCGCGTGTTTTTCGCCGGTGATGCTCAGCAGGACCAGGAAACCGGCTTCGTGCGACCAATTAATGCGGTCGCGGGCTACGGTCAGGTCTGTGCCCTCAAAATAGGGGATCTGCCACTTGACCCAGGTCATGCCCGCCGACTGCATCGCTCCCTTCGCCGCATCGCCAAAGTGCAGGACGTGCCCGCCAACCGGTATCGGCAAGCGGTTTTCCACTTGCGGCGCCGGAATCATTTGCGCTTCCGCGCTCTCGGCGGCGGGCATGTCTTCTACCGTGTCTGTCATGGCGGTATTTTCGATCACTTGTACCGGTAGGCTGTTCATAGTTCCGCCATCGTTGTTGATGGCGATCGGCGCCAGAACATAATAGAAGTTGTCCTGCGCGCTGTTGATGGCATGTAGCCGCACTTGATACAGTCCGTCGGGGAAGACCGCTGTATGCCAGGCGCCGATCGCGCCATCAACGATCGTTGTCACCGGCGGCAGCACGATCGGCGTCCAGTGATCGGTCTCCGGCATTGCCGGGTCATATTGCGCCGCTTCCACATAGAAGAACTGTTGATCCGGGATATTTGCCGTGCCCCGCAGATCAACCGAGCCGGTGATGATGTTCTGGGCTGGATCCCATTCGAGCATTAAGTCGGGCGTTTGTGCTGTGCTGACAAGTGTGAAAACACAGGCGATAAGCGTTTGCCAGATTAAACGTCGCATTTTTGCTCCAATTGTCGCGTTAAGGTAACGCGCGGATTATAGAGCAGGGGAAAGCAATTGACCAAGTGGGAAGTCGTGATTAGGTGTGATTTTTTGCAATTGTCCTTGCCAGTGTTTACTATCGTGGGATTAGTAGATCACTGGCAAGGACAGGGCAATGATTGAGACCCGCAGGGCGGCAGATATCGAGAATGATATTTTGGCTCGTTATCGGCGGCGCACCCCGAGCTCGCGAGCCCAGCACGAACTGGCGCAGCGAGTCTTGCCGGGCGGCGATACCCGGCTAGCGACACATTACGGTCCCTACCCGACCTATATGGCGGCCGGCGCGGGCGCCTGGCTGACCGATTGCGACGGCAACCGTTATTTGGATTTGCTCAACAACTACACCTCGCTGGTCCATGGTCACGCCCCGCCCGCAATCGTAGAAGAGGCGGCAGATCAGTTAACGCAAGGGACGGTCTTCGGCTCCGTTTCGAGGCCGCAGGTTGAATACGCCAAATTGCTGATTGAGCGCGTCGCCAGTTTGGAGATGCTGCGTTTCACCAACTCCGGCACAGAAGCGACCATGATGATGCTGCGCGCCGCCCGCGCCTTCACCGGCCGCGATGTGATCGTGAAGATCGACGGCGGCTATCACGGCGCTCAG
>JAPOOU010000094.1 GCA_026713245.1 Chloroflexota bacterium
CGAACGAATAGCGGGCACCTGACTAAAATGGAGGCGTTCTCCCCCGGCCGCCCCTGTAATTTGCCCAACAATTACCGCGCGCGCCAGGCAAAAATCCAGAAGAAAATACAACCCCGGGAGCCGATGGCTATGGCGCAAGCCCTGCGCGATCTGTTTTGGCGCGAACAAAGCGACAAGTTAACGGCGGTCGAAACGAAGCTGAAAAGCCGCTTGATGAAAATGATCAGCCATGAAATCGCCGTCATTTGCCCCGATCTATCTGTCGAGAAGGCGACCAATCAACTGACACAGATGTTGGTCAAGATGGTGCAAGATGGCTTGCCACCGCCGGAGGACGCGGCGGCGGCGCCTTCTTAAATGCGCGGGACGAGACCCTTCCGCCCATTGGCCGTCTTATAGCACATCGAAAAACTGCAATTGAAAGCTGCCGATTCCGCCGTCGAAGTCGAGAATGATCTGTTTGTCGGCTCCCTTGAAGTTGGGGGTCTCCCAAATGCCGTCTACACCGATAACGTGCCCCGTATCCTTAAGCTGCTCAAAGGACTCTGGCAGGTCGACTTTGCCCAGCCCCGCGGTCGCGTTGAGCTGAACCGCCGCCTCCGGCGACAGCGTGACAATGACTTCGCCGACGCCGCCGTCAATATCCAGCTTGCCGCAACCCCCGTCAGGAATGACGATATCGGTCTTGCCGACGCCGCCGCTGACTTTGGCGGATATCGGCGCAGCTTGCGTCGGCAAGGTCAGGGCGATCTTTCCGATCCCGGTTTCCAGACGGATGTTATCGACCAGGAGATGGCTTAGATCGATATCGGTTTCGCCGACGCCGCCTTTCATGCTCAATTGGTAGGGGATGCCCGGGGCGAGCGCGATATCCCAATGCAGGTCCTTGTTATTGCCGATGATGCGACCGATTCCCTTGGGGAATCGACCTTTCTGCCGCAGCTTGATACAACGCCTTGCCGCGCCTGTGACCTCGAATTCGTATTCGCCGACATAGTTTATCTCGGCCTCGAACAGATTGTCGCTGTCGGGGGCCAGCGCGTTAAGGCTGGCTCTGCCGACGGAAAAGTCTATTTCGACGCTCGCGGATTCGGCGCCGTTTGCCGGCGTGGTCAGGTTGGCGGTCTCAACCTCAACTTCGTCGCCGATCATGTCGGAAAAGAACTGGCTGACACGGTCGCCCATCCTCTCAAAATCAAATGACCACTCGACCTTGCGTTTATCTTTGCTCATTCCTTTTCGCTCCTGTAGCCGCTCGGCGCGTAACCGGCGAAGAGGTCTGCCGCGCTCTCGCAGAATAGCAAGCCTTCTCGTCGTATGAGCGACGCGGTTTACATAAACCGGTGCTTGTCTATTTGCTATACGCAGGTTGAAAACCGGACGTTTGCAAGAATCGCGTAAACATTTCAGAAGCGCGCAAGCGCGCAAGTTCACTGGACGTCGCCGCCGGCCTGCCGGCGTGACTTCGGCCGTCAGCTTCAGGCTTGTCGCCATAAATGTATAGAGGCTATACTTAGATCAGATATTCGGTGTGAGGACTTGTATCACATGGAAAACATTCCCGGCGTCAAATGGGTTATGCGTCATCCTCGTCTTTCGGCATGGGCGGTCCTGGCGGTTGGCATGGTCGTTTTGCTGGTTTACGAAGCGCGTAACGTGGGCTTGGAAACTTCGCAGTGGATCGCCCTGATCGTCGCTACAGTGCTGGTTGCCGGCGCATGTATCTGGATCATCAGTTGGGAAGATCAAGACGATCCGGAAGACGTTGCCGAAGTCAGCGCCGCCGAGGGAGAAGCGGCGCAAGAAGCTGAAGGCAGCGCCTAAAGCCAATACCCCTGCGGCATTCCTCCTGCAGCGGATGCGGCAGCGCGGATTCCCAGTTGCCAGACGATTAAACGTAATAAACTCCACCGGCGCGAATCCTGTCGCCCAGCCGCGTTGATTTCCAAAATGACACCAGAACCAGCTATTCTCGAACGGCCATCCCCCGCCTACAAGGACAGCTATATTAATGCTGTTTATGAGTATATCGCGGAAAACCAGGAGCCGACCTGGCATCCTGAGATCCTGCGAGAGCGATTCGGCGAGTTTCTGCTGGCGCTGCGTCAGGCGGAAAGCGAGCCGCTGGCGGGCATGGCGCCGGCCACGCACTACTGGCTGGTCGCGAACCATGCGGGCTATTTGGGCGAGGTGTCTTTACGTCATCGCCTGAACGAAAGCCTGAAGCTGTTTGGCGGGCATCTCGGTTATAGGATCCGTCCGTCTCAGCGACGAAAAGGATATGGCACGCTGCTGTGCAAACTGGCGATCGAGAAGGCTCGCAAACGCGGCATCGCTGATATACTGATCACCTGCGATGATGACAATACCGGCTCCTGGAAAATCATCGAGGCCAATGGCGGGGTACTCGTTGACCGGGTCGACAATAAGCGCGGCGCCCTCACGCGGCGTTATTGGGTCCGCGCCAATAGCTGAATCGTCTTCAACGCGGCAAGTGGCAGCCGCCGTCGGCGCATTCTGGCAGTTCGTTTCCCAGCAACTCGTTGATACGGTAGCGCCGGCGGGCGATGTATCGGTAGAGTCTCTTGCCGACTGTATCGGTTCCTGGCAACAGCAGCAGCAGCCACAGCGGAAAGCCAAGCGGCAACTCTCGCAGCATGCGGCGGGTGGCGTCTATGCCGGCGAATACCGCGCCGCGCTCATCAATGACGTGGATTGCTCCCAGCAGGTCGGCGTCCTTCAATTGCGGGAACCGCGATTGCCAGGCGTCGCGATCGTGCAGATCAATGAACCTGACGCGATGCCGCCAGTCGAGCGCTGTTATGGTCCCGCGCGTCGATTGACATATTATGCAACGACCATCGTAGAGCGCGGTGAGCATAAGCGACTCCCGATCCAATAATGGCGCTGATTGTAGCAGAGTTTGCCACTGCTGTCCTTTGAAGTACGTCCGTCACAGGCGTTATACTTCACTTATTTGATTGACCCCTTGCATCATGCATGGAGAGGGCTTGTTGTTTTGTGTGAACGCGACATTCCTGGGATTTCTTCGCCGGTTCCGCGCCGAGCGACTGTGGATATGACACGCGAACGAGGAAAGCCCAGGTGATCCCGAAGCGCCTGGAACTAAGCAATTTCCTGGCTTATCGCGCGCCCAAGCCGATCAGCTTTGACGGCATTGACCTGGCTTGCATCAGCGGGGATAACGGCGTCGGCAAGTCGTCATTGCTCGATGCGATCACCTGGGCGCTTTGGGGTAAAGCCCGCGCCCGACGCGAAGATGATCTCATCCACCAGGGCCAGCGCGAGATGCAGGTCAGCCTCGACTTCGAGCAAGACGGCATCCGTTATCGCGTCGTGCGGCGACGGGCGCGGAGCGGACGCGGGGGACGCGGCACGCTTGATTTGTTCGTCTGGGCAGCGGATGAAAGCCCGCGCCGCATTGCGGCGGAAGGCATCCGACGCTCGCAGGACAAGCTTAATCAAATCCTGCGGCTGGACTATGAAACCTTTGTGCATTCGGCTTTTTTGCAGCAAGGGCGCGCTGATGCCTTCACTCTTAAGACCCCCGCTGAACGAAAACGGATCCTGGCGGACATTCTCGGCTTGGACAAATGGACCGTTTACGAAGACGCTGTCAAAGGCGAGCTGGGCAAAATCGCTCAAGAGATCGGCATCCTCGAGCACGATATAAGGAGAGTCGACGAAGAGATTTCGCGAGAATCGCAACTGCGGGAGGCGCTGGAAGCGCTGACAAAGTCCGTCGACGAGGCGCAAGTCAAGCTGGATAGCGCCAGCGCGCAGTACGACGGTTTGGCCAATACATCGGCGCTGCTGCTGCGCGAAAGCGAATACCGGAGCCAGTTGCAGCGCCGTATCGCCTCGCGCCGCGTTGATATGGAGGCGGCCGAGGCGGAGGTCGAGCGGCAGAATGACAGAATCGCCCAATATCATGAGATCATCGCGGCTACAGATGCGATTGAATCTGGCTATCAGCAGTTGCAGGCCGCGCGCGCAAACCAGGACGCCATCGCCGAAAGCTTGTCCCAGCAGCAAGCTCTCGATGCTCAGGTCCACAAGCTGGAAACGGCATTGGCAGGTCAAGAGGCGAAGCTGACCAGCGAAGGCGAGGTCTTGAAAGCCCGTATCGAGCAGTTGGAATCGCAAGTCAACGCTGGGGAAACGGGTGATCTGGATGCGATAAGGACAGAACTTGCCAAACTGGAAAACCTGAATTCGCGGAGGGACGAATCAACAATAGCAATTCAGGCGCTCGCGGCGCGGCGCTCGACCCTGCGGGATCAGTTGAAGCAACTGCGGACCGAAGGTCAAGCGCTTAATGAGCGCCTGGAGCGCCTGGAAAGAATGAACGCAGCGGACGGCGCCACCTGCCCGCTTTGTGGACAAGCCTTGACCGAAGAACATCGAGACAAGACCATGGCGCGATTGACCGACGAGCGCGACGCCAAACGCCAACGATATCGCGATTGCCTGGATCAGATCCGGCGCGTCGAAGACGACAGCCAGGCGAAGCAGCAGGAAGTCAAGGAATGGGCCCGGCAACTCAAGAATCTGCCGACTCTCCAGCAGCGGAAAGGCGCCATGAGCAAGCAGATGGAGGCGATGCGCGATGCGGAAAACGAATTGCGCATTCTGCGGGGTCAACTGGCGCAAGTCGAAGCGCAACTCGAGGGGGCTAGTTTCGGCGGAGAATTGCGCCGTCAGCTGAAGGGACTTGAAGAGCAGCGTTCGCGGATAACCGGCGCCGGGACTTCCTATGCGGACAACAGAGCGCAGCTCGAGACGCTTGTCGCTTTTGATCGGCGCCAGAAACACCTGGAATTCGCGCAGATCAATCTGCCGGAATCGCAACAAATCAGGGACACGACGCGGGAGCAAATGGACGCGCTGGAGGCCGCGCAAAGCGAAGATGAACGGCGCCTGGAAAAGAACAGGAGCGAGATCGAGCGCCTGGAAGCGCAGGTTGAGCAAGAACGAGAACTGCGCCGCCGGCTCGATCAAGCCCGAGCCGAAGTTCAACTTCTTCGCGAGCGCAGGACGATCGCTCAGCAAGAACTACAAGCGGTCGCCGCCGGGCGCCAAACGCGATCGCGCTTGCAGGGACGCCTGCGAGAGGCCATGCAAGAAGAGAGCCTGGGCAATGAACTGCGCGTCGCATTCGGACGCGACGGCGTGCCGGGGATGATCATCGAGACGGCAATCCCGGAACTGGAGGCGGAGGCAAATGCCCTGTTGGCGCGCATGACCGGCGGCGGTATGCGCATCCGCTTCAATACGCAGCGAGAGACGCTCGCCGGCGCCGCGGTGGAGACGCTGGATATCACTATTGCCGACAGCCTGGGCGCGCGTGATTATGAGATGTACAGCGGCGGCGAAGCCTTCCGCATCAATTTCGCGGTTCGCATCGCGCTCTCGAAGTTGTTGGCGCGGCGGGCGGGGGCCCATTTGCGCGCGCTTTTCATTGACGAGGGATTTGGCTCTCAAGATGCGGTGGGACGCGCCAGGCTCGTGGACGCCATCAACAAGATTCAAGCGGATTTTGACTTGATCCTGGTAATCACCCATATCGACGAATTGCGCGATTCTTTTCCGGCGCGTCTGCTGGTAGAAAAGACCGCCGATGGCAGTACGGTGACCGCCAGCTGAGGAATTCATACGCTACTCAATAACGAAAGGAATGGGCATGACAGCTCCAAAACAAAGCCATCGTTTAAGCCGCGAAGACGTCGATTTCTTCGTCGCCAACGGCTATTTGGGTCCCTATGCGGCAATGAGTCCGGAGGAAATGGCGGAGATACAGGCTGAAATCGATGCCGCGATTCTAACGAGCGACGGTCCCAATCCGCGATCGCGCGGGCAATCCCGACATATGGACTCTCCCGTGGTTTACGATCTGGCGACGCATCCAGCTATTATCGAGCGCATCGCTTGCTTGCTGGGTCCGGATCTGGTGGCCTGGGCGACCAATTTCTGGTTAAAGGCGCCGGGCGGCGCCGAGATCCCCTGGCACCAGGATATCACGTTTTGGCCGCTGGAACCGCCGGTCAATATTTCCGCCTGGATCGCCGTTGACAAGGTCACGGTCGAGAATTCCTGCGTCCAGATAATCCCGGGTTCGCACCGCCGCTCGATACCGCATATTCCCACCGAAGCGGGCATGGCCTTCCAAAACATGGCGGATCCCCAGTTCTTTGATATCGAGCAAGCCATCAATATGGAATTGCAGCCCGGCGAGTTCTTCTTGTTCAGCGAACGCCTGCTGCACCGCTCGAGCAAAAACGCTTCGACCAAGCGTCGGCTGGGCATTTCCGTTCGGGTGACTTTGCCGATCGTGCATATCTTTCAGGATCAGCCGCCCTTGCACCCCGGCCATACGGCGATTCTGGCCAAGGGGGTAGATGTCATGGGTTTCAATCGCTACGCCGGGCGGCCGGGCGCTCGTTGACGAAGACAGTCAGGCGCAGCCCCAAGTGTTGCTGAGAGATTTAACCGTTGAGACCGGGTCCATCAAAGCGCGTGAAGCCGCTTTACAGCATCTTGCGCCGCAACTCTTCCATGGCTTCGCGGGAGCGGCGGCGCAGCTTGGCGCGGAAGTGGGCGGCTTCAATAGTGCTGTACTTGGTTCGGATGATGTTAACGATTTCGTCGGTGCAGTTTTTACAATAGGCGCTTTCGGGATGGGGAAACTCCGAAAGTGGCAATTCCGATTCGCATCTCACGCATGGTTTAAGTTCCGACAATGTGGAGCGTTCCTTCCTGTTCCACACCTATTGTACGCGATAATGCTCCAGAAGTGAATAAGCGCGCAACAGCCGTAAATGCAGCGTTTATTGGATAATTCGGCTTCGAACACAGATATGACTGAAGGATGAAGACACTTGCGCCCTTGTGCGGTTTTGTGGCAAAAGATGACGAAAATTCGACAAACCGTTTTGGATGTGAGACAATGTAAACAATATACAACTTTCCCGTCGGCGCTTTCCAAAAACGCGTTGTCGCGGCCCAATAGATATGTTTTGTGAGACTGCTTGTCTTTGAAAAAATTGGCCGGACAAGACGACCGCTGATAGGAGAGTCTGCTGTGAAGTTGTGTGTGATTGAAGGCGACGGCATCGGCCATGAAGTCGTGCCGGCGGCGGTATGCGTCTTGCGCCGACTTTTTCCCAAACTCGATATCGTACCTGCGGATGCCGGCTGGTGTACCTTCGAGGCGACCGGCGAGGCGCTTCCCGAAGAAACGGTAAGCATCGCGAAAGAAGTGAAGGCGGTGTTATTCGGAGCTTGCAGTTCGCCCTCATACGCCGTCGAAGGTTATTCCTCGCCCATCGTCAGCTTACGCAAAAAGATGGAAACCTATGCCAACCTGCGCCCGACGCGCTACTTGCCCGTGCCGACGGCGCGCGAGGGCGTGGACTTGCTCGTCGTCCGGGAAAATACCGAAGACCTGTACATCGGCGATGAGCAAACGGACGATGCAGGCAATACCGGCACCGCGACCAAGCGCATCACGCGCAGCGCTACCGAGCTTATCGCGCACAAGGCCTTTCAGTTGGCGCGCAGCGAGGGGCGCGGCCGAGTCACCATCGTGCACAAAGGTAACGTGCTGCCGCAGACGGACGGCCTGTTTCGGCGCGTTGCTTACGAAGTCTCCCATGAATATGACGACATCGAGACGGATGAGTTGTTGGTGGATACGGCAGCCTACTGGCTGGTGAAAGAGCCGACGCGCTTTGATATCATCCTCACACCTAATCTCTACGGCGATATTTTGTCGGATATGGCGGCGGCCTGGGGCGGTGGTTTGGGTTTGGCGCCCGCGCTTAACTTGAGCGAAGAGGTCGCCATTGCCGAGCCGGTACATGGATCCGCGCCGGATATCGCCGGCAAGCGCGTCGCCAACCCGACGGCAGCTATCCTCAGCGCGGCGATGCTGGTGCGCCATCACTGGCAAATGCCGGAAATCGCGGACCGAATCGATCGCGCAGTCTACGAAGCGCTCAGCGAAGGCGAACATACAGCCGACATCCTGGCCGGCTCCGGCGTCAGCACCGAAGACTTCACCGACGTGATCTGCAGCAAGCTGAGCTGATAATTCAAGGTTATTCCGGCGGCAGGACATATTGCGGGTGATCCATCCGGCTGGCCCTTCCACGATCTTGACTGGCAACCTCCATACCTGGGATGCGGTAGAATAAGGGACATGACCCACTGATCGTTCTGGGGAGATGATCGACATGGCATCATTTACGCGTCAAGAAGCGCTGGATTATCACCGGCGCGGCCGACCGGGCAAGATTCAGATCGCGCCGACCAAACCGCTGGACAGTCAATTGCACCTGTCGCTGGCCTATTCGCCCGGCGTGGCGGAAGCGGTGCTGGAGATCGACAAAGATCCGCTGGCCGCCTTCGAGATGACGGCGCGGGCGAACCTGGTGGCGGTGATCTCTAATGGCAGCGCCATCTTGGGTTTAGGCGATCTCGGTCCGCTGGCGTCCAAGCCGGTGATGGAAGGCAAAGGCGTGCTCTTCAAGAAGTTCGCCGATGTCGATGTCTTCGATATTGAAATCACCTCGCGCAAAGCCGAAGAAATCATCGAGGTCTGCAAGGCGCTGGCGCCCACCTTCGGCGGCATCACCCTGGAAGACATAAAGGCGCCGGAATGCTTCGAGATTGAAGAGGCTTTGATCGAAGAGCTTGATATCCCGGTCTTCCATGATGACCAGCACGGCACGGCGATCATCTCGGGCGCGGCGTTGCTCAACGCGCTGGAGGTCACAGGCAAGCGCATGGACGACATCAAGGTCGTCATCAACGGCGCGGGCGCCAGCGCCATCGCCACCGGCAAATTCTTCAAATCGCTCGGCGTCGCCCGGGATAATATCCTCATGCTCGATTCGCGCGGCGTCATCCACCACCAGCGCGAAGACAACATGAATGTCTACAAAACCGAATTCGCCATCCCGACCCACGCGCGGACGCTGCACGATGCCTTGGAAGGCGCGGATGCGCTTATCGGTTTGTCCATCGCCGGCTCAGTGACGCAAGACATGATTAAGGGCATGGCGCCCGACCCCATGCTCTTTGTGCTGGCCAACCCCACGCCGGAGATCATGCCCGAGCTGGCGCTGGAAGTACGCCCCGACGCCATCATCGGCACCGGCCGCAGCGATTATGTCAACCAGGTCAATAACGTGCTCGGCTTCCCTTTCATCTTTCGCGGGGCGCTGGATGTTTATGCGACAGGCATCAATGAAGAGATGAAGATGGCGGCGGCGCGCGCGCTGGCGGCTTTGGCCCACGAAGACGTGCCCGATAGCGTGCTCGCGGCTTACGGGCAGGAGTCGATCAAGTTCGGCAAAGATTATCTGATTCCCAAGCCGCTGGACCCGCGCGTATTGCTGTGGGTGGCGCCGGCGGTGGCGCAAGCGGCGATGGATTCTGGCGTGGCGCGCCGGCAACTCGATATCGACGAATACCGACAGGAATTGATCAGCCGCCAGGGCATCGGTCGCCAGGTGCGGCAGAATATCATCAATCGGGCCCGGGCGGGATCGCTCAAGCGCATTGTCTTTCCCGAAGGCGAAGAACCCAAAATCATCCGCGCGGCTATGCAGATCCGCGACGAGGGCATCGCTCATCCGATTCTCTTGGGACGGCCGGAGCGCATTCACGGGACGATTGACAACCTGGGCTTGAACTACAAACCCGACGCTTTCGATCACTATGAAGCCGATAATCAATACGACTATCGCGATATGCTCTACGACTTGCGGCGGCGCAAAGGCGTAACCCTGGGCAAGGCGCGGTCGCTGGTGCGGCAGCGCAATTTCTACGCTTCGTTGATGGTCAAGAAGGGCGATGCCGATGCCATGGTCAGCGGCTTGACCTATGAATATCCGGACGTGATCCGCCCGGCGCTGCAAGTCTTCGGCACGCGCGCGGGCGCGACGCGGGCCGCCGGCGTCTATCTGATGGTGATCGAAGGCCGCAGTTATCTCTTCACTGACGCCACGGTCAATATCGATCCCGATGCCGAGACCCTGGCCGAGATCGCTGTGTTGGCGAATGACTTCGCGGAAACCCTGGGCATCGACCCGCGCGTTGCCATGCTGTCTTTCTCGAATTTCGGTTCCACGCCCCATCCGCAGAGCGACAAGGTCCGGCGGGCAGTGGAATTGGTGCGGGTGCGGCGCCCCGATATCCTGATCGACGGCGAGATGCAAGCCGATACGGCGGTCGTGATCGACATCATCGAAGATCGCTATCCCTTCAGCCAGGTGCGGGATGCCAATGTGCTGGTCTTCCCCAATCTGGATGCGGCCAATATCTCGTACAAGCTGCTGTCGCGGCTGACCGAGGCCGAGGCGATTGGACCGATCCTGCTGGGCATGGGCGCGCCGGTGCATGTCTTGCAAGCGGGCGACGATGTCGAGGACATCGTGGCCATCGCGGCGGTGGCGGCCATGGACGCGCATGGGCGGGGTCAATGATTTTTTCATCGCAAAGACGCCAAGGGCACAGAGGGAATGTAATGGGTACCGGCGGTCAGTGTCTACGCGACCTGTCAGGTCGCCCGCCTTCATGTCAGCCTTTCCGTCGGAGGGAAACGAAATGAATGTCTTATCACAACAGGACCTGGCATTCTGGCATGAAAACGGCTACGTCATTGTGCGGGATGCCGTGCCACAGGAAAATGTCGACGCGGTGGTCGATATCATCTGGGAGTTCATGGAGATGGATCGCCATGACCCCGAAACATGGTACCGCTCGAGCAACGGCGATGACGGCTTGCCGCGACTAAAAGAATCCGGGATGGCGGAGCTTTACCAGCACCAGGCGCTCTGGGACAACCGGCAGCATCCGCGCGTTTATGGCGCGTTTGCCGATATTTGGCGGACGGAAAAGCTGTGGGTATCGATAGATCGCGTCAATCTTAACCCGCCGGCGCGCGCCAACTGGGATTTCCAGGGCTTTGTTCATTGGGACATCGATACATCGCAGCGGCCGATTCCCTTGCAGGTGCAAGGCGTTCTGGCATTGGTTGATGCCCCGGAAGACGCGGGGGGTCTGCAAGTCGTTCCCGGTTTTCATCGGCGCTTTGAGAGATGGGTCGCGACGCAGCCGGCAGACCGCGATCCGCGCATACCTGACATGACCGGTCTTGAACTGACCTCTCTGGCGATGAATGCCGGCGATCTTGCCATTTGGCACAGCCTGCTGCCGCACGGCACCGGGCGCAATAATTCGGCGCGGCCGCGGCTCGCCCAGTACATCACCATGTACCCGGCAAGAGAAGATGATGAAGCCACGCGAAGGGAGCGAATCAAGCAGTGGAAAGAACGCGAAGCGCCCAAGCACAAGTTTTTCCCGGGCGATCCGCGCCGATGGGAAATCGAACATGGCGCAACCGCGGAACTTACGCCTTTGGGCGAGAAACTGCTCGGCTTAAAGAACTGGTAGTGGTCCAATGGGGGCTGTGATGACCAAGCCACTCAAAGTCGGCCTGATCGGCTGCGGCAACGTGGTGCAATACGGGCATCGACCCGCAATTAACAAGCGGCCTGATATCGAATTGCTCGCGCTGGCCGATATCACCCCGGCGCGGCGAGAAATCGGCAAAGCTTGGTTCAGCCTTCGCGACGATCAGCTCTACGCCGACTACAGGGACCTGCTGGCTATCGACGCGATTGACGCCGTCGCCATTACTGTGCCACAGCAATTCCGACGGGGGATCGTGCTGGACGCCTTCGCCGCCGGGAAGCACGTGCTCAGCGAAAAGCCCATCAGCAAGGCGCCGGCTGTCGCCGACGAACTGATCGACGCGGCTGCCTCCGCCGGACTTAAGATGGCCATGGTGCATAACTATCACTTTCTGCCAGAGTTCCGGCAGATCAAAAGCATGATCTGCGCTGGCTTGATCGGCGATCTGCGCGTGGCCACGCTGCATTTTCTCGGCGTCATCGATTACCCCGGCGCGGCCGAGTATCAATCCGATTGGCGGCATACCATGGCGGCAGGCGGCGGCGTCTTGATGGACATGATTCACGCCATGTACCTGGCGGAGTGGCTGGCGGGGGAGAGGGCGCAGCAGGTGATGGCTTTTGTGGACGCGCCCGAATACGCCCAACGTCAGCCGGTGATCGAAGATCTGGCGCTGGTGCAGATCGCCTTTCCGACTGGCTATGCCGTTATTCACATGGCTTGGGGAGAGGGCGTCGGCGGCGTCGATATAAGCGGCAGCGACGGCCAGATCCGCCTGCGCTACAAAGATTATCAGTCCGGCGGCTTCAATCAACCGGTGGAACTCTACAGCGTGGACAAGGACTGGAACCGCAGCGACCACGCCATCGCCAATCTGGAAAATCACCTGGACAGCGTCGCGCGCTCCTTCACGCAACTTTGGAAAGATTTCCGCGATGCCATACACGATGACCGTGAGCCGATGGCGCCGGCCTCTGCTGGCGCTCGCGCCCTGCAAATTGCGCTGGGCGCTTATGTTTCGGGCGTGACCGGAAAAGTAGTGAGCTTGCCATTGGAACCGGCGCATCCCGTGTACCAGAAGGGCATTGACGGCATTGCGGAACTGCAGGCATGGGACCAAAGCAAAACTAAAAGCGCCGGCCTTTTTGGTTTGCGCGATTAGGGACTTGCGATGAGCGAACTGCGTGGCATGTTGACGCTTGAGGACTTGGCGGCCAAGGTCGATTCCGAGGACGTCGAAACGGTCATCCTGGCTTTTCCCGATCTCTACGGGCGTCTGATGGGCAAGCGCTTCGACGCCGAATTCTTCCTGGCGGAAGCGGCGCGTCAAGGCACGCATGCCTGCAACTACTTGCTCACCGTCGATATGGAGATGGAGCCGGTAGCGGGCTATCGCTTCGCCAATTGGGAATTGGGCTACGGCGACTTTCACCTGGCGCCGGATATGTCTACCCTGCGCGTCGCCGGTTGGCTGGACAAGACGGCGCTGGTGATTTGCGATGTCGAAGACGAGGCATCGCATCAGCCGGTCGCTGTCGCGCCGCGCTCGATCCTGCGGCGGCAACTGGAACGGGCGGCGGCGCTGGGCTACGATGTTTACGCCGCGTCAGAATTGGAATATTACATCTTCGAGGACAGCTATCGACTGGCGCGCGATAAGGGCTATGCCGATCTGTCGCCCAAGGGCTGGTACCTGGAAGATTATCACCTGCTGCAAGGCACGCGGGAAGAACCCTTTACGGCGGCCGCGCGTTTTCATCTCAAACGCGCCGGGATTCCGGTGGAAAACAGCAAAGGCGAATGGGGGCTGGGCCAGCACGAGCTCAACATCCGTTACGCCGATGTTCTGACGATGGCCGACCGTCACACGATCATGAAGCATTGTCTGAAAGAAATCGCTGACGGGCTGGGATCTAGCGTGACCTTTATGGCGAAGCCGCATGCCGGGCAAGCGGGTTCGAGCTGCCATATCCACCTCAGCCTTTTTGACGGCGAGCGGAACGCATTCGCCGGCGACGAGGCGCTAGGCCCGGTCGCCGGGTCGGAGCACTTTCGCTGGTTCCTCGGTGGCTGGATGGCCCATTTGCAAGAGATGATGGTCTTTTATGCCCCCACGATCAATTCCTACAAGCGCTACGAAGACGGTTCCTGGGCGCCAACGCGCATCGCCTGGAGCTACGACAATCGCACGGCGGGCTTTCGTGTGGTCGGGCAGGGAAACAGCTTGCGCATCGAATGCCGGGTGCCCGGCGCCGATTGCAATCCCTATCTGGCCTATGCGGCGGCGCTGGCCTCGGGACTGGACGGCATCGTCAAAAAGACCGAGCCGCCGGATATCTTCGAGGGCGACATCTACGCCGCGGGCCATCTGCCGCGCGTGCCGTACACCCTGGAAGAAGCGCTGGAGAAGTTCGAGTCAAGCGCGTTCGCGCGCGAAGCCTTTGGCGCCGATATTGTGGAACACTACAGTCACTTCTACCGTAGCGAAATCGAGAGTTTCCGCAGCGCGGTCACCGATTGGGAGCGGCTGCGCTATTTTGAACGCATCTGATCGGCGCCCTGGATCCCGATTGACGTGAACGTGCAGGTGGATCCAAAGGTCGCCGGCTTGCTTCAAACCAAGAACGCTGTTGGAGGAAGAATGGCATGCGACTTCAAGACAGAGTAGCGCTGATCACGGGCGCGGGGGGCGGCATCGGCCGCGAGACAGCTTTGCTCTTCGCCCGGGAAGGCGCCGCGATCGTCGCTGTCGACATCAATGACGCGGACGGCCAAGCCACCGTCGCCGAGGTTGTTGCCGGAGGCGGGCGGGCGAGGTATGTACATGCGGATGTCAGCATGGCCGACGACTGCCAAAGAATGATCGCCGCGGCCGAAGCGACCTACGGCAAGCTCGACGTGCTATTCAACAACGCCGGCATCAGCCACGCCGAAGACGATGACGCCATCAACACCAGCGAAGCCGTCTGGGACCTGACAATGCAAGTCAATGTCAAAGGCGTCTTTCTCGGCTGCAAATACGGTATTCCCGCCTTGCAACGCGCCGGCGGCGGCAGCATCATCAATACGGCGTCCTTTGTCGCGGTTCTGGGCGCCGCGACGCCGCAACTGGCGTACACAGCCAGCAAGGGCGCGGTGCTGTCCATGTCGCGCGAACTGGCGCTGATCCATGCCCGGGAGCATATCCGCGTCAACGCGCTGTGTCCGGGTCCCTTGCGCACGGAATTGCTAATGAAGTACCTGGATACCGAGGAAAAGAAGAACCGCAGGCTGGTGCATATCCCCATGGGTCGCTTCGGCGAGGCGCGCGAGATAGCCAAGGCGGCGCTCTACCTGGCCTCGGACGAGTCCTCGTTTGTGACCGGCAGCACCTTTCTTGTGGACGGCGGCATCACCGCCGCTTATGTGACCCCGGAATGAACAGGGCGTTACTCTGTACACTGTGTTTTGACTTACTATAAATCCCATTAACTCAAGGTCCGGCAAGGGCGGCTCGGTGAGTCGTCCGGGTAGCGTATCCTTTTCGGTTGAAACATAGAAAGTATCTCCGAGGCGCGCACAGGTCGCCCGAAATCACCGCCTGCAATCACGTCAAAACCTGTACGCGCAGCAGCGGCGGCTCGCCCTCCCGCCCGCAACCGCGACCGGCGGTCAGTGTCTACGCGACCATATGGTCGCCCTTTTCTCCCCGCCTTGCTCTATACTTC
>JAPOOU010000118.1 GCA_026713245.1 Chloroflexota bacterium
ACGTGCCCCCTGGCTCGCCCGCAATCCCCACAGCATTTCCCGCTTTCCTGCCGCTCTCAACCTGGCCTGTCCCCAGCTTCCGATCCGGGGGGGGGGTACCCCCCCCCATATACATACTGTATCTATATAGTTACCCAAAAAGAGGGCAAAAAGAGGGTAAAATGAGAGCATTGGAGGGCGAATTGCGCTTCACAGAGCGCTCGCACCGAGCAACGTCGTTCCTGTTTTCGCTTAAGGATCTCGTGTCGAGAACTGTAAAAGGTATTTCAACCGAAAGAGATACACCACCTACACAACCAGAGTTTGCGCCTGTCAGCGTCAATCGGTTAAGATGGAGTAACTGCCAAATAGACAAGGATGGCTTACGATGTGGAAGCGCATTCAAGTGTTTTCGGTGGTAGTTTTCTTGATTCTCGCCATTTCTCCGCTTGCGCTAGCAAGCTCCGATTGCGACTTCAGCTATTCCAACTATGCCCGCGCCGTTCAACTGCACGACATGGGGGATTACGACGCTGCCTTGCGACACTATAACTGCGCGCTGGAAGAAGATCCCGATGACGCGGTGATTCCGCTGCTGATCGCCAATGTTCACGAGGACATCGCGAATGCCGGCCGAGCCTGGTCATCCGCTGCTTCCCCGACCACGGCGGAAATCCTGGGATTGCCGCCGGTCTCTACCTGGGGCGAGCGGTCGCGGCCTGGACGTGAACAGGATTTCGAAGATTTGGTCGTCGAGTCGTCCGTCGGCAGTGCGCCATTGCCGGGCTTGCCGACTCCGGCCGGCGCCCCAAGGTCAATTACAGTTGGGCGAGGGGAAGATACGCTTTGGATCTTCTACGCCTCCAGCCGGATCAGCGTCGTGCTGGTGTGGAAACGCGATCAAGCGACGAGCGAAAATGCTCCTGTCGACCGGGACGACGATCTCAATCGCGCTGACGAGTATATCAACGGGGCGCGCATCTTCGTGCGCAATCTGGATTGGGCGCGAGCGCGCATCCGGTTCGAGCAAGCCCTGGCCTTGGATCCCGGTCATGTAGATATTCGCTGCGAATTGGGCATGGTTTACCAGGAGCTAGGCGATGAGCGCGCCGCGCTGCGACAGTTTGATATTGTGTTGGCGCAGGACCCGGTCGATGCCTGCGCTCGATCCAATCGCGACGCCATGATGCGAGCCATGCGCGACGGTTAGAACTCGACAAGCGCTCCCGTTATCAAATCGCAAGAAATCTGTCACCCTTCGGCTATATATTAGTCTTAACGTCAACATGACGATGATAAGAGGAGCGCCATAAGATGCTCCTCTTGCTTATATTGTAGGGGGAGTGAAGATTATGAAGAGGCTAATTGTACTCATCGCGCTACTCGTGCTGGCCGGCAGCGTTGCGGCGCAGAGCCAGCGCGATCCGAAAGACATCTTTGAAGGCGAGCTCGTCCCGCCGGAGTTCCCCACCGGGCTTGATTGGATCAACGTGGACAATCCGTTGACGATGCAGGGCTTGCTGGGCAAGATCGTCATCTTTGACTTCTGGACCTACGGCTGCATCAACTGCCTTCACGTGATCCCGGTTTTGGAGCAGGTGGAGAAGAAATTCGCGAATGAAGTTGTGGTTATCGGCGTTCATTCGGCCAAATTCGAGAACGAAGGCCAAACGGAAAACCTGCGCGAGATCGTGCAGCGCTACGGCATCCACCATCCGGTCATCAACGACAAGGACTTCCAGGTCTGGGGCGATTATGGGGCGCGCGCCTGGCCGACGATCGCGATTGTCAATCCGCGCGGAAACTGGCTGATCCGGCAGTCAGGCGAGATACCCTTCGAGACCTTTGACGCCTATCTCTCAGGGATGATCGACTATTTCGACAGCCTGGACGAGGACATCATCGATCGTAGTCCGCTGGCATTGGCGCTGGAAGGCGCGGGCGATCCCGGCACGCCGCTGCTCTATCCCGGCAAGGTCTTGGCCGACGAGGAGGGCGGCCGCCTGTTCATCGCCGACAGCAGCCACAATCGCATCGTCATCGCCGACCTGGGCAGTCGAGAAGTGCTGGACATCATCGGCACTTCGGGGCGCGGCTGGAGCGATGGCGACTTCGATAGCGCAACATTCGACAAGCCGCAAGGCATGGCGCTGCAAGGCGATCTGCTTTACATCGCCGATGTCAACAACCACGCGATCCGCGGCGCCGATTTGGCTGCCAGGACAGTTACTACGATTGCCGGCAATGGTATCATGGGCCGTCAGCGAATCCCCTTTGGCGTTCCCGTGCCCGACCCGCTGAGTGTATCGCTGCGCAGCCCCTGGGATCTCGAATTTGATGACGCGGGCAGGCTGCACATCGCAATGGCGGGGACGCATCAGCTTTACATCTACGAACCCGATATCGGTCAACTTTATCCCTCGGTGGGCAATGGACGGGAAGCCAATCTGAACGACGTCAGCCTTGCGGCAAGCGAATTAGCGCAGCCCAGCGGATTGTATTATGCCGGCGAGGGCAAGATTTACTTTGCCGATAGCGAATCGAGCACGATTCGCCTGGCGGACTTCGCCAATGACTTGGTGACCGTGGTGTCGGGTACGACCAACAACCATTTGTTCCAGTTCGGCGACATAGATGGCGAGCTGGGCGTCAACCGCTTGCAGCACGCGCTTGACGTACAAGGCCTGCCCAATGGCGATCTGTATATCGCCGATACCTACAATAGCCGCATCAAAGTGATCCGCGCCGATGAAACGGCCACATATGCGGCCTTCGGTCTCGGTGGCTTGGGCGGCTACGCCGATGGCGACGCATCGGTCGCGGCATTCTATGAACCGGGCGGCTTGAGTTACGCGGACGGCATTCTCTACGTTGCTGATACCAACAATCACGCTATCCGGACGATTGATCTTGAGGCTGGACTCGTGGATACGCTGGAATTCAGCAATCCCGAAGCCCTGGTCATTGATCCGGATGCGGTGACAATCCTGGGCGGAAACAGCGCCGATAGCAATATCGTGCAGCTAGATACGCAGAATGTCGCGACCGGGGAGGGCACAATCAGCTTGAGCGTGAGCCTGCCGGAAGACTTCAAGATCAACCCGCTCATCGACAGCACGTTGAGCTTCGCGAGCAATCCCGAGTCGGTGTCGGTCGCGGGCAGCGTGACCATCCTTGAGCAGCAAACGGGCATTCCGGTGACCTTCGCGGCGGGCGAGGATGAATTCAGTGCGGAGTTAACTTTGTATTACTGCCGAGAAGGCGCGGAAGGACTCTGCTACATCGAAACGGTCGTATATCTTATACCGGTGGTCGCGGCGGACGATCACACGACCAGGGAGATCGCGCTGGAGCGCAGGATCTACGCGCCGGATGTTTAAGGCCGGGCGATCAATAGAGGCGATGGGGCGGCTCACAGGTCGCTGTTGAAATGTAAACTTGACCCTCAGCCCAAGCCCCTGTCCCCCCTCAGTCCCCCCGTTCTCGGGGGGCGGAATCATAAAGGGAGAGGGGCTTAAGGGTTCAAAGCAGGTCACATGCCTCCCCTTCTCCCCTTGCGGGATTTCCTCCCGCGGGAGCAATGCTACTTCTCCCCGACAATGACGCTGCCGTCGTGATATTCGCCGCCGCGCGCGTAACCCACTGAGACCTCACTACCGCCCGCGAGTTTCGTCAGCAGGAGCTGCAGTTCGTCTACATGTTCGATCCCCGTTTGGTCCAGCGCGGTTAGAATGTCGCCGACCATCAGTCCGGCGCGGGCGGCGGGGCTGTCCGCATCGACTGATACGATCAGCAAGCCGATGTCCTGGTCCAGGGTCGCGGCGACTTTGTCCGGCAGACGCGCTGCCTGCACGCCGATACCCAGATACCCGCGCTGTATTTTGCCATCCGCCAGCAAGGCGCCGACGGACTGCCGGATGGTCGCGACCGGAATCGCGATACTGACGCCCTGTGAGAATCCCGATGTGTTCATGCCGTGGACGGCGCCGTCGGCGCCCAGCAAGGGGCCGCCCGAGAAGCCGGGATACATGGTGACATCGGTCTGAATGAAGCCGTCGGCGAGGCCGCGCAGCCAGCCGCCGCGCTCAAAGAAATCGCCCAGACCCTCCATTCGGTTGCGGCCGCGCCGCTTGCGTCCACGCCTGTGCTCCATTTTCATTTTATTGAACTTCTCGCGTCGCCGCTTGATATCAGCGGGCCTGACCAATCCGCTGGCGATGCCCCCCGTCGCCTTGACTTTCTGTCCCGGGCGTCCCAGCGCCAGCGCCAGGTTACCGACGCGCAAGGAGTCGTCCGCAGCCCAGCTAGCCGGGGTCAGGCCGCCCTCAACGCGAAGCAGGGCGAGGTCGTTATGCGGATCGCGACCGAGCAGACTGGCGTCGATACGGCTGCCGTCCGGCAGCCCGATGCTGATATGGTCTTCGCTTTCGACGACATGATGGGCCGTTATGACCAGGTCCTCGGACCAGGCAATGCCGGTGGCCGGCAGGCGGCGGCGCGCATCGACCCGCAGCACGCCGGGCGCGGCGCGCTCGATCAGGTTTGCCATATCGTCTGACAGTTGCTGCAATGTGTTTGTCACTATGGTCTCCTTATTTTTTTGCGATGTAAATAGTATGTGTCGGAATTGCGTCGTTCGGCATTCAACCAATGGCGAGGCTGAGCCTATGCTTTTGGATAGGAACTCCCCTCACTAGCGCATGTTTCGGATAGTCGGCGGAGCGCATTCTGTTAGAATGACCGCAGTCTGTCGAGGGGTTCGAAAGAAGCGGCATTGTCAATCACACAGCTTGGCGCTCTGTTCCTGTTGGGGGCGATTTGGGGGGCGTCATACATTTTCATTCGCGTCGCAGTCGAACCTTTTGGGCCGGTCTTTTTGATGTTCGCTCGTGTGGCGCTGACCGCGCCGATCCTGGTAGGATACGCCCGTTTGCGCGGTATCGATTTGAATATCCGCGGCCATTGGCGCCAGTTTCTGGTACTGGGCTTCCTGGGCTCCGCGTTGCCATTCACGCTGATTGGCTGGGCGGAATTGACCGTATCCGGATCAATGGCTGCGATTCTGACCTCGGCCACGCCGCTTTTCACGACGCTGGTGGCAGTGCCCGGCCTGGGTGAGAGGCTAACCGCTTACAAGTTGACAGGCGCGGTCCTGGGCATTATCGGCGTCTCGATCGTCGTCGGCGGCAGCCCAGCCACGTTGGATGCCCGGTTCTTGCTGGCTGCATTGGCATTGTTGGGCGCGGCGCTCAGTTATGCCCTGGGCGGCGTATATGCCAAGCGAACGTTCCACGGCGTTAACAACCTGTCTATGTCGAGCGGGCAACTGATCGCCGCCGCTTTGATCCTGGCGCCGGTTTCGCTCTTTGATCTACCGCGCGAGATTCCGCCAGCCGGCGCGATTCTGACCCTGCTGGCATTGGTACTGGTTTGCACGGCTTTCGCTTATCAACTTTACTATTATCTCATCATCAGCGCGGGACCGATCCAGGCGCTGACTGTGACCTTGCTGGTGCCGATTTTTGGCGTGATCTGGGGCGCGCTCTGGCTGCAAGAGAGCATCAGCCCGGGCATGTTGTTCGGACTGTTGATCGTTCTGTTGAGCGTTGGATTGGTGACCGGCATGGTCTCGCCCAAACGGCGCCTGCTGAAAAAGCGCTGAGTCTATTGCCAGATGGCCGGTCACACGGACACTCGTAAAGTGCCAGATCGCTTAATTGCGCGCGGGATCAGCCTCGATGAGCAAGGGAGAAGGGTCCGCGAAGCGCGTGAGCCGGCAAGACAAGTCTCGGACACAGGTTTCTATTCGGTCGGCGACGACTTGGCCGACCATGGCTGTTATCTCCGGTCCATAATGAAACTGCGCTCCCCAATATTCATAGTCTACATGCTGTGGATCAAAATATTCTTCCATAGCGATGTAGTGATAATGTTCGCTCGCATAGTCCAGAAGGAACTTATAGGGCGGATCTCTGCCTTCGAAACGGCGAATGAGGTGGCTTCGCAAGGGCAGATGCAGTGCAATAAACACGGTATCCCGGGCGATGACATCCTTTCCAAAGGCAGTGAGGATCGCCTTGCCGAGCATTCCCCCTTCGCTGTCCGGCAGATAGACGTCTTGATGCCCTTCTTCTGTCTTTAATGCTTCGTATAGAAAACCCGCCAGCCGGGACCAAGACCACCATTGCGATGCCACCTGGCGGCTGCGATAGTGGAATTCCCATGGCGCCAGCGGATGATTCGCGAAGTCCTCGAAGACGGCTGGCAGTTGCTCCGGCGGCAGCGCCGGCGCGTTATGCAATGTCAGTTCTTGATCGTCCAGGGCGAAGCGCGGCTTGGAGAATGGCATGCCGGCCGGATTCAGCATCTGCCTGAAGACATTAACATTGCGCTTGAGGTTTTCCGGCTGCAAGCCAAAGATCACGATATCCGGCTGAAATTGTTGGCCCAGGCGCTGCCAACGCAGGAAAGCCTGTCCCATCCCGTATGCGCCGACGCCGAAGTTCAAGACTTCCGCGCGGATTCCGGCTTGGTTCAGCCGCACTTCCAGTTGCCGCGACCAGGTCTCTTCGTCCTTGACCTCTTCCCCGGCTGTGAAGGAATCGCCGAAGACGGCGATACGCAGGGTATCTGGCCGGGGCGTCGCGCTGTATTCGCGCCGCGCGCGCAAGCCAGCGCCGTTGATCGTGAACTCGCCGTCATTCCAGGCCCAGTTGGGATGATATGTCCAGCCGAGCCATTCGTCAGCGATGATGGTGGCATATTCCTGATTCTCGACATAGTCGTCAATTCGCACGCGCAACTGATTGACTGGCAGGACATAGGGCTGCAGGGTGTAGCCCATAAAGGTAAATTGTCCGTCGGCGTCTGTTTCCCCGGCCATGCGCAGGAAGGTTTCCAGTAAAACCAGCGCTATGGCGAGAGAACATAAGATGATCAGGGCATTGGCGGCGTATTTCTTTCTCATTTTCCCGTTCTGCAGGCTGGACGGTCTCTTGTGGCGCGGCGCCGTCTTTATTAGGCTTGACCGGTACTTACGGAGTAGCGCCCACCTTTAGTCTACCCCCCTCAATCCCCCCATAGCAATGGGGGGAAGCTTGTTTCGACGTTGCATCAACCCCAGTTTTCTGATGATGCAAATGTTGATAACGGCGGTTTTCAAGCGCGGGCACGCTACGCTAGCTCCCCTTCTCCCCTGGTGGAAGGCAGGGCCGGGGATAGGGATGGAAAAACAGTTGCAAGCGCCAAAGTGCCGGACAAGCCTTATAACGTAAATGCGCGTTGCTCGTGAAAGCAGAGCGCCGACTATCTTACCTAATTGCCGCGCCCTGTCGCCGAGGGCCACCATTTACAAGGCTAATGGTAACGCAGTCCAGCGCCTGCAAGGGACTTGAGATTCTTTGGCGGAGGCCGCTCGGCGGATCGACGAGGTCTATCGGCGCTTTCCGCAGCGCTTACATGTTCAGGGCGTCGTAGCCCGGTCCGTTGGTGAAGAAATCGTAGTTGGGCTGAATGTCCGGGGTGAGATCGACAATGTCGCCCTCTTCATGTTCGATGATGACTTTGGTATCGATGGGCACACGTTCTTGACCTTCCATCATTTCGTACTCGGAAGATACCTCTTCTTCGACGAAGATGGCTTCGAAGGGGCATTCGGGAATGCAGGCGCCGCAATCAATGCAGGTGTCGGGGTCGATGAAATACCAGGGCCATTCGTTTTCCGGTTTGCCGGCGATAATGCATTCGACCGGGCAGACCTCCACGCAAGCGCCATCCCGCAGGCACAGGCTGGTGATGATATGGGTCATTTGGACTCTCCTTGAACGTGTCTCGCGCCAATACTTGCCAGATTCCCGGCCGAGAATTGGCGGATCGATTGCGAACTTCGGCTATGGTAGCGTATTTTACGCCCCTCTGCTAGCGTAACTGTAAGGTTTATACCAGGATTTTCAAGGCTTATAAGCATCAAAATTTGGGTGTATGGCGCTTCAAAGCGCCTATTCAAGGCTTGCATGATATTAGAATCTACGTGTCTCTCCGCGGTCAATCTACTCGGATTTAGGGCGTCAATGCGTCGAATTCAGCGCTAAATGTCTAATAATGAAACGCAATTCGTCCTCAAATGCTGGGAAGATGCCCTCATTTTGCCCCCTATTTGGGCAACAGTATAGATAGAGTACGTATACAAGGGGGGGTACCCCCTCCCCGGATCGGTAGCTGAGGACGGCCCAGGTTGACAGCGGCAGGCTGTCGGCAGGAAAGCGGGAAATTCTGTGGCGATTGCGGGCGGGCCAGGGGGCGCGCCTACAGTTTTCGTCATAAGAGATGCCTAGTGATTAGTTAGTTTTCGGTTTGAACTTTGTCCGTCTTTGTCCGATATCGGACAAAGAAAATATTTTTTCGGACATTAGCGCCCTTTTCGGACAATGTTGTTCCGTTTAGGCGGCGCGCAGGGTTGGAAACGGGTTTGGCGAGCGACGCCGGGTAGATCGAGACGCGATGGCGGGCGCGGTTTCGTTGATTGCGGCACGAAGAAAGGATAGCGTAAAGCGCGGAGAAAAGGGCGACTATATGGTCGCACGTTAGCAGCATTGTGGAATCCCGGAGGGCCTGCCGCTTGAGGGGCAAGGCAACTCTGCTATAATTTCAGCATTGCTCCAGTAGCTCAGTGGATAGAGCATTGGTTTCCTAAACCAAGTGTCGCAGGTTCGAGTCCTGCCTGGAGCGCTGCGCAATCGGGCAAGGGCTTGTTCTGCGATCAAGTACGTTTGACTTTTGCATTCGGAACATATATTCTTGATTTGCAGAGGAGATAAGCTATGACCCCCGAACCCAAATCAAAGACATCCGCTGAACTGCAGGACGGCGATCAGATCGCGGATATCGACAGCGATGAGGCGCCGACGAAAGCAGATATCCTTAGCGACATCAGCGAAGGTTATCGTTTTGTCAAGTCCGGGGGCAAGGGTCAGCCAATTGATGAAATGCATCGCGAAATCGCCGACGAATTGGCCTGTGAAGAATTAGCGCAAAATGCGGATATCCGTCCATAGCCATCAACGATACAAACGACAGCTTAAACGATTGGAAAAGAAATACCGGACTGCTCTGGAGCAGTCCTATTTACTTACCGAGGGCATCAAACGAGGTGAAAAGCCCGGCGATGCGATACCGGGCTTTGAAGGCATTGTTTACAAGGCTAGACGAAATAACAGAGCAGTATCTGGCGGAGCACGAAAGGGTTATCGCTTCATCTATTGCATCCACCCGCCCGATCAAGCGACTATGATTTCTGTCTATGGCAAAACGGAACAAGAAAACATCAGCGACAGCGAAATCGCAGAGCTCCTAAAAGATGTAGAACGTCGACTCTCCGGCAACTGAGAAGCCTGCGTTGACTGCAGGACATTCGTCGAATCGACTTGTTGCCGTTGACAACGGTGAAAATCCTACAACCGGATCTCCTGCGAGTAGGTGTTGATCCGTTCCCGGGCCGCCCCGACAAATTCGGCCAGGGGCAGCGCCCCCAGGTCTTCATCTGTCCGCAAGCGCACGCTGACCGTGCGGTTCTCGATATCGCGGTCGCCGACGATCAGCAGCCAGGGAATGTTCATTTGCCGGTGCTGCTTGATCTTGGAGCGCATGTTGCGATCCTGCAAATCGGCTTGCGCGCGCATGCCACGAGTCTTGAGCAAGTCTTCAATTTCGACCGCGTAGTTGTTGTGGCTCTCGCGGATCGGAATGATGACAGCTTGAACCGGCGCCAGCCAGGGCGGGAAGGCGCCGGCGAAATGCTCGATCAAGATGCCGATGAAGCGTTCCAGGCTGCCAAAGGGCGCGCGATGGATCATGACGGGCCGCAGCCGCTGGTTGTCGCTGTCGACATATTCCAGGTCGAAGCGCTCCGGCAGGTTGTAATCGACCTGCACGGTACCCAATTGCCACTCGCGCTTCAGGACATCGCGCACGATGAAATCGAGCTTGGGTCCATAGAAGGCCGCTTCGCCCGGTTCGATGTGATAGTCCAGCCCCAGTTCTTCGCAGGCGTCGACGATAGCGACGGTGGCTTCCTCCCACAGGGTGTTGTCGCCGACATATTTGTCGCTGTCGGGATCGCGCGTGCCGATGCGGGCGCGGAAGTCGCTCATGCCCAGGGCGCCGAAGACATGCTGGATCAGCTTGACGACGGCCATGAATTCGGCGAGCAATTGATCGGGACGGACGAAGAGATGGGCGTCATCCACGGTGAAACCGCGAACGCGGGTTAAGCCGCGCAACTCGCCCGATTGCTCGTAACGATACACAGTGCCGAACTCGGCATAGCGCAGCGGCAAATCGCGATAGGAGCGCGGCCGGCTGCTGTAAATGCGGCAATGATGCGGGCAATTCATGGGCCGGAGCATGAACTCGTCGCCGTCGACATCGATGGGATTGTACTGGCTGTCGGCGTAATAGGGGTAGTGCCCGGAGGTCTTGTATAACTCGATATTGCCCAGGTGCGGCGTGACCACGGGCAGATAGCCGCGCTCGATCTGAATATCGCGCAGCCAGCGCTCAAGCGTGTCGCGCAGGACAGCGCCATTGGGCAGCCACAGCGGCAGGCCTTTGCCGACCATGGCGTCAATCACGAAGAGGTTCAGCTTTTCGCCCAGGACGCGGTGGTCGCGCTTGACGGCTTCTGCCAGCCGCGCGCGATAGTCGCGCAGTTCTTCCGGCGTCTGCCAGGCGGTGCCGTAGATCCGCGTCAGTTGCCGGCGCTTTTCATCGCCGCGCCAATAGGCGCCGGCGGGCGGGCGCAGCGATATGCTGACGGCTTTGGGATTGATGTCTTCCGTACTATCGACGTGGGGCCCGCGGCAGAGGTCGGTGAAGTTGCTCTGCGTGTAAATGGTCAGGCTATCGGCCGGCGCCGCGATGGGATTGCCGTTGTCGTCTTGCCGGCCGTTCACAAGATCATCTATCAGTTCCAGCTTATAGGGCTGGTCCTGGAAAATGTCCCGCGCTTCCGCCGGCGTGACCTCGCGCCGGGTAAAGCTGTGACGTTGCGCGATGAGCTTTTTCATGCGCTTCTCGACCCACTTGATATCCTCATCGTTGATGGCGGCCGGCAGATCGAAATCGTAATAGAAGCCGTCTTCGATGGGCGGGCCGATGGCGATCTTGGCTGCGGGGAAACGTTCCAGCATGGCCTCCGCCATCACATGGGCAGCCGAATGGCGAATTTTGTAGAGTTGGCTGTCTTCATAACGTTCGTCGGACATGGATATTCCTCGGTCATTTGAATCTTGTCGCGCTGTGGTATCGGATGCGCTCTTCCGCCAGACGAGGCGGCGGGAAGAGCCTGTCAAAGCTTTTGACGGCGAGCCGCGGAAAAATTATAGCGGAGAAAGTGGAAAAGCAAACGGGCAGGCCGGTTCGGGCTGACGGTGTTGGCGGACTGAGGGGAAGGAGCGTTTAGTCGCCGATGACCACCAGCACTTCTTCAATGACGGCGGCCGCTATTTCTTGCGTGGCGCGCTCACCGCCGCTGCTAGTTCGCTGCTTGTCGGCGGCGTCGTCCCTGGTGACGCGCGTGAAAAGACTTTCAAAGACGTCTTGCGCCAACAGGTTGTCGATGGTGTCTTCTATAATGCTGCGCTCCAACTCGTCAACAATGATATGGGGCGTATCGACCACAGCATAGCGGACGGGCGGCGTCTCGGGAATGGACTCCGTCACCATCAAGGTCAAATCCATCTGGCGGTGGACATAGGAAATGGTGGCGAAGAGCGCAGTGTACATGGCGCCATTTTCCATCCGTACGATCACGTCACAGGCGTCGCCCTCTTCGTGCATTTCGCAATAGGTCCGGTCCGGGACGATCATCATGTCCGCAATTTTGTTCTCCAACATCTGCCCGCAAATCCTGTCTATTAGCTGCGCCTAATCCATTATATGGTCAAAGGCGCGAATATTAAATAAGCTTATCACAAAATGTTGCATTTTATTGATGTTTATCACAATGTTTTGCCGATAGCTGCGTCGCGGGGGCGCATCCATCGGCGGAAATCCCAATATACAAATTAAGCTTTTGGCATATCATAGGGCTGTTCAAATGAAAGTGAGACCGTCTCATGTCCGCTCCTTCCGACCAGGAACATCCATTATACGAAAATCCAAAAGGGCAAGAACGCGTTCAGATTTCCGCCGCGCGAGCCGGAACAAAGCGCGTCCGCCGTCCGCCCGAAGATCAGCCTAGGCTGACGTTGGTATTGGTGGCGATCAATGTCCTGATCTTCGCCGCCATGTTGGTATCGGCTGAAATCGAGCGCGAGTTCATGCTACATGGATCCTTGTTCCCGCCGCTAGTCGTGTACCGGGGGCAGGTGTATCGCCTTTTCACCGCCATGTTCTTGCACGGCGGGCTGGCGCATGTGCTGTTTAACATGTACGCCTTGTACATCGTCGGCAGTACGGTAGAACCGATTTTTGGCCGGCTGCGCTTTGCGTTGATTTATTTCCTGGGCGGTTTGACGGGATCGGTGTTGAGCCTGGCTTTGGGCGCTCCGCTGACGCCATCTGTGGGGGCGTCGGGGGCGGTCTTCGCGATATTTGCGGCCGAAGCGGCGCATCTTTATCAGCACCGCGGGGTCTATGCCAATGTGAAAGGGCGCCTGCGTCACATGCTCTTTTTGATCGGCATGAATCTCGTCATCGGCTTTCTGCCTGGATCGCGCATTGACAATTGGGGGCATATCGGCGGCGTCATAGGCGGGTTCCTGCTCGCTTGGCGGATCGCGCCGCGCCTGGGCCGACCGACGTTTCCGCCGCGCAGCATGCGGGAGTACGCGCGTTCGGATACCAATCCCACCCGCTTGCACCTGCCGGAACTGGTCATCTATGTCTTTGTTTTAATCGGAGTCATCGTCGTCGCCGTCAACGCGCTGCCCGCGCATATGCCCAACCTCGTACCGTAGCAGCGCGAGTTGCTGTGCGATCTCTTTGTTCTCTTGTGTCAGCTTGGTGATGACGGTCGAGAAATAGAGCTGGATGAAAAGCAGGAACAAGGCGGCCAGCAGGAAGAGCAGGTTGGGCGGGTACTCGATATTGACCAGGTCGGCCAGGCTGTGCAAGAGATCGCGCCAGACGCCGACGACGAGCATCACGATGGCTGTCGCCAGCCACAAGAGCGAGTATTCTTCGCGCAAGCGCCGCCGCCGCACCAGTTCCAGCACCACTACGAGCGCGATCAACGAGGCGCCGACTGCAAACAATATGGAGCGGTCAATCATGTTCTGTCTCCTTCGGCCCACTTGAGCAGTTCAAAATGTAACTTACATTTTTAGGCATACAAAGGTGTAAAACGTGCCGCAGCAACTGCTTGAATTGGGCGGACCGGCGGACGCAGCCCTTATACACATCGCCCCGGCCAATAGCTTTCCTCCGCAAACTTACGCGCCGATGCTGCGATCTTTGCGGGATCGCTATCGCGCGATCTGCTTCCCGCCGCGCGCGCTGTGGGGCGATCAGACGCCGCCGCGGGAATTGCGCGAATGGCACGTTCTGGCGGATGACCTGCTCCGCGCCTTTGACAGGTGGAAAATGGACGAACTCATCCTGATCGGCCATTCCTTTGGCGGTATCGCTTCAATGCTGGCAGCCATTAAGGCGCCTGAGCGCTTCCGGGCGCTGATCATGCTCGATCCTACGATTTTGTCGCGGGAAGGGCTGGATTGGCTGAAAACGGCGACAGACCGCAATGCGCTTGATCAAAGTCCGCTGGTTAGGGGCGCGTTGCGGCGTCGACGCGTCTTCGAGAGCCGGGATCTGGCTTTCGCCCGTTTTCGGGACCGGCCACATTTCGCTGACTGGCCGGATGAAGCGCTGCGCTTGTATGTCGACCATGGCTTAAGGGAACGCCCGGGCACTGCCGGTTACGAACTGGCCTGGCCTGTTGAATGGGAAGTCTATTATTATTCCACGGTTTACCAGCGCGTCTGGGAAGATTTGCCGAAGCTGGAGGGCTTGCTGCCGGTTTTGATCATCCGCGGCAGCGCGAGCGATACTTTCGATCAAGCGAGTCAAGACGCGGTGCAGCGCCTGGCGCCTGCGGCCACAATAATTGTGATTGAAGGGCAGGGGCACCTTTTCCCGCAGTCGGCGCCAGACGAGACCGGCGCGTTGATCCGTTCCTGGCTGGGCACGGCCCTTTCCCAGTGACGGGAGATGAGTCCCCGTTCCTTGATCCTCGATAGGCACTTTGTCCTTGACATCCAGCGCCCGGACAACTACACTTCGATTTCTCATTTAGCGATGAGATGCCGAGATAGCTCAGTTGGTAGAGCGCGGCACTGAAAATGCTGATGTCCCCAGTTCAAGTCTGGGTCTCGGCACCTTAGAACTCATCCACGCGGTGAGTTTTTCTTTTGCGGAGACTTTCAAGAGGATTTCGCGATTGGTAGGATAGGGGAGCCATGGACGGTCCGACACCTGCCTTATGAAGACGATACTGCTGATTTCGCGCTGCCCGCCATATCCGCTGCATTTTGGCGACCGCCTGATCATCTGGCATTTGGCGCGGGAATTATCCGGGCGCGGCCACACCATCGATTTGCTCGCGCTTTATGACCGCGACGACGATCCCCGGTGGATCTCGGAGTATCGCGATTTCTTCAGGCATATCGAGTTGATACCGGAGTCCCGGCGCAGTGGCGAAGCCTACCTGCGGCGCCTGTTTGATCCGGCGAAGCGATTTGCCAGGAATGCCGACATTAGCTTCAGCCCGGAATTGTGGCGCGCGATCGAGCGGTATTCGCAACTCCATGACTACGATGTGGCGCATTGTTTCGGATCGGTCAGCGTATACGAATATCATCCGCTTTTCGCAGACAAGCCCAATTTGATCACGCCCTACGAATCGCATGCGCTCTTTCTGCGGAGCGCGGCGCGGCAGGGTCAACTCAGCGCGGCGCTGCGCTTGCCGATCGTGCGCCGGTTTGAGTGCTTCATGTATGCGCCCTATGACCGCACCGTGGTGATCGCCGAAAAAGACCGGGATATGCTGCTGTCACTGCAACCGGGACTTCCGGTAGACGTGATTCCCAACGGTATCGATTTGGGACAGTTCCCCTGGCGAGGCGAGGATCGTGACGGGCAGACGCTGCTCTTCGTTGGCAACTTCGAGTATCGACCGAATCAGGATGGGGCGCGGCTGCTGACCGAGCGAATCATGCCCGAGATCTGGCGGCAAATGCCGGACGCGCAACTGCAACTGGTCGGCAACAACCCGCCGGAGTGGATGCTCAACCTGGCGGACAGCCGTGTACTTGTTAGCGGTCGCGTGCCCGCAGTGCAGCCATTCCTGGCGCGAGCGACGGCTTTCATCTGCCCCCTGCGCATGGGCGCTGGACAGAAGAATAAGGCGCTGGAAGCGCTGGCGATGGGCATTCCCCTGGTGGGGACGTCGCTGAGCGTTGAAGGCATCGCGGTTGAACATGGCCAATCCGCGATCATTGCCGAAGCGAAGGACATTGCTGCGGCCGCGCTTCATGTCCTAAGCGATGCGGAGCTGCGTCGCCGCTTGTCCCGTCGCGGACGGGAACTGGTCGAAGCCGAATATACCTGGCAGAAGGCAGCCGCAAGTTATGAGCGCCTTTACGACGAACTGGCGCGGGAGCGCTGAGGTTCAGATCACCATCAGCTTGTCGCGCTCCGGCAATGGCGGGAAGGGCGCATGCGGCAAAGTCTGATACCAATAGGCGACCGAAGCGATATCGTCCTGCAAGGGCAGATAGCGGCGGTTGTAACCCCATCCCAGCGCTTGCATGGTGACGCGCAAGTCTTGGTCAAAGCGGATCGGATCCATAATATGCCAGCGGTACATGCCCATTCTTAGCTGTGACCTGTAATCGTTATCGGACCGGATCACTTGATGAAAACCGGCGTAAGGCGTAGTGTAGGCGACGTATCCCTGGTCGTGGCGCGGGCTGGGATCAAAATTATAGGAGCCGCAGAAATAATCTTCGGTGCCGGTGCCGCAAATCGTGGGATATTCGTCGCCGTCGAGGTAAAACTTCACTTCGCCCTCGCCCCACCAGCCGTTATTGTTGACGCCCCAGGCCACATAGGTTCCGACATAATGTCCGCGTCCGCGAATATCGTCGACGATGGTGTAGACATCTTTGAATGGCAGGGGGTTAGTGCGGCGGAATTGCGCGTGAAAATAGGCGGCGTCCTCGGGCACATCGGTCAAGGTATAGTTGACCTGATAGTAGAGCGTCATGTCCTCTTCGGCGATATTGCTCATGGTGATGCGGCAATGGCGGCGGAAGGGCATTTCCCAGTATGAGTTGAAGGCGCTGCCGGGATTGACGCAAATCGGCAGCGATGTCACCTGCGCATATTCGCCCCAGCCAACGGCGAAGAAATCGCCGACCGGGCATTCTACCGAGGGGGATTCGCTCCCGTCCCAATAGATGCGCATGATGGTATAGCGCCAGTTGCCGGTGGGCGTCATCCAGATCTGCTGGATAGCGCCCGGACCGTCGATGTCGGCGACAGTGAACGTTTCGCCGGCTTTGATGCGCACGGATGGCGAGACTTTCCAGCCGTGGCCCAGGTCGCGCGCGGCCTGGCTGCCGGTCCCTTCGTCAGCCATGCCGCCTTTGCCTTTGGCGCCATCGAAGTTCTCGGCGCTGATCGAGCGCGATTTTGCCGACGACAGACGCGACAGATTTCCCAAATGCAATCCCAAACCGTTGAATTCGCCCATTGTTGCCTCCCGTCATACCATTCCGTAACGCGTCACTTTATCGGCGGGGGACCAGCTATAGTCAGTTGAGATACTCCCCCCATCCCCCCGCCCCTTCGACCGCCCCGTCCCCCGCCCCCCCCGCGATGAGCGCGACCACCAGCGCAAACGGGCAGT
>JAPOOU010000092.1 GCA_026713245.1 Chloroflexota bacterium
CATGGTGGGGAGTCCTCCTTTGCTTGCGTGATAAAGGGAAGATAGCATAAATGTTCTAGCAAGGGGCGACTATATGTTCGCGGTTTCGGTATAGAGTCAGTTGACAAAACGTGTCCGCTCCTTAGCCCCTTGTGGGAGAAGGGGCCGGGGGATGAGGGGTGCAAAAACAACTGCAAACACCACAATACCAATCAAGCCTTGTAGCCGCTCGGCGGCAGCGAAAAGGTCACAGGAATGCCGCGCTCACGCAAAATCGTAAGCCGTCTCGTCGTATAAGCGACGCGGTTTACGTAAACAGGGGCGACCGACGGTCAGTTTCGAAGGGCTGTGTCTACGCGACTTACGCGACCGGTGGTGAGAATTGATTGATGCGATTTCCCTGACGAGGCAGACCCTATCGCTGCCACCGAGCGGCTTTTATAATGAGTGTTTTGAGTGTTTTGAGACTTTTCATTTTTTTCTGTGCATCAAGAGTGGGCGCGATCCCACTCTAATTGCGCAAGTTAACACTTTAGCAGGAGCGCAACCGCCGGCATGTGGCAACCGAACAAACTCGAGAACGAACGCCTGGAGAAAGCCAATCGCCTGGAGGCAGCCGGCGTCCTGTTATATCCGGGACGCTGCCAAAGAACCCACACCGTTTCCGAGGCCATTGAAGCCTTCCACAGCGAAGAAGCGCCCGGCTCGACTTATGTTTCTGTCGTCGGGCGTATCAGGCGTCTCAATAGCAAAGGAAAAGTATCCTTCGCGCATATCGAAGACGCGAGCGGTCGTGTCCAGCTCTTCCTGCGACTGAACGCGCTTGGCGAGGAAAGCTACGAATTGGTCCGGCGCAAGCTGATTGATGTCGATGACTTCGTTCAGGCCAGCGGTACCATGATGCGCACGCGCGCAGGCGAAATCAGCGTCGAAACAACCGAGCTGACGCTTCTGAGCAAAACGCTCAGCCCCTTGCCCGTGGTGAAAGAGCAGCGGCGAGAAGACGGCAGCGTCAGCGAGTATGGAGAATTCAAGGACACTGAGGCTCGGTACCGCCAGCGCTATGCCGATCTTGCAGTGAACAAATCCGTTCGCGAGATATTCAACAAGCGCGCCAAAACGATCAAAGCACTGCGCGACTTCCTCGACAACGAGGGCATGCTCGAGGTTGAAACGCCGATCTTGCAGCCCCTGTATGGCGGCGCCGCCGCGCGTCCGTTTGTCACGCATCACAACCAGTTGCGTCAGGACCTATACCTGCGCATCAGCTTCGAGCTTTACCTAAAACGTCTTCTCGTCGGCGGCTACGATGCCGTCTATGAAATTGGACGAGACTTTCGCAATGAAGGCGTCAGCTACAAACATAATACCGAATTCACCATGCTGGAGTTTTACAAAGCCTATATCGATTACGAAGGCGTGATGGATATCACCGAGCGCATGTTCGCTCACACCGCCGAGCAGGTTAACGGATCAAGCGCGATTCGATATCAGGGTGTCGACCTGAACTTGGCGCCGCCCTGGAAACGCCTGAGCATTCGCGAGGCGGTACAAGCGTATCTTGACTTCGACTATATGGATTTTCCATCGAGCGAAACGCTCTACGCGTATCTGCAATCACGCGGCTTGGCGGATGGTCTGGACCGCGACGATACCTGGGGACGCATGATCGTCGAGCATCTGCTGGGCAATCATATTGAAGAGCGCCTGATCCAACCGACGATCATCAAGGATTATCCGCGCGATGTATCGCCCTTTGCCAAGCGCATTCGGGGCGATGCCGACGCCGGCGACGAAAAAGAACGGCGCTATTTGGAATCCCACACCGAGCGATTCGAGTTTTTCATCCACGGAATGGAAATGGGGAACGCCTTCACGGAATTGAACGATCCGCGCGATCAGCAGGCGCGATTCGTAGAGATGAAAAGGCTCTATGACGAGGATTCGGACGAAACCACGCCATTGGATGAAGACTACTTGCGGGCAATGCGCTTCGGCATGCCACCCAACGGCGGCTTCGGCAGCGGGGTCGATCGTATGGTTATGCTGCTTACGGATCAAGACAGCATCCGGGATGTTTTGCTGTATCCGCATTTGCGCGAGCCTGCGCCGTCCGAAAATGATTTGCGCGGGCAATTCATGTTGGATGCCGCCGTGCGCCAGCTGGAATATCAACTGGACCTACCGCTAGCGGAAAAGAAAAGGCGCATCGCGCTCTACTTGCCCAAGGCTGACGCCGGCATCGAGTTCCGGATTGCGAATGCGCTGGAAGGTTCGTTGGCGCAATTGCAGAACCTGCGGGCGGCATTCGCCGGCAAGCTCTACGTGATGACAGACGAGAGTTTCTATCGCGTAGACGACGCGTTGACCGAAATGCGAATCGCGGATTTCTGGGCTTCTATCACCTGAGTAGAGGCGTTCCGCGCCTGCCCGCAGTCAAAGCATTATCGAGGCGGAGGCGCCGGGTACATGCTTGGGACAGTTTTTGGGATTTACATACAAAAGTGGCCGGCTAATCAACCATACTCTAGGCAACGATTAAAAGAACAAACCCTGCCTACATGGTGCCGAAACTTTGATTAGAGCCGGAATGAATTCTAGTTCTCCGCGGCGAGGCGCTCCCAGATAGCAATAAGTTCTTCTCTTGTAGCTTCTCCGTTGGTGTGGGCTATGATCATCATTTCGGCCAGCTTGTCAAACTTGTTGTCGAACTTGGCGTCAACAGCATCAATCTTGGCACTAAGGCTGACATCCAAAACATTGATCTTGGCACCTAGGTTGGCCTCCAAAGCTTCAAATCGGGGGTTGATAATACCTACAAGCCCGCCGAGCAAAACGACGAGAATCAGTATCGTGTCCCACTTCTCCTTTACTGCATTGAGCACGGTTAGCAGCCTTTCTCTTCGGAGTTCAGCATACGAAGCTATGTGTGGCTTGCCTTGCTCGTGTCTTTCAATTAACATGCTAAGCGGTAATGCGCCAGGCATTGTCCTCGTGCCCGATAGACCTGCACGTTTTCGACGCCAACGCCGCAGCCTATACCTTATTCTATCATACATGATTGGTGCATTCTAGTTTGCATTGCGGCCAGGATCAAGTCCCGAGATTAACTGTCATTCCTCTACCAATGTCAATAGATCAGGTGCTTGCATATCCAACGCTTCCGCCAAGGCAAAGATAATGTGCAGCGAGGGAGACTTCTCAGCCCGTTCAATCTCGCCGATATAGTTCCTATGGCCGCCGCAGCCTCATATGTTTCTTGGTCATGCAAAATGCCGCTAGGTAATCTATCGCTACTTTAAGTATGTAAATCCCAATTTCATATCGAGCGACTGTTGCAGCGCCGGGCTTGATACGCTTGTGGAATTGGCAATGGCGATCTATCATGTTCTGTAGAGCCTGGCGGGTAGAAGACCGCAAAGATTGGAACAGAACCAACTTGGACATCCTGACGCCGGAATTCTTTGATACTCTGGTGATCGCCAACGTCATCATCGGCTTGGCTATTGCCGGTCGTCGTTTTCTGCGCGACATTCGCGGGCCACTGCCTGACGATGCCCCGGAATGGGCGCATGCGCGCTACGAAGCCGCCTCCTCCATTAGATCCTCCAATTCAATCTCCGGTCAAGACTCTTAGCGCCATGTGCCGTCTTTGGGCGGGCATGACGCGTTGCGACATTGCCTTCGGCACATGGTAAAATCGAACGGATCCCGGATTTCACAGTTCTTGAATTCAACTCAACTGGAGACAGAAAAGACATGCTAGATATAGCGCTAATCCGTGAAAAGCCGGATTGGGTGAAAGAGCAGATCGGCAAGCTATATGACGAGGCGGCGCTGGCCCGCATTGACAAGATCCTGGAACTGGATGCGCAGCGGCGCGAAATACGGACCATGACAGAAACCGCGCAAGCCGCGCGAAACACCTTAAACCGCTCAATGGGCAAACTGCGCGGCAACAAAGCGATGGATGATGGAGAAAAAGCTGCGCGGGCGCATGCGGCTGCGAGCGCGCTGCAGCGTCAAGACCTTGGCGCTGCAAGCGATCTCATGGATGGCAGCGCCCCGGTCAAGAGAAACGACAACTTGCAACCGGGCTACGCATTCGACGGTCTCATCGCAGCCTTGAAGCAGATAGGCGGCGAGATTGACGACGGCTTCGCCCGGGCGAAGGAAATCGAGAGCGAACTTGAAGACAATATGCTCTGGATCCCTAATCTGCCGCATCATAGCGTACCCGTCCATGAGAGCGAAGAGAGCAATGTCGCGCATCCGCCCATAGGCGAATTCCGCGAATTCGACTTCGAGCCGAAACCCCATTGGGAACTGGGTCTCGCGCTTGGCATCATAGACTTCGAACGCGGTGTCAAGCTGGCGGGCAGCCGCTTCTTTGTTCTGAAGGGTTGGGGAGCTCGCTTGCAGCGCGCCTTGATCAGCTTCTTCCTGGATACCGCGCGAGACAACGGATTCAGCGAAGTCTATGTGCCCTACCTGGTACACGGGGACATGCTGTACGGCTCAGCACAGTTCCCCAAATTTCACGATACGGTCTATCAACTGGCGGAAGAAGACCGCTTTCTGTTACCTACGGCCGAGGTTGCGATCACCAATATGCATCGAGACGAAATCCTCGAGGAAACCGATCTTCCGCTGAGCTATGTCGCGCACACACCCTGTTTTCGCAGCGAAAAAGCCAGCGCCGGGCGCGACGTGCGCGGCATCAAGCGCGTACATCAATTCGAAAAAGTGGAGATGTTCAAATTCACGACGCCCGATACCAGTTACGGCGAATTGGAGACGATGACCGGCTATGCCGAGGACATCTGCGCGCGACTCGAGATACCTTTTCGACGCCTGGAAATTGTCAGCGGCGACCTCGGCTTCAGCGCTACCAAAAAATATGACATCGAAATGTGGTCGCCCGGCTGCCAGGAATGGCTCGAGGTGAGTTCCTGCAGCAATACCGAAGCCTTTCAAGCACGACGAGCAAGGGTGCGATATTACCCGGCCGGCAGTCGCAAGACACAGTTTGTACATACCTTAAACGGTAGCGGCCTCGCCACGCCGCGCGTGATGATCGCGATCATGGAGAACAACCAGCGTGCCGACGGCAGCGTCGTTGTCCCGCAAGTCTTGCGCCCTTATCTGGGCGCCGATGTGATCAGCGTTCCCTAGCGTGGGTATGTGTGCCAAGCGCTGAAGAGTTGTGCTGTAACTTGTCGCTGCACACCCCAATAATTGGGGGATAAGCTTGTCGCGGTCTTCGTTGACAGCGAATTCACGCGCGGACTATAATCGATTGAGGTTGAACGCATGTTTTGTGGGCGTCAACCCACGCTATTGTTGGCAATAAGGAGATTATCATGGCGTCCGCAACGGTGATAGAAATCAGCGGTCTTTCGAAAACATACGGCTCGGGCTCCCAGCAGACAGCGGCCTTGCGTAACCTCAGTCTTAGCGTGCAACAGGGTGAGATCTTTGGATACCTGGGTCCCAACGGCGCCGGGAAGACCACCACTATACGCATGCTGCTGGACTTGATCAGGCCTAGCAGCGGCTCCGCCTCAATCTTCGGCATGGATGTGCGGGATCACAGCGTAGAGATCCATCGGCGGGTCGGTTTCTTGCCCGGCGAGCTTAGCTTGTGGGAAGGGCGCACGGGTCAGCAGGTCATCCACTACGTCGCGAGCGTCCACGGCGATTCCAAAGACATTACGAAGCAAGCCGATGAATTGGCGAAGCGCCTGCAATTGGATACGAGCAAACGGGTCCGGGACTTGTCATCCGGCAACAAGCGCAAGCTTGGGCTGGTCTTGGCTATGATGCATTCGCCGGACTTGCTCATTCTAGACGAGCCGACCAATGGACTCGACCCCTTGGTGCAACAGACTTTTCACGAAATGATGGACGAATTCCGCGACAAGGGGAAAACCGTATTCTTGTCTTCTCATATATTGAGCGAGGTCCAAGCCATTTGCGACCGCGCCGGCATCTTGCGCGATGGCGATCTAAAGGCGGTCGAGTCAATTGAGAAACTGATGAACGTGGAGTTTCATTGGGTTGATGTTCAATTCCGAGACGCCGTACCCGAGGGATTGGCCCGGCACCTGCAGCAGTCGAGCGAGATCAGCGACGTCGACATCAATGGATCGCGCGTCAAGATGCGCCTGATGGGCGATTTCGATCCCTTGCTGCGCATGATCAGCGATGGTTACGTGAAAGATCTGCGCGTAGAAGAACCATCATTGGAGGATATCTTCCTGGCCTACTATAGCGACGGCACGGAGGCGCGCTAATGACTGGAATAGTCTTCGCCAATACAGTTCGAACCTCCTGGAAGCAGATACTTTACTGGGGTCTGGGCCTGGGCGCGCTCGGTTTCTACATCGGATTCATTGCCTCAAGCTCGGATATCATCCAGGGCTATGCCGATCTCCTGGCTTCAATGCCGCCCGCCCTGCTGCAAGCTTTCGGCGCTAGCAGCATTGACGTGCTGCGAACTTCTGAAGGCTGGATCGTATCGGTCTTCGTTGCGGAAGCCGGTATATTCCTGTCCGTTTTCGCTGTCATGGCCGGCATGAACATCACCGCCAACGACGAGCAATCCGGGGTTATGGATGTGATCATGTCGCTTCCGATTTCGCGCTCCGCATACCTGCTTGAACGCTGGGTTGGCTACGCAGCAATCGGGCTGGGCATCTTGCTCCTTTGCGCGGCGATTACGCTGTTCAGCCTGGTCTTGTTTGGCGTAGACGCGAGAATGGATCTGCTCTTCATCAGCATTCTCAATCTCTACCCGGGCGCCTTGCTGGTGATGACCGTCACCGGTCTGCTGGCTCTAATCGCCCGGCGGCGCGCCCTTGCCATTGGCTTGTCAGCAGCCTTCGTCGTCGCCAGCTACATCTTCAATGTGATCGGCGGCGCCGCCAGCGGGGCCATCGCCGATCTCATGCAAGGCTTGTCCTTCTTCAGCTATACGCAGGGCGAGGCGATCGTGCTGGGCAATTTCGACCCCGCAAATACCCTGCTCCTGCTATTGGTAGTCCTGGCAGGTTTCGCGCTTTCCGTCCGCATGTTTATCAGCCGCGACCTCGGCGTCTAGGAGCGTTTACGATGATCGGTTCAGTTTTCTTGGAGACCTACAAACAGACTTGGAAGCAAATGGTCTATTGGGGAGGTGGCTTGGCGGCTATGGCTCTAATGGTCGTGTTGATGGTGCCGCTCTTTGATATGCAAGACATAAAGGACTTGCTGGAGACCTTCCCGCCCATCATTCTCGCGATGGTCGGCGTCGGCAAGGAGCTGGAGATTTTCGCGACCAACGAAGGCTTCGTCGCCATGGGATTTTTCGGTAAATCCGCGCTGATTTTCGCCGTTTATCCGGTCGTCATGGGCATGCGCATCACCGCCAACGAAGAAGACGCCGGCACCATGGACGTGCTGCTGAGCTTACCGGTGCAAAGGGCGCGCGTGATCGTTGAAAAATTCCTTGCCTACAGCGTCAGCATTGTCGGTGTGGTCCTGTTGATCTATCTGGGTATGCAGCTAGGCGTGTCAATTGCCGGCATCGATCTTGACGTGGCGCGGCTGGCGGAGGTCACATTCTACTTGATTCCCATGATGGTGTTGATCATGGCCGTAACCATGTTGATCGCTGTCATCGTTCAGCGGCGATCGGTCGCGCTTGGCATCGTCACGGCATTTGTCATCGCAAGCTACATGTTGCAGACGATAGGCGCGGTCGCGGAAGGAACTGTCGCCGACCCCATCGGATCCGTTTCCTTCCTAACCTATTACAATACCGGCGACATCTTGACACAGGGCTTCATCTGGCCGCATATCGCCGGATTCGTAGTCGTTTCCGCAGTTCTCCTGGTGGCGTCGCTTTACCAATACGAGCGACGTGACATCGCGGTCTGAGTTGAACGACTCAGTCCTTGTCAAAAGTTCAAGCTACGCGCTCTGCCGGGGGAACCCGGCGGGCGCGTTTTGTTTGCCTCGATCGAGGTATCGGCGTTAGAATAGCCTCCACAGTTATACATCCCGTACTTACCTGGCTTGAAGGAGAACAGAATATGAGTTACCGCGTTAAGGCTCTGATTGTCTTCGTCATATCACTCTTGCTGACAGGCTCCGCAATTGGACAGGACAGCCTTGTCATCGACTTCTACTTCCCGTCGGCGACGGCAAATGACGCCGAGGGCATTTTCCAAGGATATGCTGACAAATTCCGGGAAGAGAACCCGGACATTACCATCAAGCCGGTATTCACCGGCAGCTACACCGACACGCGCAATACCATATTGACCGAGCTCCAGGGAGGCGGCGCTGGGCCCGATGTTGCGGTCATGCTGTCAATTGATCTCTACAGTTTTGCTGAAGAGGGATACATCGTTCCCGCACAGAACTTCATTGACGGCATGGAGGACGGCGAGGCCTTCGTGGCTGACTTCTTCCCGGCCTTGATGCGCAACGGCATGGACGAAGACGGCAATGTCTGGTCCATTCCCTTCCAACGCAGTACGCCGATCCTCTATTACAACGCCGATTTGCTGGCCGAAGCGGGCTACGATTCGCCGCCGACCAACAATGCGGAACTGGTCGAGATCGCTCAGGCACTGACGACTGAAGACCGCGACGGACTGTTGGTGCCGGTCGCTGGCGGCTTCCCCATCTGGATGTATCAGAGTTTTGCCATCGCCTATGGACAAAATATCGTCAGTGAAGATCCCACACAAGTGTTCTTCAATACGCCAGAGGCAGTTGCTGCGGTTGAATTCGTTCGCTCGCTCGGCACAGATCTCGGAGTTGGACCGGCTGGCGGCGCCGCTTGGGGCGATACGCCGACGGCGTTTTTGGCGGGGCAAGCGGCCATGATCTATCACACTACGGGAAACCTGACGCGCATTTTGCGCGACGCGGACTTTGAAGTTGGCGTCTGGTACTTGCCGAGTGGACCGGCTGGAGAAGATGGCGCCGGGTATGGCGCGCCGACGGGCGGCGGCAATCTCTACATCTTCGACGACGGCAGCAAGTCCGACGCCGAAATGGACGCGATCTGGAAGTGGGTGACCTTCCTTTCGTCGCCAGAGATCCAGGCCGATTGGGGCGCGACCACCGGATACATCGCCTCCAATGCGACAGCTTGGGAGACGGAACCATTGGCGTCCCTCGCCATGGAATATCCCCAATACCTGGTCGCCCGCGACCAACTGCAACACGTTGGGAAGGAATTCTCCAGTTATGCGACCATTACCATCCAGGGCATCATCAATGGCGCCTTGCAAAGCATACTGACGGGCGAAGCGGAGGATGCGCAGGCAGCGATGGACGCTGCTCAAGCGCAAATCGACGGTATCCTGGCCGAATACCGCTAAGCTGGCGCGGGCGTGCCTGGCGGCACGCCCGCTTTTTTCCAGGAACCACCCGCTGAAAACGCGCCCATCCGGGTGAATCTGCCTTGGGTAAGGCTGCCCCTGGCGAAGTCCACGCCCTTCGTGACAACTTGAATCAACAGGCTGACACGGTTCGCTCGCCATTTCTGCTACTGGCAAAGCGATGTCCATGAATACACCTCGAAGACCGATACGATCCATCGTCATTCCATACTTGCTCATCGCGCCAACACTGATCCTCGTGCTCATGTTCAATGTGGCGCCGGCGATCAGAACCGTCAATGACAGTCTTTACAAGCCGGCGAGAGGTCTTAACTCGGCCGGTAAGCCGCCGGAATTCGTGGGCCTACAGAATTTCCATGATCTATTCGACGACAGCCACTACATGGGCGCGCGCTTCACCCGTACTTTTCGTAACACGATCATTTTTGCGCTGGCAACTGTCGGCATCGGGGTGCCGCTTGGGCTGCTGTTGGCAATCTTGCTCAACCGTGAACAGCCCCTTCTGGGCCTATGGCGCTTTGCCGTATTCTATCCGTCGCTGCTGCCGCTCATCGGCGCCGCCAGCATTTGGTCCTTTATCTTTTCAGACAGCATCGGACTGGCCAACGCCATACTGAAGTCCGTCGGTCACCCGGGCTTGAACTGGCTCGGCGACCGCAATCTTGTGCTGGCTTCTGTCGTCATTGTCAACATCTGGAAGCAAGCTGGTTACTTTATGATCTTCTTCCTGGCCGGCTTGCAAAATATCCCGCGCGATCTCTATGAAGCAGCCGCGCTCGATGGCGCGGGCGGCCTGCAGCAGTTTGCCTTTCTTACCCTGCCACTGCTGCGGCGTACCTTGCTCTTCGTCATCGTGATTTCCTTCATTTTCGCTTTTCAAACTGTTGAGCAATTGCAGGCGCTGGGCGAGGGAGGACCCGCCGACAGCGCCAACCTGTTGCTGTATCTGATATTCCAGAATATATCCGAACGTCGGAACTGGGGTTACGTGAACGCGATGACGATTCTTCTGATCGGCGCCGTCTTGACATTTACCCTGAGCAATTTCCTTCTGTTCGAGCGCGACGAGTCGGACTCATGAACAAAGCGCCTGGAATCCTGCCGCGATTGGCTTCTATCCTCAAAATAACGCTGGCTGTGGTGTTTCTCATTCCGCTGATCTTTACGGTACTCGTCAGTTTTCGGCCGGAGGCGGAACCCGTTACCAAGGGCAGCATCTTTTTCGGCAGCGAAATCACCTTGATCAACTATCAGCGGGCGCTGGTCATAGCGCCCTGGAGCTTGCATTATCTCAACAGTTTCCTGTTTGTCGCGGGCACGCTCGCGGTACAGCTTGCGACTGTCACTTGCGCCGCCTATGCTTTCGCACGTCTGAGATTCTTCGGGCGGAACCTGTTCTTAATGATCATACTTCTGCAACTAATGATCCCATCGGGAGTTCTTTTGGTGCAGAACTTCCGAATGATCAACATTCTAGGTCTATTCGACACTCGGATTGCCTTGATGATGCCTTATTGGGGATCGGCATTCGGCGTGTTATTGTTGCGACAGACCTTTCGCGAAATCCCCATAGAATTGGACGAAGCGGCGCGAATTGATGGCGCGAACTTATTGCAGGTCATTCGCCATGTCTATGTCTCAAACGCCATTCCGGCATACCTTGCCTTTGCGTTGGTCTCCGTCAGTTCACACTGGAATGAGTTCCTCTGGCCATTCATCATCACGCGGTCTGAAGAAATCCGACCGCTGACGGTGGGGTTAAACAAGCTGATCAAGACCACGGATCAGGGCGCATTTTACGGTCAGTTGATGGCGGGCACACTAATTGTAGTCACGCCCTTAGTCATTCTGTTTGTCCTGTTCCAACGCCAATTCGTCGAGAGCTTCGCAAGAAGTGGCATTCGCTGATCTCAGGCTACTGTACTGGTATGGCGCGTAATATAATTTCTTCGGGCGCATCCTGTACAAAGGACCAATATGAGCCACAAGAGAGATCTGCTCGACAAGTTCGCGGAACGGAATGCCACAGTTGCCGTTGTCGGCCTGGGTTACGTCGGCTTGCCCCTGGCGGTCGAATTCGCCGAAGCTGGCTTTTCGGTCCTGGGCGTGGATGTTGACGAAGATAAAGTGATCAAGATAAACGACTGTCAAAGCTATATTCCGGAAATCCCGCATAAGCGTTTGGAGACTTTGGTGAAGGCCGGGCGCTTCCGCGCGACGACTTGTTATGCCGAGCTGCGCCCGGCAGACGCCATCAGCATTTGCGTACCGACGCCACTGCGAAAAACGCGCGATCCGGATATGTCCCATATTTTGGAAGCTACCCAATCGATCGCGCAAGTCTGCAAGGCGGGCATGCTGATCGTATTGGAAAGCACCACCTATCCCGGAACCACCGAAGAGGTAATTCTGCCGGAAATCTTGCGTGACGGCTGGAAAGTAGGCAAGGACGTGTTTATCGCGTTTTCACCCGAACGTATCGATCCGGGAAACCAGCGTTTCACGGTCAGCAATACACCCAAAGTCGTCGGGGGCATTACCGAACACTGCACACAAGTAGCTGCGGCTCTCTATGATTCCGCCATCGATGAAGTTGTCCAGGTATCCTCCCCTACCGCGGCCGAGATGGTGAAGCTGCTGGAAAACACTTTTCGCGCTGTAAACATCGGTTTGGTTAACGAGATGACGCTGATGTGTGACAAGCTTGACATAGATATCTGGGAAGTAATTCACGCGGCGGCGACTAAACCCTTCGGCTACATGCCCTTTTATCCCGGTCCCGGGCTTGGAGGACACTGTATCCCAGTAGATCCACACTACTTGAGCTGGAAGCTGAAAACGCTGAATTACAATGCCCGCTTTATTGAGCTGGCAAGCGAAATCAATACATCAATGCCGTATTACGTCATCGACAAGATTACAGACGCCCTCAACGACCAGCGGAAAGCGGTTCGTGGTTCGAGCATCGTCATTCTGGGCGTGGCTTACAAACGCGATGTTGATGATGTACGGGAGAGTCCCGCGCTTGACATTATCAGCCTGTTGCGGCAGAAAGGCGCCGACGTGAGCTACTGTGATCCGCATGTGCCGGAAATACGCCTGGAAAACGATGCGCGCATGCCGTCTCAGGCTTACTGCGCCGGCTTGCTGAAGAATGCCGATTGCGTGGTGATCGCAACCGATCACACTGCATTCGACTGGCGCGAGATCGCGGCTTACAGCCGTCTAATCGTCGATACCCGCCATGTCCTCGCCGACAAGCCCGTCTCCGCGAAGGTCATCAGCCTTTGAGCCGGTGGAATAGTCGCAGGTTCGCCACCGGACTATAGACATGTCGCTACGAATTGCGATTGACGCCAGCCGAACGACGGCGGGCCGACCAACCGGCACGGAGCACTATGCGCGGCGTTTGCTTCACGCATTTATAGAAGCAAACCTGTACCGAGACGAACCGCACAACATTACGCTTTATTTTCGCGATGCTCCCCCGGCCGATCTTTTCCCCGCCAACGCGATGACAAGACAAATTGTCCTGCCGTGGGGGCGCGCCTGGACTCATCTGCGTTTCGCGCGAGAACTCTGGGCGGCGCGTCCCGATGTCTGCTTTGTTCCGGCGCATACCTTGCCGCTATCTTTTCCAGGCCATGCGTTGGTTACCGTGCACGATCTGGGCTATAAGCACTTCCCGGCGGCTCACCCGCAAATGCAGCGCAGATACCTTGATTTCACTACCGCCCATAGCCAACGCCGCGCCACGCTCATATTGGCGGACAGTCGCGCCACGGCCGATGATCTGAGCAGCTATTATGGCGCTCCAAAGGACAAGATTCGTGTTCTCTATCCCGGCGTCGACGCGGATGCCTTAGGATTTGAAGAGAAAGATATCGCGCGCGTTCGCGATCGTTTTCAGTTGCCGGAACGCTTCTTCCTGTTCATCGGCACATTGCAGCCGCGCAACAACATCCAGGGCCTCGTCAATGCCTTTGTGGAATGGCAACGACAAGTCGGCGACAAGCAGACGGGACTCGTTTTGGCCGGAGGAAAAGGCTGGCTTTTTGACGAAACTTGGCTGGCCGGCGCGGAAAACGTCCGAATGCTCGGCTATATCGAGGAAGGGGACAAAGGCGCGCTACTGAGCCAAGCACTGGCTTTGGTGTTTCCCAGCTTCTACGAAGGATTTGGTTTCCCGGTCCTGGAAGCCATGATCTGCGGGACCCCGGTAATCGCCAGCAACACCTCAAGCCTGCCGGAACTTGTTGGCAAAGCGGGTCTCCTGGTTGATCCTCAGGATACAGCGGCGATCAGCTCAGCCATGCGGCGTTACAACAGCGATCCCGGTCTGCGCCAAAGCATGATTCGCAAAGGCAAGCGACAGGCCGCCGCATTTACCTGGGAGCGAGCCGCCGCTCGACTCCACGAGATCTTCGACGAAATCCAGCAAATGCAATGAGTGACCTGCAGACGATTTGCTACAATGCAGGTCAGACGCGCGCGGGACGACGGGCAGCTATGACATGACTGAGGACTGTATTTTGCTGGTGCAACTGGCGGACATAGGCGACCTGGTATTGGCGACGCCGGCCATAGCCGCGCTGCGCGAAGCCAAGCCAGATTCCAGAATCGACCTTTTGGCATCCCGCCATGCCATAGATATTGTGCCGCCCGGCTTGATCAACACCGTTATGGCCTTTGACAAGGGCAAGCATAATGCGACGCGCGCCATTTTGTCCCCATCCAACATTGGCCCTTTGCGCCGTCTGCGCCGTGTTGACTACGATACGGTCATCTTCTTCCATCATTTCACGTTGCGCGCGGGTCTCATCAAGTTTCGGCTTATCGCTAAAGTTTCCGGCGCCAAGCGCATCATCGGATTGCGAAACAAGCATGCCAACTTTTTGACGGACTCACTGGAGGACAGTGGCTTCGGCGAGGCGCACGAAGCGCAATACTGGCTGGATCTGGTAGCGCTTGCCGGGGCCCCGTCCAAGACACGTCCTGCCCAGGTACACAGCGAGGATTCGCGCGCGATCGCGTCGACAATGAGCGAACTGCACGACGGCCCAATTGTTGTCATGCACACCGGCAGCGGCGGGTACAGTAAAGCGCGCCGCTGGTCGCCCATTCGCTTTGCCGAGGTGGCGGATCAACTCAAGTCTCGCTACATGGCCCACATTGTTCTGGTCGGTCAAAGTGGCGACGATAGCCTGGAGGCGGCGCGTCTGATGGATTTCGAGGTCCTTAACCTGGTCGGAAAGACGACGTTGCCACAACTCGCAGATGTGCTTCGACGCGCGGACCTGTTCATCGGCGCCGACAGCGGCGTTATGCACATTGCCGCGGCCATGGGCACGCGAATCGTCAGTATTTTTGGACCCAGCAATCACGCGGCCTGGAAACCCTGGACTGTTGATGGCTGGGCGTCGATTCAACGAAGCGGCGTTGCCTGCAGTCCCTGTAGCTATGTCGGGCACTCTATCGGCGCCCGTGACGGCTGCGCGGCGCGTACCTGTATGAAGCTGGTGACATCGCGTCAGGTATTTGAAGCTGCCGCGACCGTCCTTGAGCCGAGTCCACAAGACACAGTTGCCGCCAATGAAGCTAACGCGTCGGAGGATGACAACGAGAAACCGCGTCCGGGCAGAATACGCATCCTGGACGTGCCGGTTGACAGATTAAGTTATCCGGATTGGATGCAACTTATAGACGACTGGATCCAGGCCGATTCCGGACCCCGTCACGTTTGTACGGTCAATCCGGAATTCATCATGATCGCGCGTCAGGATCCGATATTTTTCAGTATCCTGAATCGGGCCGCCCTCTGCGTACCCGACGGCGTCGGATTGCTGTGGGCCAGCAGGCGGCTCGGCAGTCCAATTGCCGAACGCATCACCGGTTCAGACGGCGTTCCATTGATCGCGCGGCACGCCGCCGAACGGGGTTGGCGTATCTTCTTCCTGGGGGCCGGCGAGGGAATCGCCCAGAATGCGGCGGATATCCTCTGTCGACGCTTTCCGAGGCTGAACGTCGCCGGAACTTATGGAGGCAGCCCAGCTGAAAGCGAAGAAGACGACATAGTCGCCATGATCGATCGGGCCAGGGCGGATATCCTGTTTGTAGCATACGGAGCGCCGCAACAAGACAAGTGGATCGCGCGCAATCTCCCGCGCCTCAACGTAACCATGGCAATGGGCATTGGCGGATCGCTGGACTTCATCGCCGGAGAGGTGGCGCGAGCGCCGGAGTGGATGCGAAGACGCGGTCTGGAGTGGTGCTATCGCTTGTTGCGCCAACCTTGGAGATTCCGGCGCATGTCGCGCCTGCCAAGATTCGCCCTCGCGGTACTGCGCCAGCGATAGCCCAAAGCCCCGTCCCCAAGTCAAGTCTATCGTATACCGAGCGCGCTGATGTAAACTGGCGGAATTCGGCCAGCAGCCCGCAGAGCAACGATACCATATGTCGGCAAAGCTGAAACTTAGCGTAGCGCGCCTGGCGCGCAAGACTGTCTTGGTCCTGGGCGATGTGATTCTCGACGAGTACATCACCGGGCGCGCCACCCGCATGAGCAGAGAAGCGCCGGTGCCGGTATTGGAACTGGAGTCGAAACGCTTCATCGCTGGCGGCGCCGCCAATGCGGCCGCAAATATCGTCGCCTTGGGCAGCCGAGCCATTCAGGTTGGCGCGGTCGGCGCCGACGAATATGGCGAACAGTTACTTGGAGTTCTCAAGGATCAAGGCATTGACTGCGCTGGCGTGCTTGCCTGCGCCGACCGACCGACTACCGTAAAGACGCGGGTCATGGCGCAAATGGGACTGCGATTCCCGCAACAGGTCGCGCGCATCGATACGATTTCGCGTGATCCCATTGACGAGGCTACGGAAGCTAGAATCGTCGGATTCCTGGGCGACAATATTGCCTGCCTCGACGCAGTGCTCCTGTCGCAATATCATGGCGGATTGCTGACAGCGACATTGGTTAAGCGGATTCGCGATTTGTGCCGTCAGCAGGGCATATTGTTGACGGCGGATGTGCAAGGCAAGTTCGCACGCTTCGCCGAAGTTGACGTCGTCAAGTGCAACGCCGCCGACGCAGAGCGGCAGCTTGATCGCGAACTGGCGACGGACGACGACTTCCGCGCCGCCGCTGTCGCCCTTCATGGCGAGTTTTCTGTCAAGCGTGCGACGATCGTCACCATGGGTAACCGAGGCGCTGCCCTGGCAACTGATGCCGGCGCGACAATCTGCCCAAGCCCACAAGTGAGCGATGTGTTTGACACTGTCGGCGCGGGCGATACCGCTATTGCAGTGATTACCTTGTCCCTGGCTGCCGGGCTTGACGCCGAAGAGTCGGTCCTGCTGTCCAACTACGCGAGCGGCGTAGTCGTGCGGCACCTGGGCAATTATACGCCTTCGCCTGACGAACTCTCGGACAGTATTGACGATGGCTAGCTATCAAAGCAGTTCGACAAACTCAATTGTATTGCCGTCCGGATCGGCAAGGGACGCTACTTTCGCGCCCTTGTACTCGTCAATCGGATTGATCTCGCAGCCGTGATGTCTCGTGCCCTTCTTCATCACCTTAGCGATATCCTCCACGGCAAAACGGAATTGCTGCCGATTTTGATCCGCAACGACGCCGGCAATTGCGTTTGGGCACAGCGTCAAGTCCAGTTCGCCGATTTTGCCGCCATAAAATTGTTGATCGCCGATATGGACGGTGGGCTTGAGCCGGGCGTCAAAGACGGCGTTATAGAATGCCACCATGTCGTCCATGCGATCAACGGCGATGGTCAGGCCTGTCATTTGCATACTTCATCCTCGGTAAGCGCGCCGAGTGTTCAGAATCCGAACCGCCACGGTATAGACCTCTCTGTCGGGAGGAACTGATGTTCAATCCACCAAATGCGCGCAGCTATTTTGAAATGGTCTGGGATATAGTCTGCCAGATTCCTCCGGGCAAGGTGAGCAGCTATGGTCAAATTGCATCGATGATCCCTCCGGAAGACGATATGGACCCGATCCGCATGAAGAATCTCGCGCCGCGCTGGGTCGGCACGGCGCTGCGCAAAACCCCGCGCGGGAAGTCCATCCCGTGGCATCGAGTCATCAATAGTCAAGGCAAGATCAGCTTTCCCAGCGGCAGCGCGCAGGCGAAGGAGCAGCGTCAGCTATTGGAATCGGAGTGCGTCGTCTTTGATCATCGAGATAAGGTCGATTTCGCGGTCGTTGCCTGGCAGGGACCCGACGCTGCCTACCTGGCAATCAGAGGTCTCTTGCCGCCGCGTTCGCTCAAATGAAGCCGCCCGCGTTCACCTAGAATTGCACGTAACTGTTTTCAGCCAAGACAAAGCGATGCGCCACCGGCATGTGCGGCGCAGAGGTCACACGGGCGTTATCCGCTAGCAGGCTGCGGTCGATGCGACCCTGAATATTGCGTATTTCGCAGTTTTTCATCACGATGCTGGCTTCGATTTCGCTGCCTTCTACAACCACGTTGTCTCCCAGTGCCGTATAGGGTCCGACATAACTGTTGCAGATGACCGTATCCTCGCCGATGATCACAGGGCCGCGAATAACGCTGTCGATTACTCGGCTGTTTTTGCCGATGAGGACACGATGCGAAACTTCGCTGTTGCCCTCGACTTGCCCACCGTTTTCCGGCGCCGGCGTATAGGGCAATTCCTCCAGTACCAGTTGATTGGCCATGATGATGGCGTCAGGCTTGCCGGCATCAATCCACCATCCGTCAAGTTCATATGACGCGACCGGATGTCCATCGCCGATCAATACTTGAATGGCATCGGTGATTTCCAGTTCGTTGCGCCCGGAGGGTTTGATACGGCTAATCGCATCGAAGACCGACTTGCGAAACAGATAGACGCCGGTAATCGCCAAGTTGGAGGGCGGGTCTTGCGGCTTTTCGACCACCCGAACGATGCGCCCCTGCTCAATCTCCGCGATTCCAAAGCGCGTAGGATCCAGTACCTCTCCCAGCACGATCTTCGCTTCCGCGCCTGAATCAGCGAAAGACGTCAAGAGCTCAGTCATCCTGTCTTGAAAAATATTGTCACCGAGAAAAACGGTAAATGGTTCGTCGCCAACAAATGACTTGCAAAGCCCGATCGCGTGGGCCAGTCCTTTCTGATTTTCTTGCACGATGTATTCGATATTTACACCTAGCGATTTACCGTTGCGCAGCAGCGAGACAATTGGTGAATTCAGGCTGTTAACGACGATTCCGATGTCGTTGAGGCCGGCCAATTTGAGCACATCTATGGCGTAGGCAATCAGCCAGCGATTGGCGACGGGGACCAGTGACTTGGGCATGGTCAAAGTCACCGGGCGCAAGCGGGTACCCTGCCCAGCCGTTAGAATGACTGCTTTCATCGATAATCTCCTGATGTGATATGCCTTGAGCGTGGCTTAACCGCATAGTACCAGAGGTTGGAAAATCGCGACAGCAAGATAGGGATGAAGCTCTGACCGAGCGAACCTGCGCCAAGCTGGCTAAATATCAGACTTCACAGCCGCTCGCCTGGCCTTAAGCGCTTTTCATCGGCGCCCCCTCCGGAGTGGCGCCGTTGTCGCATCACTTCATAGGCCAAGACTGACACGGCGCTCACAGTGCCCAGGGACTGCCCAAAGGGGCGTCCGTAAGGGATTTCCAGCAGTAGATCAGCCTGCCGCTGAAATGAGCGCGTGACGCCGCGGCGCTCGCCCCCGATTACGATAAAAACTGGCTGCGTAAGTTCCGCCTCGAAGAGCGAAACACTAGTGGAGGCCTTCGCGGCGGTCGCCACGGCCAGTCCTCGCTCACGATAAAAGTCGGCCACTTCCACGGCGCTTTCCGCTAGCGCTATCGGCATCAATTCCGACGCGCCCGCGCTGGAACGCCCTACGATGGCGCTCGCGCTCGTCCAGTTGCGCTTGCGCAAGACCAGGCCATCGGCGCCTGCAGTGTAAAGCGCGCGAACAGCGAAGCCAAAGTTGTAGGGGTCTTCAATCCCATCGAGCATGACGACGAACGCGGGCTTGTCCGGCGGGATCAAATCTCCGATACATTCGAATTGTCTTGCGCCCGCCAGCGCGATCACGCCGCCGTGGGAATTGCCAGTCGCGTAAGCTTCTATCTCGGCTGAGGGAACATATTTGAGGTTTACCGCTGCTCGTTTCGCGCGAAGGCGCAGTTCATCCAGGCGCTGGTCAAAGCGCTTGCCATCGTCGATCAATATTTCGAAGACTTCGCGTCTGCCCGCCTTGAGCGCCGCCAGGATCGAAAGCGCGCCTTCCAAGCCGAAAGCTGAGATATTCATTAGAGCCCGGCGCGCTTCGCCGCTTGCCAGAATGCATCAAGTTCCTCCAGGGAGTAGTCCAAAAGCGCGCCTCTGTTCTGCCGCGCGCGCGCTTCAACATAGGCAAATCGCCGATAGAACTTGGCATTGATTTCACGCAAAAGGCTTTCGGGATCATCGACGCCGAGCCAGCGAAGCCAATTCACCAATACAAAGATGAGATCGCCGATCTCTTGTGTTTTTTCCGCAGTCGTAGCAGCGGTGAAGATCTCGTTAATCTCTTCTCGGGCTTTCTCTTCGACTCCACTGGCATCTGGCCAGTCGAAGCCGACTTTTGCGGCGCGCTTCGAATATTGATGCGCGACGAGCAATGCGGGCGCGCCTTTAGGTACGCCGTCCAGAAGCGAGCGCTCCCCCGCGCCGGCGCTGACTTGCTCGGTTCGTTTGATGTCTTCCCAATTGCTGGTCACCTGGCGCGGATCGCCCTGAACATCGGCATCGCCCCAGACATGCGGGTGCCGACGGATCATCTTCTTGTTCACGTGCTGCAAGACGTCTGACATGAAGAACTCGCCATTGTCGATGGCAATTTGCGTATGCAAGACGATCTGCAACAACAAGTCGCCTAACTCTTCACACAGCGCTTTTGGATCTTCAGCATCCAGCGCATCCAACACTTCGTAGGTCTCTTCGATCAAAAAGGGGCGCAATGACTGATGACTTTGCTCTCGATCCCAGGGGCAGCCATCGGGCGAACGCAGATGGGCAATAATGTCTTGAAAAGACTCGAAACTACTCAGCGCGCCCAAAGCAGGTACATACAGCGATGTCATGACATCAATTTTGTCGCTGCGATCGATTTCATAGAGACAGATTTCTTCCACGATCGCCTCGTCGCGCCCGGCGCCGTGGATCAATTTGACAGCAAACCTGTCCGGATACTGATTCATCAAGGCCAGTTTAAGGTTCGACGCCACGGCTTGGCTGTAGACTTGCGCCAGCAGCGCCGGTTTGGCAGGATTCATCGGCGGATGATATTGCGCCGCGATCTCCAGCGCATCGAGGATCTGTATACCGTCGAGCGCGTCGATGCCGAGGAGAGCCAGGCATGGTTCGATGAAACTGATGCCATTGACGATCTCCAGCTCCAAGCCTTCCGAGGATGCCCGCTGCGCCAGCCGCGTCACCGTGGCTTCGCCCACCAGCGGGTCTCCCGGCACCGCGTAAACGAGGTCGATGCCCGATCGCGCTTGCTTTACTAGGCGGTCGCAGATTTCGCGATAAACGTCATCAAACTCATCAAAAGCTTCGTAAACATCGTCGAAACTGACGATATCCAAGTGGGAGGGCAAGTGGTGGACGCAGGGATGACGGCGCGTGCGAACATAAAGGCTTTCCACGTCCCGCAGCTTGGCCCAGGCGCGTAGGGACATGTCTTCAATTGAGCCCGGACCTAACCCTATCACAGTAATCATAAACATTTGTCCGCCGCGATCTTACGAAGCGCGCCAGCGCATTTTCGCGAATGCTGATCTGTTACGGGCTGATTCCTCTGGCAGATATACCCGTGTTGCACCATCGGCCGGTTTGATCCCGTGAACTGCAATTCAGGCAACTGAGCCGTTTGGATCGCGCAGAGACCTGGGAAAAGAAAAGCAGCCAAATGCATTTGCAATCAGATGGCTGCTGCGTAAACGGGGCTCGACTCGTTTTAGCGCTTGGTATAGGTGGGAGCCTTGCGAGCGCGTTTCAGACCCGGTTTCTTCCGTTCTTTGACCCGCGCGTCGCGCGACAAGAAGCCCTCCCGCTTCAAAGTGCCGCGCAAATCCGGATCAATCTTTTCCAATGCGCGGGCGATGCCGAGAAGGATCGCGTCTCGCTGGCCGGTGACGCCACCGCCATTCACATGCACGGAGACGTCATAGCTGCGCTCTTGTCCAATGTGCGTCAAGGGCGCCGTGCAGATTTCCATATCGCCCAGGCGCGGCATATACTCCTGCGCTTCTTTGCCATTGATAATGAACAGACCTGTACCACCCGGGAACAGGCGCACACGCGCCGACGACGACTTGCGGCGGCCGATACCCTCATAATATTGTGCTGACATTGCTTAGCTCCTTTTACGGTGTCGCGCGCGCTTCGGGCACGCCTAAATGTCCAAGGCTTGCGGCTGCTGCGCTTGATGCGGATGCTCCGCGCCCGCATAAACTTTCAGTTTTGTCATCATTTGACGCCCCAGGGGGCCCTTCGGCAACATGCCTTTGATGGCCAGCTTAAGCGCGCGCGTTGGGCGCCGTTTCATCAATTCGCGCAAGGTCATCTTTTTCAAGCCGCCGGGATAACCGCTATGACGATAATATATCTTTTGATCCATGCGCTTGCCTGTCACATGAATCTTCTCCGCGTTGACAATGATTACATAGTCGCCGGTATCGAGGTGCGGCGTGAAATAGGGCTTGTGCTTGCCGCGCAAGATTGGCGCCACCCTGGCCGCCAGCCTGCCCAGGGTCATGCCCCGCGCATCAATGACCCACCAGCCACGTTCTATGACAGCGGGCGTGGTTGCGTAGGTTGTCTGTATCTGTTGTCTCATCTTGTTCACTCCAGTTCAGCTTCTGTCGCCAGCTCGCAAGACCGCCTCGACATCGTCGCCTGCTGCATAGGTGTTGGATAACCCACCGCTTCCAGGGTTAGCCCCATGGCCGGCGCCAAGACTTTCGCCCGTTGAATGTCACGACTAAATAGTATTTCTTCAAATTCCGTAAGATCTATTTTTCCCATACCAGCTTGTGCCATCGTCCCGACCATGCGCCGCACCATGTGATACAGAAATGCGGTAGCGCGCACGCGATAAATATAAATGCGGCCATGTTCGTTTTCTTCCACGTCCCATCTCGATCGAAACACCCGGCGGACCGTGTTGCCGCTGCCGTCTTGTGGCGGGGTACCAAAAGCCGCGAAGTCCCGCTCTCCAAGGCATAATGCGGCCGCGTCTTGCAGCGCGCCAAGATCAAGAATCCGCCCTACAAGCTGCCACACCCGCCCGTTCAACAGCGGGTTCCTCGTGGTCGGCGTTGCGATACGATAAACATATTGCCTCCAAAGCGCGTCAAAGCGCGGATGGAAACCGTCCTGCTTCCAGAGTACTTGAAGGGCGATGTCCATGGGAAGCTCCGCATTTATCGCGCGCAAGAGATCGCTTTCCGCGTGATTCCAGTCCGCATCAAAGGCGATCATTTGGCCCAGGGCATGCACACCGGTATCCGTCCTTCCGGCCGCGAGCACAGAGACTTGCTGCCGGGTGACGCGCGCTATCGCCCTTTCGAGCGCTCGCTGTACCGTCGCCGTCGGCTCCAGCTGCCGCTGAAAACCGAAGTAGCCCGTGCCATCGTATGCGACCTTCGCTGCAAAGCGCTTCATCGTACGTGGGCAGATCAATCCTCGGTCGAGTAGTCGACGAGTTCGATTAACGCCATCTCCGCATTGTCTCCCTTGCGCGTACCCAACTTGAGAATACGCGTGTAACCACCCGGGCGTTCGGCATAGAGCGGCGCCAATTCATCAAACACTTTGCCAACAAGAACGCGATCGTTATTCAATCGCCGCGCGACTTGTCGCCGCGCATGAACAGCAACCAGGTCGTCCCCGCGCTCTTCCGCCTTTGCCAGTCCTCGTTTGGCGATGGTAATCAATCGTTCCGCGTGACCTTGGACGAATTTCGCCTTATGGAAGGTGGTTTTGATTCGACCATGATCGAACAATTGGCTGGCCAGGTTCATCCGCAGCGCCTTACGGTGGCTGCTGCTGCGATTAAGCTTTTTCCCACGAATTCGATGTCGCATGATTGCGCCTCACTTGCCGGCTATTCAGCCTTGTCCTTTTCCAATGGCCAGTAGTTCTTTTCCCGCAATTTCTGTTCGAGTTCATCGAGGGACTTTTCACCAAAATTGCGGATCGCCAACATGGCGTCCGGGCCACGGTTCAACATATCCAGGACATCGCCTACCGAGGTGATGCCGGTGCGCTTTAGGGAGTTGAAGACGCGAACGCTCAGGTCGAGTTCTTCGATCGGCTTGTCATACAGAGGCGGATACGCAGGCTCGTCTTCGTACTGCTGCGGCAATTCGATTGATTGGAACCATTCTTCGTCCACACCGGCGACGACCTTGAGGTGGTGCATCAAAATCTGCGCCGATTGAGCGAGCGCCTCTTCCGGGCGGATTGTGCCGTCGGTCCAAAGCTCCAGCACGAGCTTGTCGTAATTGGTGCGCTGGCCGACACGAGCGCGATCAACTTCGAAATTGACGCGTTTGATCGGGCTGAAAATCGCGTCGACCGGCAACTCGCCGATCGGCAAGCGGCCCCGTTCTTCCGCCGGACTAAAACCACGGCCGGACTGTACTTCGAATTCCATCTCTATATGAACATTGCGATCGTCCACCGTGAAGAGATACAAACTCGGATTCTCGATCTGCACTTCCGGCGGCGCCCAGATATCCGCCGCGGTGACTGTGACTTCCGCTCCAGCGATTTCCAAGCGCAAGCGCGCGCTGTCCACGCCGTGCAACAGCAGACGCAATTGTTTGACCTGCAGGATCAACTGCGTCATGTCTTCGCGGACAAACGGGATTTCAGAAAACTCGTGATGAACGTCGGAGATGCGAATGCTTGTCACGGCGGCGCCGGGCAAAGAAGACAAGAGTACGCGCCGCAAAGCGTTGCCCAAGGTCAATCCGTAGCCGCTCTCCAGCGGACCAACTACGAAACGTCCATAATCCTTGGTGATGTTTTGGCTTTCGACCTGGTGCGGCAGTACCATATTTGCCGTTACCAGGTTGGCATCAACCGGGCTCGAACTCACGGATGCCGAATCGGATGAGTATTCCATATAGCGGGATTTCCCTTTCGACTAAACGCGGCGGCGCTTGGGAGGGCGCACGCCATTATGAGGAACGGGCGTCACGTCGGTAATCGAACGCACTTTCAGACCACTTTGCTGGATGGAGCGAATCGCTGCTTCCCGTCCGGGACCGGGCCCTTTCACGAAGATATCCACCTCTTTCATGCCATGCTGCTGCGAATTAGCTGCTGCCGTTTCCGCAGCCATGCGCGCTGCATAAGGCGTATTCTTGCGACTGCCTTTGAAGCCGGACGTGCCAGCGCTTGCCCAGGCAATCACATTGCCAGACTGATCGGTCATCGAAACGATCGTGTTGTTAAAGGTGGCGTAGATGTGCGCCTGACCATAAGGAATGTTTTTGAACGCTCGTCTTGCGGTACCGCGACTGCTTCTTCTTGCTTTCGGCATTTACCTGCTCCAAATGGATATTCCTGGATTTCGCTTGTGACGGGGTTTCTCAGTACGGCGCTTCGCGCCGTCGGCCATGCTAGCGAGGACCCGTGATAGAATCTCCGCAGCTACTTCTTGGTAGCGCCGCGCCGGCGACCACGCCCGGCCACGGTTTGCTTTTTGCCGCGGCGAGTGCGCGCGTTTGTCTTGGTGCGCTGTCCGCGTACTGGCAACCGACGGCGATGTCGCAGGCCGCGATAAGAATTGATTTCCATCAAACGCTTGATATTGAGCTGCGTCTGACGGCGCAAATCGCCCTCGGTCGTCAGATTATTGATCAACTCACGCAGGCGCTGAATCTCACTTTCGCTTAAGTCTCTGACACGCGTCCCGTGATCAATGCCTGCCGAATCCAGCAATCGCCGGCTGGTGGTCCTGCCGATACCATAAATGTACGTCAAGCCGATAATCGCACGCTTGTCACGAGGCAGGTCGACGCCTTCAATACGAGCCATCTATCACACTCCTTTTGGGGACCTAGCCCTGTCGTTGCTTGTGCTTCGGGTTGTCACAAATAATCATTACTCGACGATTTCGCTTAATCACGCGGCACTTCGGGCAACGACGCTTGACACTGGCTGAGACTTTCATACTACATTCCTCTTCTACGTCAAGTACAAGTCCACAGTTTTCCGCAAAATAAGGCACAAGCTACAAAACTTTCCGTCTGTAGATGCGCCAACTTCCGCTCATTCTCTTGTTTGAAAACCATCCAGCTAGTTTGCCCGATGGTCGACAACGAACGAGCATTGTATCACAAGTTTCTCCACTGTAAAAGGATGGTTCCAGAAGTCAATCGCTCTTTCCTGGCGAAACGGCGAAACGCGGCGGACGCAGCGCGCCATAGCAATCGGCGCTGGGGTCTTGTAGCGGGTCTGACAAGAACGCCCGCATGATTTCTGTAGCGCAGGGCACGGAATCCAACATAACGTGCCCTGCATTTGGGAAAACAAAATGCCAGTTGTTTGGCAGGTGCTCCGCCGCGAAGCTGCCCCACAGCGCCGGGGTCGCTGGATCATAGGCCCCCGACATTATAAGGCTGGGAATACTGCTCGTCACCGGTCTTTCGATCCGGGGCGTCAGGGCGGGCACATTCCAGGCCTGGCATTTAGCATAGTGAGCCGCCACTACCTCTCGCGTGGCAGCCATAAGCGCGGGGGCGATCCCATCCGAATCCGTTAGATAGCGCTGTGCTTCCGGTACAGCCAAATCCTCCGGGCAGCGCTGTGTCAAGAAGGCGCTTTCGTTTTGCGACGCGCGACCGCCTTCATCACTTGCGAATAGCTCAGACACCAGCAAAGGCTCAAAATCGTAGTCGCCACCTGCAACAGAAGCGATGAATGCGGGCAGATACGGTATAGCGCCTGTGTGGTGTAGCAATGATGACATCATGAGAATAAAGTCGTTGCCGGTTATTGTCATACCAATATTCTGGCCCTGCAATGTAAACTCCTGTGGGGACGCGTTCATTTCCGAAACTACGCGATAAAATGAGTCGCTGAGCTCGGGATAAGTCTCCTTGCAAACCACGTCCCTGGCGCAGTCTTCGAAAAGTCGATTCAGCGCCATATCCAGGTTCCGCGCTAATTCCGCTGTGTGGCGCAGCGGCGGGGGATAAACTCCGTCCAACGAAAGCGAGCGGATTCGCTCGGGCGCAGCGCCAGCCAACATGAGCGCCAAGCGACTGCCATACGAACTGCCATATACGTTTACTTGCGGCTGGTCAATCAAAAACAGCAGATCGACATAATCCCTGACGATCGCGGGAATCGTATACGCCGTCAGATCCAAGCCTCTGGCGGAGATTCGCTCGCGGCATTCGCTTACCCAGTCGACAATGTTGGTCGGCTTTTCATCGGGGCATTTCAAAGATGGGAAAGAAAAACCAGTACCGCGGGGATCGAGCATAATGATATCGCGCTCTTGACCAAGGTCCGATTCCAGCCATTCGATCAGATCTGACGAAGCTGCTTCGCCAGGACCACCTGGCAAATATAGAATCGGCGCACTGTTAGTAGCTCGCCGCGAACTTATCCGCAGCAAGGCCAATTCCAAATTGTAGGCGGATTCGCGCCCATCTCGAAATTCCGGCACGACCAGCCACGCACATTCCAGCCGGTCTAGTTGAGATCGTGACAACATACTGGAGAACCAGGAGCATTCCTCGGGCTCGATCCTCGGCGCTTCCGGCTGCGAATGCACACATGTCGCCATGAGACAAAACAAGCCAACAAGAAAGAAGCGCCTAAAGAACAAGACTGTTCTCCGCTACGGCAATGTCAAGATCAATGGTCCATCTTCGGTGATCGCGACCGTGTGCTCGCAGTGCGCGGTCAGCGACCCGTCTTTGGTCACGACCGTCCAACCGTCTTCGAGTTCCATCAGGTCGCCCCGGCCCGCGATCAGCATTGGTTCGATGGCGTAGGTCATGCCCGCCTGCAAGTCGTAATCTTGCCATTGAATCTTGCTGTTCTTGCCTGGCCACCAGTTTGGCACCTGCGGTTCTTCGTGCATCGACTTGCCTACGCCATGGCCGGTGTATTCCCTGGCTACGCTGTAGCCCATTCTGCCGGCGCAGCGCGCCGTGGCTTTGGCAACATCGCTGATCTTGTTGCCAACTACCGAAGCGCTGATCGCCGCTTCAAGCGCTGCTTCGGTCGCTTCCAGCAATCGCTGCGCCGATCTGGACACGTTTCCGACGGCGTGGCTGTAGGCGGCGTCGCCAACATAACCACGATAGAAGCAGGCGACGTCCACGCCGATGACATCGCCATCCTGAAGAATCCGCTCATGGGAGGGGATGCCGTGGACCAGTTCCTTGTTCACCGACGCAGTTATGGTGGCGGGAAACGGCGGGTGATTCCCCGGCGCATATCCCAGAAAACAGGGTGAAGCGCCGTGGTCGCGCAGAACAGCACTCGCGATATCGTCCAGTGTTTTGGTCGAGACGCCCGGTTCGATGGCGCGGCGCATTTCTTCGTGGGCGATCGCGACGATGCGCCCGGCTTCGCGCATTATCTCGAGTTCTTCCGTGGTCTTGAGTACAGGAGCCATTGTCTTGCTCGGCGCAATCGGGCGAATGCTAGCGGGCGTCGAGCAGGCTGCGGACCTCCGCCCATACCGCCTCAATCGACTGATCCGCATTGACCTTGCGCATGATGCCCTTGCTTTCAAAATAGCTGATCAAGGGCTGCGTCGTTTCCAAGAAAGTGTCGATCCGCTTGATTATCGCATCGGCGCTCGCGTCATCCGGTCGACGCTTCAACGGTATATCTCCAGTAGAAAGCGATGCTTCCAATCGCGGCGGGAAAAGATGATCGTCGGAATTCACCCAACGAAAATCAACGCCGTCGGAGTTGTAATAGTAGTTGTAGCTCTCGCCGTTTGCCGCGCTAACGCGACCGAAGGCGCGTTTGAAAGCCGTATACAGATCGAGTTCGAGCAAGAGCACCGCATCCACCTTGGCGCCCTTGGCGGCCAAGTGAGATTCCAAAAATTGCGCCTGAATCTGATTGCGCGGATAGCCGTCCAGGATGACGCCGTTCCCAGCATCGTCTTGCCTGAGCCGATCTTCGACGATGGCATTTGTAGTACTGTCATCAACCAGCCGGCCGGAGGCCATGATATCCTGGACCTTTAGTGCTAGCGTGTCGCTGCGCGTCCGCATCGCGCGGAAGAGATCGCCAGTAGATACCTGTGGAATACCGTAATGCTCTTCAATCAGTCGCGCCTGCAGGCCTTTGCCCGCGCCTTGCACACCCATCAGTATGACATAAAGACTCATCGCACTATCTCCATTGACCCACCGCGCAGCTGGTTTAAGACCATCCTACGACTGCATCAGGCAAAAAATAAAGCCGAGCACAGCCGCTCGGCGGCAACGAAAAAGTCTACCGCGCTCACAAAAAAATAACAAACCCGCTCCTTGCGTGAGCAAGGGGGGTTTATTATAAAAGGAGATACTCGGCAAAGTCGTGATCAGGCTCCGGGCAATTAGCGCATGAAACCTTCGTAGTTGCGCATAACCAACTGCGCTTCCAACTGGCGCATCGTGTCAATAACCACACCGACAACGATAATCAGACCCGAGCCGGAAATCACCAGACCGGCATTAATGACCGCTCCCGACGTCGAAGCCTCCAGCGGAAAGATGATGCGATTGACCAGATCAACCATGCCCGGGATAATCGCGATAACTCCGAGGAAAAACGCGCCCACAAAGGTGATGCGGCGCGTCGTCGTTTTGATGTAATCTTCGGTGCGTTTGCCCGGCCTAATGCCAGGAATGAATCCGCCATTGCGCTGCAAGGTCTCGGCAAGATTCTGGTTGCCAACCATCACCTCGGCATAGAAGAATGTAAAACCAACAGTCATCAGGAAAAATGTTCCCCAATACAGCAGTCCTTGCTGGTTGCCAAAGGTCGACTGAATGGTATTACCCACCGCGCCGGGTGGAAACAAGCTGGCGACAATCGCCGGAAATGTGATAATCGATTGCGCAAAGATCAATGGGATCATGCCGACCGGATTAACCCGCAACGGAATGAAACTGTCCTGCTGCGCGAATTGTCGATTCCCACGCACGCGCCTGCCGTACTGAACGGGAATCCGCCTCACGCCTTCTTGAATGACGACCACCGCCAAAACGCTTAAAATGGTGATGATGACAAATAGCACCAGATTGTAGACACTGCGATCCGGCTGCTGTGTGAGCAATCGAATCAGGTTTTGCGGCGCTTGCGCGACGATGCCGGCGAAAATGATTATTGAAATACCATTGCCGATCCCTTGTTCGGTGATCAACTCGCCCAGCCAGATGGCAAACATCGTACCGGCGGTCATGGTCGTCAAGACCGATACCGTCAATAGCAGGTTGCTGCCAACGCCAAAACCAAAGCCGGGGATTATCTCCGTTCCGGTGCCAGTCGCCAGGTTGAAAATACTGATCTGACCCAGCGCCTGCAACACCGCCATCGGGATGGCGACATAATAGGTGTATCGTTGAATCTTTTCTTGTCCGCCCGGCTCCCGCTGGATCCGTTCCAGCGCGGGCACAATTGGCACAAGCAACTGAAAGATGATCGAAGCCGTGATGTAAGGATACACGCCGTTCGCGATCACGCTAAAGTTAGCGACCGCGCCGCCGGAGAGAAGATTCATCACCTGAATCAAGTTGCCGGCGCTGCTGCCGCTTTCAAATACCTGCCGCAGGGCAACGCGATCCACGCCGACAACAGGCACATGGGCCGCGAACTGGTAGACCACCAGAATAAACCCGGTGAATAGCAGTTTGTTCCGTACATCGGGCAAACGCCATGCGTTACGCAAAGCTTGTATCATAACCCTCGTCCCTCGATAAAAGGCGTCCGTCGGGAACTACTGTACGCGTTTCCACGGCGCCTGCGATGTTGCTGCGTGTATACACCGTATACGCAAGAACGCGACTGACGTCTCAGGCAGCCTATACGACCTCGCTCCGACTGACCAGACCCCTCTAGTCGCATGCCCTACTCGCTGTCGCCGTAGAGCCGCTCCAAATCTACCTTGCGCAGTTTTTTGACGGTCGCGCGCGCGCCCGTCACCTTGAGCGGTAGCCGAACAACGCTGCCGCCGGCGCCTTCGATCTTTTCCGCAGCGCTTCTTGTGAATTTGTTCGCATGCACTTCCAGCTTCTTGACCAGTTCGCCGCGGCCGAGAACCTTGATCGGTTCATCAGCCTTGCGGACCAGGCCCGCTGCCTTTAACGACGCGCCGTTGACGACAGCGCCGTCATCAAAGCGCGCTTCTATCATATCCACATTCACTTCCTGATAATTGATCGCGAATATGTTGGTGAAACCGCGCTTAAAGGGAAGCCGCCGCACCAATGGCAATTGGCCGCCTTCAAAGTAGGGACCCTTGCCCCCGCCGCTGCGCGCGCCCTGTCCCTTGTGGCCACGTCCGGCGGTCTTGCCTTGGCCGGCCGCAATGCCCCGTCCAACGCGTTTACGCTTGCGCTTTGAACCGGGATCTGGTTTCAAGTCATGCAATTTCATGATTCGTCGACCTCTTCGACTGTGACCAGGTGGCTGACCTTGGCGATCATTCCGCGAAACTGAGGCGCGTCGGCGATCAGCACCGTCCGACCCATACGCCGCAAACCGAGCGACTTGACGGTGGCTTTCTGCTTGCTGTTATAGCCGATGGGACTCTTGACCAAGGTTACCTTCAGCATTTTTCCCCGTTGCTCACTCATGGTCCGCACCTCGGGCGCTTCGACGTTCCCAAACCGGGGCAACTTCGTGCACCTGCTTGCCGCGCATTTGCGCCAATTGTTCCGCGCCACGCAATTGCTTCAGCGCGTCGAGCGTCGCCATGGTAACGTTGAGCAAGTTGGCGCTGCCTTGACTCTTGGTCAAAATATTGCGCACGCCAACGACTTCCAAAACAGCGCGCACGCCGCCGCCAGCGATAACGCCGGTGCCAGGAGCAGCCGGCTTCAACAATACGCGGGCCCCGCCATGACGGCCTGTGACCGTGTATGGGATCGTTGTGCCCGAAAGCGCCACTTTTTCGATATTGCGACGCGCGCGCTCGGCAGCTTTGCGGATGCTGTCCGGCACGGCCCGCGCCTTGCCGATACCAATACCGACATTGCCTCTGTTGTCGCCAACGACCACCACGGTCCGGAAGGCGAAGCGGCGCCCGCCTTTGATCACCTTGGCAACGCGGCGAATATCTACTACGCGTTCATCCAGTTCATCGCGCTCATCCTGGTTCCTGCGCGAATCCCTACGTCTGTTGTCTGCCATATCTTTTCTCCACGCCTATAATTCCAGCCCGGCTTCACGGGCGCCCTGAGCTACCGCCGCCACGCGCCCGGAATATTTGAAGCCTCCGCGATCAAATACCACAGTGCTTATACCTGCTTCCCGCGCTCGCTCCGCGATCTTCTGCCCGACAATGTTGGCCGCTTCGACCTTATTCTTGTCGGCCAATGCCGGGGCGACGTCCTTGTCTATCGTCGAGCAAGAAACCAGCGTGCGCCCTCCGATATCATCAATCACCTGAACGAAGACATTGCGGTTGCTACGATAGACATTCATTCTCGGACGCTGTGGCGTTCCGGATATATGCCGGCGTACGCGACGATGGCGCCGCTTGCGAGCGATATACTTCCTGCGACCTACTATGTCAGCCATTTATCCAACCTCATGTTTTCTGGTCACACGACGATGGGCATCACCGCCGCGCGCCTTATTTCTTGCCAGCCTTGCCAGCCTTGCGCCGCACATATTCCCCAAAATAGCGAACACCCTTTCCTTTATAAGGCTCCGGCGGCCGCCATCCGCGGATATCTGCCGCTACCTGACCAACAACCTGTTTGTTGATCCCGTCCACATGGATGATAGAGCCGCGCGAATCCTGCGGAACATCAAAGCTGATATTCTCCGGAGGCTCGACAAGGATCTCATGTGAGTGGCCAAGCCGCAATTGCAGCTTCTTGCCCTGCAAAACCGCTTGATAACCGACACCATGAATCTCCAATGATTTGCGATAACCCTGGGATACGCCGGTCACCATATTCGCCAGCAATGAGCGTGTTAAACCGTGCAATGCTCTGTGATGGCGCAAGTCCGTCGGGCGCTCGACGATCAAAGTTCCGTCATCTTGCCGGATCATCATCTCCGGATGGAACTCCTGCGTTAGCTCACCCTTGGGACCTCTTACAGTCACCGAATTCTTTTCGATTGTGACTGTCACCTTGTCCGGAAGGACGACCGGTTGCTTTCCAATGCGAGACATGATCGTTCCCTTCCCCTACCAGATATAACAGAGCACTTCGCCACCGACGCCGCTGCGACGAGCTTGTTGCGCCGTCATGACGCCTTTCGGCGTTGTTACGATGGCGATGCCAGTTCCGCTCAAAACGATCGGCAACTCGCTGCGCTTACGATATACGCGGCGTCCAGGCTTACTGATGCGCCTGAGTTGCGTAATCACCGGGCGCCGATCTCTGCGAGAACCAAAATACTTCAACTGAATACGAATCAACGGCACCGGGGTCTCATCGCCAATCGTATAGTCCTCAACATAGCCCTCTTCCTTTAGAATGCGGGCGATCTCGATTTTTATGTTCGATTTGGGTACGATCACCTCGAGCTTGCCTGCCGTCAACGCATTACGGACGCGCGTCAACATATCAGCAATGGGATCATTTGTCACATTTGACACCGTTTCCGCCTCCTACCAACTCGACTTTACAACGCCGGGAATCTCGCCGTTTAGCGCCATCTCGCGAAAGCAAATCCGGCACAAACCAAAGCGGCGGATATACGCGCGTGGACGCCCGCATACCTTGCAACGATTACGCACGCGCACATCGAACTTGCGACGCTGTTCCCGATACTGCATACATTTCTTCGCCATATATGTCCCTCTAATTCCCCTGGAAAGGCATGCCGAGCAGCGAAAGCAATCGGCGCCCTTCCTCGTCTGTATTTGCCGTAGTGACAATCGTGATCTCCATCCCGCGCACCTTGTCGATCTTGTCGAAGTCGATCTCTGGGAAGACCAGTTGCTCGCGCAGGCCGACCGTGAAATTCCCGCGACCGTCCAACTTGGACGATACACCGCGGAAGTCGCGAATACGCGGCAACGCGATGTTGACCAGACGATCGTACAGCGACCACATCCTTTGCTTGCGCAAGGTCACCTTTGCGCCGATGGCGCGCCCTTCGCGCAACTTATAAGTCGCAATGCTCTTCTTAGCGCGGGTTACAATCGGCTGCTGACCGGTGATCACCTTCAGATCCTCGACGGCGCCGTCAAGCGATTTGGGTTCATCGATCGCTTCACCAACACCTATATTAAGCGTTATCTTGCTAATGATCGGCACTTGCATCAGATTGGTATAGCCAAATTCTTGCTGCAAGATCGGCACAACCTCTTCCTGATAGCGGGTATACATGCGGTTTTCCATAATTCGCCTCGCTCCGTCGCTATCTGATGTCGCCATCACATAATTTGCAGAATCGTGTCTTGACGCCATCATCGGCTATGCGATAGCCCACACGGGTGCGCTTGTCGCAACTGCCGCAAACCACCATCACGTTCGACAAATGCAGCGGCGCTTCGAATTCGATAATCTGCGCTGGAATCTGCTGGCCGCCGGGCGCGGGGCGCGCTTTGCGATGTCGTTTCATGATGTTAACGCCATTGATGATCACGCGGTCTTTCTTGATTAGAACGCGCACAACCTCGCCGCGCAGCCCCTTGTCCTTCCCAGCGACCACTTCGACAGTGTCGCCTTGTTTCACACGTTGCATGATACTTCCCTCGTTTACAGCGTCTCTGGCGCCAGCGATACGATTTTCATAAAGCCTTTGTCACGCAACTCGCGCGCGACCGGCCCAAATACGCGGGTACCGCGCGGGTTTTCCAGGTCTTCCGCCAGGACCACCACGGCGTTGTCGTCAAAACGGATGCTCGAGCCATCGGCGCGGCGATACTCTTTATGTGTTCGCACGATTACCGCGCGAACTAGTTCTCCCTTTTTTACCGCGCTGGAGGTCGATGCCGCTTTCACCGTGCCCACCACGATATCGCCAACATGACCATATTTGACCCGCGACCCGCCTATGACCCGGATAACCAGGATCTCTTGCGCTCCACTGTTATCAGCGACTCTCAGACGAGATTCTGTCTGAATCATCGTGAACTCTCCTTATGATCCCAGTTCGTCCGGCTGTTCCAGCACGGATTCTACGACCCAGCGTTTACGTTTGCTGATTGGGCGGCTTTGCACGATGCGCACAACCGCTCCGATGCCAGCGCCGGTCTCGTCGTGCGCCATGACCTTCTTCGTCGACGTCACGACCTTACGGTAGATCGGGTGCATCTTGCGATTCTCAATTGCAACGACAACCGTCTTTTGCATCTTGTCGCTGACGACCGTTCCCACCATGCGTTTGCGTTTATTGGTCATCGCTCGTCCCTCCTTCGGCAATGAGTTCGGCGGCCAACTCGCGCTCTCGCAGAGCGGTCTTCAGCCGGGCAATATCGCGCCGCGTTTTGCGGAACAATGTCGTATCCTTAAGTTCGCCGGACTCCTTTTGAATGCGATAGGTATACATTTCGACCTTCAAATCTTCAATCTTGTCCAGAATGTCATCAGTAGACATGGCGCGGATTTCATCAATGTACATCAGCCAACCTCCCGGCCGGAAATTGGGTCGAATCGTTTGACGAACTTGGTCTTAATCGGCAATTTGTGCGAAGCCAGGCGCAATGCTTCCCGCGCGTCAGATTCAGGCACGCCGCTCATTTCGAAAAGAATGCGACCCGGCTTCACTACACAGACCCATTTTTCCACCGAGCCTTTGCCCTTGCCCATACGGGTTTCTGCGGCCTTTTGCGTAACCGGCTTGTCCGGGAATATGCGGATCCACACTTTGCCACGCCGGCGAATATAGCGCACCATGGCACGACGGCATGCCTCGATTTGGCGGCTGGTTACCCAACTCGGTTCCAAGGCTTGCAGCCCAAAATCGCCAAACTGCACCACGGCTCCCCGTCTCGCTTTGCCGCGCATTCTGCCGCGCATTTGTTTGTTATATTTTCTACGTTTCGGCATTAACATGTGGATTGCTCCTTCTTGCTGCCGTCCCAATAGCATGGGCCCAACAGCCATCACGCCGCTGAAATCTTCAAAAGTCTCAGTTACGTCGGCCCCGGCGACCCTCTTGCCCTGACCGCGCTACATTGGCAAATGGACTTTCGCCGGGCAGAACATCGCCATTGTAAATCCAGACTTTGACGCCGATTTGCCCAAATGTCGTCAGTGCCTCGGCGAATCCATAATCGATGTCGGCGCGCAGGGTATTACGCGGAACGCGACCGTCGAACATCCACTCGCGCCTCGCCATATCCGAACCGCCAAGACGACCACTAACCTCTAGACGGATGCCGCCGGCGCCCTGTCGCATAGCCTGCATGATCGCTCGCTTCATCGCGCGGCTGTGCCCAATTCGACGCACCAACTGCGAAGCGACATTTTCGGCAACCAGTGTCGCGTCGAGATCGGGTTTTTCGATCTCACTTACTTCTACCTTAACCTTCTTCCCAGTCATATCTTGCAGGTTCTGCCGCAGTTCCTTGACCGCCTCGCCCTTGCGGCCGATGATAAGACCCGGGCGAACCGTATTAATCGTGATAATCACTAGATTGGGATGTCGTTCAATCTCGATGCGTGAAACGCCCGCGCGCGTCGTCTTCTTTTTCAAGTATTTGCGAATCTCGCGGTCTTCCATCAACAGATTGACGTAGCGTTCGCCCTCCGCATACCAGCGGGCGTCCCACTCACGAATCACTTTCAGGCGGAATCCTTTGGGATGAACCTTACGACCCATTAATCTTCTTCCTCTCGCTCTGACAAAAACACCCACAGGTGTGATGTTCGCTTCAAACGCGGCTTGTAGCGCCCGCGCGCGCCCGCCTTGAAGCGTTTCAAGGTGGGACCGTCGCCAGCGTAAATCTGCGAAACAAACAAGTCGTCCGGATTGAGATCAAAGTTGTTTGTGGCGTTAGCCATCGCCGAAGCCAAGGTCTTGCTGACCAGAGCAGCACCCTTCTGGGGCATATAATCCAGGATGATCTGCGCTTCCTGCGCGTCCATTCCGCGGACTTTGTCGCAAACCAAACGCAGTTTCCTTGGCGAGATTGGCAGATACTTGGTCATGGCGCGAACTTCCATATCAGAATCCCCTATCTCCTGCTATCGGCAAAGTGGCCGCGGAAAGTTCGGGTTGGCGCAAATTCGCCAAGTTTGTGTCCGACCATGTTCTCGGTGATATAGATTGGCACATGGCGCCGACCGTCGTGTACGGCGATGGTATGACCAACCATCTGCGGGAAGATCGTACTCGCCCGGCTCCAGGTCCGTATCACGACTTTCTTATTCTGGTCATTGAGCTTCTCAACCTTTTCGAGCAGTTTCGGGCTTACGAAGTAGCCCTTTTTCAAAGAACGTGACATGCTGGATTCTCCCGATATTAACGACGCTTGCCCCGGCGACGAACAATAAACTTGCTGGTGCGCTTGTTGCGCCGCGTCCGTACACCAAGCGCCTTTTTGCCCCAAGGTGTCTTGGGCGCAGCCATTCCGATTCCGGTTTTGCCCTCGCCGCCGCCGTGCGGGTGGCTCGCTGGATCCATTGCGCTGCCGCGTACGGTGGGCCGCCAGCCCAGCCAGCGCCGGCGGCCGGCCTTACCGAGCTTGACGTTGGAATGTTCCGCGTTGCCGACTTGGCCGATCGTTGCGCGGCACGTTTCGAGGATCATACGCATCTCGCCACTGGGCAAACGCAAAGTGATGTACTTGTCCTCGGCGGCCAGAATCTGCGCCGAGGTGCCGGCCGAGCGGGCGATCTGCCCACCCTTGCCAGGTCTCATTTCTATATTATGTACAACCGTGCCCAGGGGGATGTCCTTAAGCGCGCGGCTGTTGCCCGGGCGCAGGGCGCTCATAGCGCCGTTGCCAATAACGTCCCCAACGCTCACGCCCATAGGCGCGATAATATATCTCTTAACCCCGTCCTCGTACTGCAAAAGCGCAATGCGCGACGAACGATTGGGATCGTACTCGATCGCGATCACCTCTGCGCGGCAATCTTCTTTGTCGCGCTTGAAGTCGATGAGCCGGTACCGGCGTTTGTGGCCTCCACCACGATGGCGCACAGTGATGCGGCCCGAATTATTGCGCCCTCCCTTCTTGCGGAGAGCGGTGGTCAAGGCGCGCTCGGGCTTCTTCTTGGTGATTTCCTCAAACGTATAGCCGGTCATGTCGCGGCGCCCCGGCGATGTCGGCTTGTATACTTTGATCGGCATCTTTTATGCTCCCGTTTATCTAAACCGCGGCGCTCATACGTTTAGCAGGCCTACTATTCCGCGTAAGCGCGGCAATCCTTTTCGCCGCAGCCGAGCGGCTCTAGACGTTGAACAGCTCGATAGATACGCCCTCTTCCAACGTAACCACAGCCTTTTTCCATTGACGAGACCGGACGTAGCTGTTCCGTCCCCGACGGCCGCGTTTGGCGGGCATATTCATGGTATTCACTTTCAGCACTTTGCCTTCGAGTTCGAAGATCTCTTCGACAGCTTCCTTGATCTGGATTTTGTTGGCATTGCGCGCTACTTCGAAGACATATTTGTTGTCCTCGTCGACCATGCCGGTCGTTTTTTCCGTTATAACCGGCCGACGAATCACGTCATAAATATGAAGATCTGCCACCTTAGCCCTCCTTGCTCCAAATGCGCGTTACCATCTCCAGCGCATCCAAAGACATGATGACTTTGTCGTATTTGAGCAGGTCGCGCACGTTGAGATAGTTCGCGATGATCGAATGCGCGTTCGGCAAGTTGGCGACGCCCTTGCGCACGGCCTTCTGTTGCGAAGTAACAACCAAAAGCGCGGACTGATCCCCGACTAGCGCCGATATGACTCGCTTCATCTCTCTGGTCTTTGGCGCATCGGTGTCCAGACTGTCGACGAGTACCAACTGTTCATCCCTAACCAGAACGCTCAAGGTCGAGCGTATCGCCCCGCGACGCATCTTCTTGGGCATGCGCTTCGAGAAGTCGCGCGGCTTGGGTCCATGCGCCAGGCCACCGCCAACGAAAATTGGCGCGCTCTGGGCGCCATGGCGCGCGCGCCCGGTCCCTTTCTGCCGATACCATTTCGCGCCCGTGGCGCGGATCTGGCCGCGTGACAAAGTGCTGGCCGATCCCTGACGCGCGTTCGCCATCTGGCGGACAAAAGCCTGATGCATCAAACCGACATTTATCTTGGCGTCGAAAACGTCCGATGGCAACTCCACCTGCGAAACTTGCTTGCCGGCGCTGTTCATCACTGGGAATTCCATAGCGAATGCTCCTATTTCCTCGATTGCCAGCCGCTAGGTTTGTTTGCGCGCGGGCTTAATCATCACGATACTGCCCTTGGCGCCGGGTACGGAACCCTTGACAGCAATCAGATGATTCTCGGCATCGACAACTACCAGGGGCAAATTTTGCACGGTTACGCGATCGTTGCCCATTCTTCCGGCCATCTTCTTGCCTTTCAAAACGCGGGCTGGTGTAGCGCACATGCCAATTGAACCCGGCGAACGCATGCGATCGGATTGGCCGTGAGTTTTGGGACCGCGCGAGAAACCATGGCGCTTGATCGTTCCAGAATGACCACGGCCCTTGCTTGTCCCGATTACGTCCACCAGTTCGCCCTGTTCGAAAACATCAACCTTGATTTCTTGACCTTCTTCAACAGCAATTGGCGCGGCGTCCGACAAACGGAATTCCCGCAAATGACGCAGTGCGGGCAGATCCGCCTTCTGCAAATGTCCCAACTGTCCTTTAGTCAACTTCCTCGGCTTGGTTTCGCCATATCCCAGTTGAACGGAAACATATCCGTCTCTTTCGGTGTTGCGCACCTGGGTGACGTAACAGGGCCCTGCCTGGATGACCGTCACCGGGATGACTGTCCCCTGCTGGTCGAAAACCTGGGTCATACCGACTTTTTTGCCAATCATGCCCTTCATGATTTAGCCTCCACTTGGTCGCAGCATCGCGCGTTCGCGTCGTGGCTACTACCCTGCTAAAGATCCCTCGCTCCCATGCCTACGCTCGCACACCAGTCCGGCTTATCGGGAGTTTCCCGCTCGCATCTTCACACAAAAAAACAGAACTGACGCTTTGCGCAGTCCACCCTCAACGAGAAAGCGATCAGATCTTGATCTCTATATCAACGCCCGCCGGCAAGTTAAGACGCATTAGCGTATCAATGGTTTTGCTGTCGGGATCGAGCACGTCAATCAGCCGCTTATGAGTTCGTATCTCAAAGTGCTCCTGCGAATCCTTGTCGATGAAAGGGGATCGCCGTACCGTAAAACGTTCAATACGCGTCGGTAATGGAACTGGCCCCACCACTCGCGATCCGGTTCGTTCCGCGGTATCTACAATGCGCTGTGCTGACTGGTCAAGCACCCGGTGGTCATACGCTTTCAACCGGATACGAATTTTGTTCTTAGCCATTCCGCAACCTTTTTGCGTTAACTACCAAACCTGCGTAAAGCAATTGCAACGACATTTTCCATTGTGAGAATCGGAGACGATCCGGATGCCTACCCGGCTCGTCGCCGATAGCTCGGTACGATCCTATTCAAGGATTTCCGTAATGCGGCCTGCGCCAACCGTAAGGCCACCTTCACGAATCGCGAAGGACGAACCTCGCTCCAACGCAACCGGCGTTATCAACTCCACGTCGAGATTCACATTGTCGCCAGGCATGACCATCTCCACGCCGTCGGGCAGTGTGATCGTACCGGTGACGTCCATCGTCCGAATATAGAACTGCGGACGATAGCCACTGAAAAAGGCCTTGTGGCGTCCACCCTCGTCCCGACGCAAGACGTAAACCTCGCACTTGAACTTTTTGTGAGGCGTGATCGAACCAACCTGCGCGATCACCATGCCGCGCTGTACCTCTTCACGATCAATACCGCGCAGCAGAATTCCGGCATTGTCTCCGGCCTGCGCCTGGTCCAGCTCCTTGTTGAACATCTCGATGCCGGTTACCGTGGTCTTCTGGATTTCATCGCGCAGGCCGACAATATCAACCTGTGTACCCTTGAGCAGGGTGCCGCGCGCGACGCTGCCCGTGACGACGGTCCCACGCCCTTTTATCGAGAAAACATCTTCGATCGCCATCATGAATGGTTTGTCGACATCGCGCATTGGCGTGGGGATCCATTCGTCGACATTCTCCATCAATTCGATAATGGACTGGTATTCCGGCGCGCCGGGATCTGTGCTGGCACACTCCTGGGCCGCCAGCGCCGAACCTTTGATGATCGGTGTATCGGGATCAAAGTCATAACCCTCGAGCAATTCCGACAATTCCATCTCGACCAGTTCGATCAACTCTTCATCGTCCATCTGATCGGTCTTGTTGAGATACACGACCATCGCCGGCACCTCAACCTGCTTGGCCAGCAGGACGTGCTCGCGCGTCTGGGGCATCGGTCCATCGGGCGCGCTCACAACCAGGATCGCGCCGTCCATTTGCGCGGCGCCGGTAATCATGTTCTTAATGTAATCGCGGTGCCCCGGGCAATCGACGTGCGCGTAGTGGCGGTTGTCGGTCTCGTACTCGACGTGGCGGATATTGATGGTGATACCGCGCGCACGCTCTTCCGGCGCGTTATCGATCTCGCCGTATTCACGTTCCTGCGCCTGGCCCTTGAGTGCAAGCACTTTGGTAATCGCTGCCGTCAATGTGGTCTTGCCGTGATCGACATGGCCGATCGTGCCGATATTGACATGCGGTTTGCTACGCTCGAATTTTCCCTTTGCCATCTGACAATCCCTCTTGTAATCCTGCCGACTTGAAAATGAATTAACGAACGAAACCTGCAGACCGGGAAAATACCGGCCTTCTACTTATCGCGATCCGGATTTGACAGCTTCCGCTATTTCTTCCGGGGCGACCGTATACATATCAAATTCCATGCTAAAGTTGCCGCGTCCCTGGGTGTTATTTCGCAGGTCATTGGCATAGCCAAACATCTCACCCAGCGGCACCTGCCCCTTTATCACGGAAATACCCTCGCTATGAGGCTCCATTCCCTGGATCACGCCGCGGCGCGACGCAATGTCGCCAACAACCGCGCCGGTATAATCATCGGGAACGACCACTTCCACTTTCATGGCGGGCTCCAGGATCACCGGTTTGCCCTTTTGAATGCCTTCTTTCAGACACATCGAACCGGCAATAGTAAAGGCGATCTCGCTGGAATCCACCTCGTGAAAAGCGCCATCAATCACAGTAGCCTTGATGTTGACCACCGGGTACCCGGCGATGACCCCGCCTTGCATGGCTTGCGCAATGCCCTTCCGGACAGCTGGGATAAACTCCTTGGGGATCGCGCCGCCGCGAATGCCGTCTACAAAGAGCAATTCACCGTCGGCGTCGACCTTTTCAATTTCCGGTGTCGTCTCAAAGCGAATCAGGCATCGAGCATATTGACCGGCGCCACCGGTTTGACGTCGGAAGGTTGTATCGATCTCTACCGCCCGCGTAATAGTCTCGCGATAGGCCACGCGGGGACGCCCTACACGGGCCTCGACGCCGTATTCCCGCATTAAGCGGTCGACCAAAACCTCAAGATGGAGCTCGCCCATGCCCTTGATCTTGGTCTGGCCAAGCTGATCGTCTACTTCGATCTGGAAAGTCGGATCTTCTTCCGCCAGTTTGCGCAAACCTATGCCCATCCTGTCTTGATCCGCCTTGGTATTGGGCTCGATCGCCACTTCCACAACCGGATCGGGAAAGCTGATGTTTTCCAGCAGAACAGGATCGCCTGGCGCGCTAAGCGTATCGCCGGTGAAAGTCTCTTTCATGCCGATGACTGCCGCAATGTCGCCCGCGTGCACTTCTTTGACGTCTTCGCGACGGTCGGCAAACATGCGTACGATGCGCCCGATACGCTCCCGTTTGCCATTGGCGGTGTTCGTCACCTGAGCTCCCGCCTTTAAAACGCCCGAATAGACGCGAGTGAAGGCCAGTCGACCGTATTGATCGGACACGATCTTGAACACCAGTGCCGCAAGGGGCTCGTCATCGTCCGCGTTGCGCAGCAGAATTCTGCCGTCTTTGGGGTGTTCGCCCCGCACCGGCGGAATATCCAGCGGCGACGGCAACAGCGCCACAACCATATTCAACAGCGCTTGCACGCCTTTGTTTTTCAAAGCCGCGCCGCACATGACAGGATGCAATTGACTTGCGATCGTGCCAGCACGGAGCGCCCCGACGATTTCCTCGTCGCTTATCTCTTCTTCTTCGAGGAACTTCATCGTCAAGTATTCGTCGTTTTCGACGATCTTCTCGATCATGTCCTCGCGGCGGGTCTCGGCCATTTCCCGGTGACTTTCGGGAATCGGATGATAATTGATGTCCGTGCCTTCGTCGTTGCCGTAAGTGATCAACTCCATATTGATCAGGTCAATGATGCCTTCAAAGTTCTCGCCACTGCCGTAAGGAACTTGAATCACCACCGGATTCGCCTTCAGCCGGTCAATCATCATGCTGACACAGCGATCAAAATCGGCGCCGATACGGTCCATCTTATTGACGAAACAGAGGCGCGGCACGCTGTATTCCGATGCCTGCCGCCAAACGGTCTCCGACTGAGGTTCGACGCCCGCGACACTATCAAAAACGGTAATGCCGCCGTCAAGCACGCGAAGGCTGCGCTGCACCTCGGCGGTGAAATCAACGTGACCGGGCGTATCAATGATATTGATCTGATGTTCATCCCAACTCGCGGTCACCGCAGCCGAGGTGATGGTAATGCCGCGTTCCCGCTCCTGTTCCATATAATCGGTAGTCGCCGAACCCTCGTGCGTCTCGCCGATCTTGTGCACCATGCCGGTGTAGTATAGTACGCGTTCCGTAACGGTGGTTTTGCCCGCATCGATATGCGCGATGATACCGATATTGCGTACTTTGTTGAGATCAAAACCGGATTGCTTGTCTGCCATGTTCCATCCAATGTCCCTTCTATGCGGAAAGGACGTTTACCTGTTCCCTTAACGGAAATGCGCGAATGCGCGATTGGCTTCCGCCATGCGATGCGTTTCGTCTTTCTTGCGGATCGCGTTGCCCTGCCCGTTATAGGCGTCGAGCAACTCGTTGGCGAGCTTTTCCGCCATGCTGCGTCCGCTGCGGTCGCGCGCAAACTGGATCAACCAACGCATTGCCAAGGTTATGCCGCGCTCCTGCGAAACATCAATCGGCACCTGATAAGTTGAACCGCCAACGCGTTTCGGCTTGACTTCGACAGCCGGCGCAACGTTGCGTATCGCGGTTTCAAAGACTTCTACCGGGTCCTTCTTGGTACGTTCGCCCATCGATTCCATCGCTTGGTACATGATGCGCGTCGCCAGGCTCTTCTTGCCACCGCGCATCATACGATTGATGAACATGGCAACATGAAGATTGTCGTACCTCACATCACTCGGGGGGACACGCTTGGGCGGTCGGTTTCTTCTCGGCATTCGTCGTTCTCCCTGACTAACCGCTACGCTTGGTGCCGTATTTGCTACGACCCTGCTCACGGCCATCTACGCCACTGGTATCAAGCGTGCCGCGAACGATGTGGTAGCGCACGCCGGGAAGATCCTTCACACGGCCGCCGCGTACCAGCACCACACTGTGCTCCTGTAAATTGTGACCTTCGCCGCCGATGTACGCAGAGACTTCAATGCCATTCGTCAAGCGAACGCGCGCAACTTTTCGCAGCGCCGAATTGGGTTTTTTGGGCGTCATTGTCCTTACTTGCGTACAGACGCCGCGCTTCTGTGGGGCCCCCTTCTTCTGACGAGAGCGCCGCTGATCCAGCGCGTTGAATGTATATTGCAGCGCGGGCGCTTTGTTCTTCTTACCCTTTGACTTGCGTCCCTTGCGAACCAACTGATTGATGGTCGGCATAATTGACTCCGTATACCTTGCTTTATCGCTCTGTGTTTTCGACACAGAAACAGGCGCACATTTATGGACGCCCGATCGTTCTTCCTTCATGACGAGACGCTTCGCAGTCGCAAAGCACTATCGCCATATCTGCTCGATTCAGCTCACAGCGCCTCCACGGTCGGAGGTTTCCGGCTGCCAGTGCAATCGAGCATATTATCAGTAATGAAATTGCCTGTCAAGGCAGTTTATGGAAGTGTCTTTGAATTTGAATCTGCAGACTTGGCCTCATTTTTCCACGCCCCTGCTCACGCAAGGAAGAGGCTTGTTATTTCGTGCCAGCGCGACAGACCAATTCGCCGGTTCAGCGTCCGGCGGCTTATTCACCGCGAAAGAGTTCGCGCACGATGATATTGCGCTGGATCTCGCTGGTGCCTTCATAGATCTGAAAAATCTTGACGTCCCGCAACAGCTTCTCGACCGGATACTCTTTCATGTATCCATAGCCGCCGAAGACTTGCACTGCGTCCACCGCAGCCTTGGTCGCCATGTCCGCCGCAAAAGCTTTGGCGTAGGCCGGCACGCGCGGGTTGTAAATCCCCTGGTCAACTTGCCAGGCAGATTGCCAGGCCAACAATCGCGCCGCTTCGTAATTGATCGCCATGTCAGCTATCTTGTGCCCAACCGCTTGATGCTGATATATCGGCAGACCAAACGCTTCCCGTTCTCGCGCATATCTGATGCTTTCTTCCATGGCGCGGCGCTGTAGGCCCACCGCAGCCGCCGCGACGCCGGGACGGCTGTAGTCGAATACCTGCATGGCGATATAAAAACCCTGACCAACCTGCCCCACAATGTTGTCTTCCGGCACTTCGACATTGTCAAACACGATCTCGGCCGTATCCGAAGCGCGTTGACCCAACTTGTCGAACTTCTTGCCGACGCTGAGTCCAGGCGTCTCGCGGTCAACGATGAAACAAGTCATGCCGCGATGCCCGGCTTCCAAATCGGTCTTTGCGAAAATTGTATAGAAGTGAGCATGACTGGCGTTGGTAATGAAGGTTTTGCTGCCGTTGATCAAATAACTCGACCCTCGCTTTTCGGCGCGCGTCAGGATACCGGCAACGTTGGACCCGGCATTGGCTTCGGTCACGCCGTAGGACAGAAACTGCCCCTGATCGATCACCCTTTCACCCAGCCAATAAGCCTTCTGCTCCGCGCTGCCGGCAATCAAAATCGGCAGCGCGGCCAGCGAGTTCACACCGAGACTCGTACTGATTCCGGTGCAGCCGTAGCCCAGTTCTTCCGATACCAGAACCTCTTCAAAAGCCGATGCCCCCACGCCGCCAAACTCTTCCGGCACGAGCATGTTGACGATGCCCAGTTCCCGCGCCTTATGGAAAATCCCCTCGGGAAACTTGGCCTTATCGTCATATTCGGCGGCCACGGGAATGATGTTGTCGGCGACGAAATCACGCGTCATCCGCACCAGCATCTCTTGTTCTTCGCTTAATTTGAAATGTGGACCTGCCATCGCGTCCGTTCTCGTCCCTGCCATACCCGGTTTCTCTAGTAGGTCATGTGCCCAATCAATCTAACATCGATTTGATTGCTTAACCAGCCTCTTGCAGGAAGGCCAAAATCGCCTGAAAGAATCGCGCATGTTGTTCCTGGCGGCTGATTGCGGGCGGATTGTCGCCGGCTTGCGGGCCGTACCACCCGAATCCGGCGTGATTGCCTCCGGCGATCATCAGCTTGATGGCATCGGGCGGCAAGTAACGGAAGGACTCCTCTATCTGGCTGGGTTTTGACAATCCATCCAATGCCGCATAGATCGTTGCAACAGCGAATCCGCTGCGAGACAAGTCAAGACCAGCTTCCGGATACGCCGCGACCAAGACCAGCCCGTCGATCCGACCCGGATGCGAATTCGCATAGCGCGCCGCCATGACCCCGCCTAGCGAATGACCGCCGATCACCCAACGCGCAACTTGGGGAAAAGCAGCGATAACATCATCTGCGGCATCGGGAGCGAGTATCGCCAGGTTAAAGGGCATCGGAACGACAATCGCCCGGTAACCCTCGTTCGCGAGCGCTTTTCCCAATGGCGCATAAGCTTCTGCCTGCACGCGTCCGCCGGGATAAAAGATGAAAGATGTGGATGATAACCCTGATCGCGGCTCAAAGACGATCCAGCGCTCACGATTGACCACAACGCGCTCATCCGATGCCAGTGCCTTGCGCGCCTGCGGCATCACTTGCCCTGATGGACTGTTCGCCCAAGCCAGGAGACCGCCGATAGCAAGCAGCAGCAATATCAGCAGAATCGCGAGAAGCGGTCTTGGATTCGAGGCTGCCTTCCTAAGCATTGGCGAGCGCGTCAGACAGCGCGTTGCCGGCCGCGATTCCGGACATGAACGCGCCTTCGACACGGCCGCGCCCGCCGAAAGCGTCGCCGGCAAAGGCCAGGCGCGGCAATCCGCTCGCCAGCAAGAATTCCTCTGGATATGTAGTCAATGGGACGGAGTATCGCCATTTCTTGAGCTGTGTGTTCGTGATCCTTGCGTCGCCTTTGAGATACGGCAGCACGGCGGCTTCCAGCTCGCGGATGATATCCGCTTCCGAAGCTTCCCAGTTTTGTCGGCTGAATTTGGCGTTGGCGTGGCTGGTGACAACTGCGGTGTCTGAGATGCCCTTGGCATGATTGTCGGCTACCCAATAGACTTCGCTCTGGAAGTTTTGAAGGGCGCCCGGCTCGGGCAATTCCACCTCGCCCGCGATCTCATGGATGCCACAGAGGCAAGGCCCGAATTGAATGCGATGAAGTTCATTGTAATCGCTGGCCTGCAGCGGCACCTCGCTTGACGAGAGCAATGCCAGGGTCTCTGGCATGGGCGGCGTCAAAAGCAGAGATCGCCCATCATATCGCTCGCCATCACTATCAACCAGTGACCAACTATTCTCCCGCATGCGAATCTGTGTAACCAATCGATTAAGGGCGATATCATGACCACGCGCCAGTTGTTTCGCCAGCCTGTTCATGCCGCCGCGCGCGACGTAGCGCGGATGCCCATCGCCGAAGGTGCGCTTGACGCTGCCGTCCGACCAACCCGTACCCCAGACATATACCAAGTCTTGCTGTAGCCACTGATCAACAAATCCCTGAAAGGTTTCCGACCGCACGGTGAAGAACTGAGCGCCATGATCGGCCACGCCATCTTCGCCGACCCGGCGGGTGGCCAGGCGTCCGCCGACGCTGCGACCCCGCTCGACAAGTTGAACGCTATAGCCACGCTCGCTTAAGCTCTGCGCAGCCATCAGGCCCGATAATCCTGCGCCAACGATCAAGACATCAACGACCACGAATTGCGCCTTTCATTGTTTTAATGCTTAATTGCTTTATCATACCTGATTCAGCGCAATATCGCAGGTTCGTATGAAACAATGCAGAATAATCGCATCATATTTTCCCTTATCGCCGAGGGGCGCGTAGCCACAGCCCGCCGACACAGCACTTTCTACATCGAGGCCACTGATTTTCAACATCGGCGCTCTCGCTGTCCTCATTGGTTAATTGCCAATATTCTTAAGTAATACCAAGTTAGTTATGCGAAACGCGGCGCAAGGACGCGATCTAGGGACGACTTATCAGACACTGTTGAAAAACTGCTTTCACCCGCTAGTGATCCCGAAAACTTGGACACTGGCTCGAGAAACTTCACCAATTCTCGCCCAACTGGGCAAACCGCGACTATATAGTCGCCCTTTGCTTTGCCCTTTCCGCTATGCTCGTA
>JAPOOU010000069.1 GCA_026713245.1 Chloroflexota bacterium
AAAAAAGAAGAAAAAAAAAAAAAAGTAATACAATTTCCGAAAAACAAACACCGGGGAGGGGGAATGTGGTGTGCCCCAAAAAGCCACAAGCGGCGGCGGCGGGCGACCAGATTGGTCGCGTAGACACTGACCGCCGGTCGCCCCTGTTTACGTTAACCGCGTCGCTCATGCGACGGCAAGGCTTACGATTTTGCGTGAGCGCGGCAGACCTTTTCGCTGCCGCCGAGCGGCTACAAGGCTCACCTTTCGTTACCCGACCTACTTGGAAAAGGAACATTAAATGACATCTCCCCCGAGTTTCGATTACGACGCCGTCATTGTCGGCGGCACGCCGGCCGGCATCATGGCGGGCATCGCAGTCGCTCGCGCGGGACGGCGCGCCGTCATCCTGGAGCGAACAGCGCATGTCGGCGGTTTGCCCGCCAACGGACTGGGCGCGACCGATATCCATACCAAAGGCGCGACAGGCGGGCTTTTCCTGGATTTCGTCAGGCGCGTCAAACAGCACTACGTCGACAAATACGGAGCGAATTCCCAGCAGGTGATCGACTGCACGGAGGGCTATCGCTTCGAGCCGCATGTCGCCGAATTGATCCTGCACGCAATGATCGCGGAACAGGAAGAAAACCTTGAAGTCCGCACGATGCGGCAATTCGATCACGAGCCCAGCAATGCTATCAAAGAGGGCGCCGCCTTGCGCCAGATCAAAATCGTCGACCGTGAGACCGGAGCCGAAGAAATCTACAGCGCTTCCGTTTTCGTCGATGCCACTTACGAGGGCGATCTGGCAGCAGCAGCGGGCGCGCCTTATATGCTGGGGCGCGAAGGCGCGGAGGAATACGGCGAACCTTGCGCCGGCAAATTCTACCAGCGCTGGGGCGCTCCGGTAGACGCGTATTACTCCACCGGGCAAGGCGACAACGCGATTCAGTCCTACAATTATCGCTTGCCGCTGACGACCGTCGAATCAAACATGACCAGGATCGACGAGCCGAGGTCGTACAACCGTGAAGAATACGTCTCGCTTATTGACGACCTGCGGCTCAATCGCTTCGCCGGTCCGCCCACGCCGAAGGAATTCGACGGCATCGGAGCGATCACCAATATGGTGACGGTGCCCAACGGCAAAGTCGACGGCAACAATCAGCACGCCGCTTTCATCTCGACGGACTTGCCGGAGGAGAATTGGCCCTACCCCACAGCGAGTTGGGATTGGCGCGATCACTTTGCCGGACGCCTGCGCGACTATATCCTCGGTCTGTTCTATTTTGCCCAGAATGACCCCGACTTGCCGACGGACTTCCGCGAGCGCTGCAATCGCTGGGGACTGGCGAGCGACGAATTTGCGGACAACGGCAACTTCCCGCGGCAGATTTATGTGCGCGAGGGACGGCGCATCCGCGGCGAGTACCTCTTCACCGCTCACGACGCCCTGTCCAAACGGGGTTCCCGCGCGCACATGACCAGCATCACCGCCAGCCATTACAGCCTGGACTCGCACGCCTGCCTGAAACGCGAAGAGGGCCGACCTCATCTGGATGGCTTCTTTGCTTATCGCACCAGGCCTTACAGCGTGCCCTACGGCGTCATCGTGCCGCTGGAAGTAGAGAACCTGCTGATTCCGGCGCCGGCTTCGGGTACGCATATCGGCTTCAGCACGCTGCGCATGGAGCCCTGCTGGATGGCGCTGGGGGAAGCGGCGGGCGAAGCGATCAACGTCAGCTTGGACGATGACAGTTCGGTCCGGGAAGTCAACGTGGTCGAATTGCAGCGGCGTCTGATGGCGGGGGGTGCGGTGTTGACCTACTACGAGGACGCAGCGCCCGGCGACCCGTGCTATGAAGCGCTGCAATATTTTGCTTTGCGCGGCTTCCTGGGCGACGGCTATCAAGCGAAGCTCGACCAGTTGGCCTCGGACGAAGATCGAAAACTGTGGACGACATGGGCGAATACGCCGGAAGTGGCCGATTTCGAAGGGACGCGCGGGCAACTCTTGGATAGAATCTATACTGAAGTCAGCAAGCGAGCGGATGCGGAACAAGCGGCGCTATATGCGGGAGTGGAGGAATAGGCGATGGAATTCGTCAAAATAACACCGGAACAAAAACGACAATTCGATCAAGAGGGTTACTTGGTCTTGCGCGGCGCGCTGGATAGCGAGGCCGTTTCTTCGTTGATCGAGGCCGGCGATCGGCTGATCGACTCCGATCGCGAGTTGAATCGCCAGCGCAGGCCTGGTGGCTTGTACGACGGCTTTCGCAATTGCGTGTCGATGGACGACGCCTTCTTGCCGCTGATCACCAACCCCAAGGTCTTCTCAATCGTGGCGCAGTTGCTCAGCCCGTATCTGTCGCTCCTGACCAGCCACTTGATCTTCCGCCATCCCGATCCGCCGGGATCGCCCGATACCGGGCGCATTCCAGGCTGGCACCGCGACCATTACATGTCTATGCGCGACTTGGGAGACCAACATATCCCGCGCCATTCGCTAAAAGTCGCCTACTATCTCACCGATTTGAGCGAACCCAACTCCGGTGTCACCTTGATGGCGGCCGCCAGCAATCAACTCAAGGAACCGATCGCGATACCCGGGGACCAGGTCGATCCGGCCACCAAGGTTGAGCCTTTGCTGCACCCGGGCGACTGCGTCTTCTTCGAGAACCGCACCTGGCACGCCGGCGCGGCCAATTTGACCGATCGCACGCGTAAGGCCGTCATGGTCGGCTATTCTTACGATTGGGTCACGCCAACAGATTATCGACAGCAGGCCCCCGAGCTGGTGGAAAAACTGTCGCCAATCGAGCGCTATCTCGTCGGCGAGCCGGTCGATGACAAAGAGAACTTTGATTTTACCGGCGGCGCCAATCCCATAGCCGATTGGTGTGCCGATAATGGATATGATTACAAGTCATTTCAGAGCCGGGAACATTTTGTCGGGACCTCCGCGGCGGGAAATCAGCCTGTGATACAAGCGTGATTAGGAATTAAGGATGGATAAATAGAAAAACGCGCCTATGAGAGTTCACAGTACACCGGGCTGGCACAGGCACTGGCGAATCGGAGACCGGACGCCAAGACGCTGTCGGGAATGGCTTGTTTCCTAAGCCGATATCTCGCTGTTCGCTCGCGAAATATGTGAAGCACAACAGGGTAAACAGTAGCAACATGGCCACGATAAGGGAATCTCAGGCGATTTGTGGAAGATTAAGTCCCGACAATTTGCTTCAGTATGTGGACAACTTCCGCATTGAATACTTCTTGCGTGAAGATGCGAAGCCTGGACGCAAACAACTCGGCCAATACTTTACGCCGATAGAAGTTGCGCGGAAGATGGCGAGTATACTTGGGCCAGTGCCATCTAAAGTTCGCATTCTTGATCCAGGCGCTGGCACCGGTATGTTGTCCGCGGCGGCTGTCGCGCACATCCTGTCGTCGTGCAGGGATACGGTAAAGGAAATCACAGTTGTTGCTTACGAAGTGGATCCGCGCGTCAGCAAGCATTTGCGCAGGTCAATGGAAATGTGCGCGCGGCTATGCGATCAGTATGGCATACGGTTCGACTCGGTCGTTCACTTTGCAGATTTTATTTCAACAGCGACAAAGACTATGTACTCGACAAGCAAGTTTGATATTGCCATTCTCAATCCACCCTATAAGAGGACAAAGTCCCAGACCGAGCAATGGCAAGTACTGAAGAAATATAGTCTTCCCAGCAGCAACCTTTATGCCGCCTTCATGATGTTATCCACCATCCTTTTGAAAAAAGGCGGTCGGCTTGTTTCGATAACACCGCGAAGTTTCTGCAATGGTCCTTACTTTCTGCCGTTCCGCAAAGCTTTGCTGACAGAAATGGCGATTAGCGATATTCATACTTACCATTCTCGGAATAAGACTTTCCGCGCCGACAATGTCTTGCAGGAAAACATAATTCTCGGCGCGAACAAGAGCCGGAAGCGAGTCAATGTAACGATTACGTCAAGTGATAGTCCGCTAGACGAAGATGTTTCAGTTGAAGTTCTGCAACCAGATGAGCTGGTAAGCAAGAGCGACCGAAACCTAATCCTACACTTGTTCAAGAACAGTTTCGAAAGGCAGATTAACCGATTAGTTGGCAAGCTAGAGTGTACACTCGACGACCTGCAAGTATCTGTTTCGACTGGGCGAGTCGTTGAGTTCAGGGCTCGGAAGCTTCTGCGGTCGCCACACGACGCCGGGAGCGTTCCCCTTCTGCTTCCAGCACACTCTGTCGATGGGTTTGTCAAGTGGCCGCTATACCATATCAAAAAGCCGGCTGCAATCGAAGCGAGCGAAAGAAGCAGAAAGCTGGTAGTCAAAAACGCCTGTTATGTGATCGTAAAGAGATTCTCTTCCAAAGAGCAAAGTAAGCGACTTAGCGCAGCAGTTCTTAACCCAGGCACATTGTCTTATAGCGAAATCGGGATAGAGAATCATCTAAACTACCTGCATATGAACGGCTCAGGACTGCCGCTAGATCTTGCCAAAGGAATTGCCGTATATCTGAACTCTTCATTTGCTGACCAATACTTCCGTCTGTTCAGTGGTCATACTCAAGTGAATGCTAACGACCTCAGGCATATGAAGTATCCGAGTTCTGCCGCTCTGGTAAGATTCGGCAATCGAATTGATGACTCTCTTCCATCTCAAGAGTGTATTGATAGCATTGTGGCAAAGGAGTTGGGCATGGAAGCGGACGGACGGATATCGTTGCGCAACGCGAATATCGAGCATGCGCTGGAGATCCTTAAAGCTGTTGGCGTTCCCAGTGGCCAGCAGAACGACAGAACAGCTCTAACATTGCTCTCGCTGGTAGACATTAAGCCCGGTGACGTTTGGGCGCAAGCGTCAAAGCCATTGCGCGGAATCACGCAGATGATGGATTACATCGCGGAACATTATGGAGTCACCTACGCGCCAAATACGCGGGAGACAATCCGCCGGTATTCAATTCACCAGATGTGGAGTATGGGATTAGTAGATGCAAATCCCGATGATCGGGAAAGACCGATTAACAGCCCGCGATACTGTTACCAGATCACGCCCGACTTCCTTGAGCTTGTCCGATCATATGGCGCTCAAGATTGGAACGATCGATTAGTGCGATTTCGAAATATCGCTGGCGACAGCCTTACCGCTCTTGAAGCTCGCCGCCGAAACATGAAGCTGTTGTCGGTTACGCTGCCAGATGGAGGCAAAGTTAATCTTACCGCTGGGGGTCAAAACGAACTCGTCAAAAGAATCGTAGAAGAATTTTGCCCTCGGTTTGTACCCGGAGGAAAGATACTTTATCTGGGAGACGCCGGACAAAAACTAAGTGATGCGGACATCCATCGGTTTCGTGAATTGAATATAGAACTGGACAGACATGGCAAAGCGCCTGACGTGATAGTCCATCTCGAAGACAAAAATTGGCTCGTTCTGATTGAAGCTGTAACCAGCCACGGACCGATCGATCAAAAGCGACACAACGAACTAAAGCAACTGTTCTCAAGTGGTATTATTGACCTTGTGTTTGTCACTGCATTCGAAACACGAAGAAACTTGTCAAGGTACTTGAGTGAAATATCTTGGGAGACCGAGGTCTGGATAGCCGATTCTCCCGACCATCTCATCCACTTTGACGGAGAAAAATTCCTGGGACCGTATTGAAATATAGTATACATTGTTCACCGGCAAGCCTACGAAGCGGACTAGCATCTACTAGAGGTGACACATGAAAGAACGCAATTGCGACATTCTTGTAGTAGGCGGCGGGACGGGGGCCATCGGCGCCGCCCTTGCCGCGCTGCGCATGGGCAAGTCGGTCATCATGAGCGAAGAGACCGACTGGATCGGCGGTCAGTTGACCGCGCAAGCCGTGCCGCCCGACGAAAATCCCTGGGTGGATCAATGCGGCGCGACGGCGACATATATGCGCTTTTCCGATGGCGTGCGCGACTACTATCGCCGCAACTATCCCCTGACCGATAAAGCGCGTCATACCATGAACTGGAATCCGGGCCAGGGCAATGTCAGCCGCCTCTGCCACGAGCCGCGCATCGGCTTGGCGGTGATCAAAGAGATGCTGGCGCCTTACCGTTCGGGTATGCAGTTGGACGTACTGCTTTATCACATTCCCGTGGCAGCCGAGACCGATGGCGACCGCGTGCTGGCGGTGACGCTGGAAGATACACAATCCGGCGATCAAGTTCTGGTTTCCGCGCCATACATCCTCGATGCCACCGAGTTGGGCGACTTGCTGGAACTGGCGGAGGTTGAGTCGATTATCGGCGCGGAAAGTCAAGCGCAGACCGGCGAAATGCACGCCGTCGACGGCGATCCGCTGCCGCTCGATCAGCAGGCGATTTCCTGGTGCTTCGCCATTGATCACCTGGAAGGCGAAGATCATACCATCGACAAGCCGGAAGATTACGACTTCTGGCGCGAGTATAAGGCGGACTTTTGGCCGGACAAACAGTTGAGTTGGTATTACTCCAGCCCGATTACGCTGGAGCCGGTCCATCGTCAAATATTCCACGCCGACTTTAAGCACCGATACACTGGCGGACCCGGCGATCTCTGGCACTTCCGCCGCATCCTGTACAAGGATCACTATCAGGAAGGGACCTTCCGCAGCGATATCACATTGGTCAATTGGCCCCAGATCGACTACTGGCTGAAACCCTTGCTGGGCGTCGACGAAGAGACGAAACAGGCTGCGCTGCGTGAGTGCAAGCAGTTGAGCTTCTCCTTGCTCTATTGGATGCAGACAGAGGCCCCTCGCTCGGACGGCAAAGGCTACGGATATCCCGGCTTGCGGCTGCGCCCCGATGTCGTCGGCGCCACCGACGGCATGGCGAAGTACGTTTACGTGCGCGAGGCGCGGCGCATCTTGTCCGAGTTCACGGTGCTGGAAGAGCACGTCGGCGTCCAGCAGCGCGAAGGCTTCGACACCGCCGAGCAATTTAACGACAGCGTCGGCATCGGCAGCTATCGCATTGATCTGCATCCGAGTACGTTGCCCCGGACCTATATTGACATCAGTTGTTATCCCTTCCAGATTCCCCTCGGCTCTCTGATTCCGCAGCGAGTGGAGAATCTGCTGCCAGCCTGCAAGAACCTGGGTGTGACGCATATCACCAACGGTTGCTACCGCTTGCACCCGGTGGAATGGAATATCGGCGAGGCGGCGGGGGCTTTGGCGGCATTTTGCCTGGACAAGAACCTGACGCCGCGGCAGGTGCGTAATACCGAGACGCATTTGCGCGATTTTCAATGTTTGCTGAAAGATCAGATGGGCATTCCTCTGGATTGGCCAATGTATGCGCGGCAGACGGTACGCTAAACCACTATGTCAGGTAGTATGGCGCTGTATATTAACCCCCCTCAGTCCCCCCAAAGCATTGGGGGGAGGATGTACGGTAGCAGGTTTCGAATGTCTTTGGCTGGACTTTTGGCGCTTTGCTTCGTGTTCATAGCGCTTTCCGCGCGAATCGCGCAGGCACAACCGGAGGAGCCGCCCTTTTTCCGCGACGTCAGCGCCCAAGCCGGCATCACGGCGACGCACCGCGGTGTCTGGGACGACAAAGAAGCGCTGCAGGGCTATCTGGCGATCGGGCAGGCTTGGGGCGATTATGACCGTGATGGCTGGGTCGATCTTTATGTTACCGGCAACCTCGATCCCAATGTGCTCTATCGCAACAATCAGGATGGCAGTTTTTCGGTATCCGAGTTCTCGCAAAGTCTCAGTCTGCCCGATGTGCCGAGCGGAGGCGTCGTCTGGGCGGATTACGACAACGATGGCTGGCTCGATCTCTATGTGGTCAATTACGGCGCCAATACGCTCTTCCGCAATGAAGCGGACGCTGGTTTCAGTGATGTCACCCTGGAAGCCGGCGTCGGCGATACGGGCAAGGGCACCTCGGCGGCCTTCGGCGATTACAACAACGACGGCTGGCTGGACTTGTACGTGACCAACTGGTCATGTTTCCCCGAGTGCGACCCGGTCGATTTCTCGACGCAGCAGGATCGGCTCTATCTCAACAACGGCGATGGCAGCTTCACGGATGTTACCGCCATGCTGGAATACAGGCTGACAATGGGCGCTGGCTTCGCGCCCGGTTTCCTCGACTACGACGGCGACGGCGATCTTGATCTCTACGTCGTCAACGACAAAATGCAGAACGAAATCGGCAATGTGCTCTGGCGAAATGATGGCGCAGGCTGCGGGCACTGGTGCTTCACAAATGTATCGGCAGAGACGCGGACAGATTTATTGATCAACGGCATGGGGCTGGACGCCAGCGACTACGACAACGACGGCGATATGGACCTGTACATCACCGACATGGTTTATCAAATGCACCTGATGATGAATGACGGCGCGGGCGGCTTCAGGAATCGCGCCCGCTCCACCGGCGCCGCCATCAATATGGGTCCGGATCAAGGCGTAGGCTGGGGAGCGGTCTTCTTCGACTTTGACAACGACGGCTGGCAAGACTTGTACGTCGCCACCACCCAGTATTTTCAGACCTTTCCCGAGCTGGAAGTCAGCTTTATGAACGAACTGCCCGATGCGCTTTTCCGCAACAACAGGCATCGTTCCTTCGTCGATGTTAGCCAGGCGAGCGGCATTGACACGCCCCTGGCTACGCTGGGCGTCGCTTATGCCGACTACGACCGCGATGGCGACCTGGATCTGGTCACGGGCAACTGGAACAGCGGCTATCGCCTGTATCAAAACCAGGGCAACGACAATCGCTGGCTGGCCTTGAGCTTGCGCGGCGGCGGTGATGTCAATCGAGACGCTGTCGGGAGCACGGTGTATCTATCCACCGACGCCGGCTCGACGCAGATGCAAACGGTCAAAATCGGTTCCGGGCTTGGCGGCAACAATCAACAGGAATTGCACTTTGGGCTTGGCGCTGCTACGGTGGCCGATCTGCGCATCATTTGGAGCAATGGCGCCGAGTGCAGCCTGGACGATATACCCGCGAATCAACGACTGCTTCTGCAATACGGTGTGACCGCCGGCTGCCGATGACAATCCGAAAAACGTAACTGGGATCTTAACTAGCGCACGTCAGTCCGGTAGGGCACGACATCGCAGGTTCTTTGATACCAGGTCAGCATGCGCTCGCGCAGATCCGCCAGAATGCCCGCATACGCCGGATCGTCAATGAGATTGTGCAGCTCTCCCGGGTCTTCTCGCAGGTCATAGAGTTCGTCGGTTTCGTAAAGTCGCCGGACATATTTGAAGTTTCGAGTACGGCACATGGTCGCCTTGCTGTGCTCGCCGCCTTCGCTGCCTTGCAGTTGCACGCGGGGCCAATAGAGTCCGCTTGGATCGTAGAATGAGGGGCTGTCCTTTTCCATCGCCTGCTCCTCGCCCAGCAAACGGCCGCCCTCACCGAAGACCGCATCGCGATGTTCATCTGTCGCGCCGGTCAACAAGGGCGTTAGCGAACGCCCGAAATGGTCGTAGTCCGGCGCGATGCCGGCAAACTCGTAGGCGGTGGCCGTGAAATCGATCAGTTCAACCAGGCCATCGCGGATGCCGGGCTGGACCGGGATGTCCGACGGCGGCTTGATAATGAGGGGCACCCGCGACAGGCAATCCTCAAAGGTATTCTGCGTTTTCTCCACCAAGCCATAGTCGCCGGTGAAATCGCCGTGATCGGAAAAGAAGAAGATGGCGCTGTCATCATATATGCCCTGCTCTTGCAAAGCCGCCACCAGTTTTCCGAATTGCGCGTCGACGCGCGCGCACATGCCATAATAAGTGGCGCGCAATTCTGTAAAGCGCTCTTCGCTCCAGCCGCCCAGGCGTTGACGTTCATAGATGCCCGCCGTGAGCCCGGGTTTCTTGCGCCAATCCGGCGTTGGCAAGCGTGACGGGATGAGTTCGCGGTCGATCTGGCTGTACCAGGGATCTTCCACGCCATAGGGCGGATGCGGATAGCCCAGAGGCAAGTAGATGCAAAGCGGCTGATCGTCGGGCGCGTTGCGAATCAGATCAACCGCGCCGTCGACCATCGCCCAATCGTTGTCGTAGTAGACGTCGTCATCGCCGGTATCGAGCTTGCCGGCGTAGAAGGAATAATAATTGTCGCCGCCTGGATCGCCGCGCCACTCGTCCGCGCGATGCAAGTTGGGACGGAGTGGTCCCCCCGCCTCGTATTTGACGTCGCAATATTCTGCAAAGCCATGCTGCCGCGGCACCAGGTCGTTCTTGCCGCCCCACCAGACGAAATAGCCATTATCCTTGAGATACTTGAGCAGCACGGGCTCGTCCGGGCGCAGCATGTGGAACATGGTGCGGTGCCCGCGGACATGAGGATACCAGCCGGTCATGAATGAGCAGCGGCTGGGCGTACAGACAGGGTTCTGGCAGAAGGCATGACGAAAGGAGACGGCATCGCTCTGGACGATCGCGTCGAGGTTGGGCGTGACCGCGGCGGGATTGCCGAGGTGGCCCATCACATCGCCGCGCCACTGATCGGGGTTGAAGATGATGATGTGGGGTCGGTTGGGCATAGCGGATTCCTTCTGGTCGCATTTTATGGTTGAGGCTGTGTCCAGTCCTCAACCTTCAAATCAGGAATTCGTCGGAAATCATTCGTATCGTTTGTGACCACGATTAAGTTGTTCGCCAACGCAATCGCGGCAATCTGCATGTCGGGAACATTTATCAACATGCCTCTTCTGCGCAGATCGGATTGCACCTTTCCATATTCGCGCGCTGCTGCATCGTCAAAGGAGAAACTATAAAAGTTATTCAAAAACCGGTCCTGCTTGGCACAAGAGATTATCGGTGTCTGGCTCGCGGCAGAGCCAGCATACAGTTCACACTTCGTTATCGAGCAAACAACTATATCTGTGCGATCTCGTTTCTGGAGGTTTTCTACTACTTGCTGATCTTTCCGATTAATATAGTAGATGCAGATACAGGTATCTAGCAGGTATTTCATTCAAGATCGTCTATTGCAACTGGCGCAATAGTCTCCGGTCGCTCAATTGGATCATCTGCGAGGCTGCCGGCCGTAAGTTCAATGAAATGATCCCAAGGTAAATGCCGGTAGCCTTCTGCCTGCATGTCTAATAGAATTCTGGCAACTGCTCTCTCGTAGGAACGATTTAGCTCATTCCGAACACTTTTATCAATACAGCCATAGTCCACACGCGCCATAATGTCTCTCATGACATGGTCAAGAGACTTAAAAGCTTCGGAATCCCTAGTAATTTCGCCTATACGTTCAGATATTATCGAAGAAAAGTTTGAATACTCTAAGAAGCCCTTAATAATTTTATTCAACTCAACATCATTGTCAATTTGCCCGGCCAGATTTGCAAAGATTTCGACATGATCCTTGGTAACCAAAATCTGTTCTGCCAGTGTCTTAATGCGTGCTTCAACAACTTCAGATCCACCGCTCTGTTCTTCCATTGCTCTTAATTTTTCGGCACATAGTCCGGCTACCCAGTTCGCTTCGACAAGGCTTTTATAGTTTTCCAGAAATACTTCGACGAAATTTGTGTCCACAAGGGTTCTGCGAAGACTATCATCTATGATGTCCACAATCGTTGGCGCCGCGACTGCATCGACAAGGGCACTGAAAAGGGTGGACGATACAGTGTTCCGGATGATGATGTCATTTGCAATTGCTTCTATATCTGGGGCATTCGACAGATCTGATTCGGAAAGTTGAGATATATCAATTTGAGAGCTTGAGGCGACTTTCTCCATTAGCTCCTCTGACCACTTGCGATTCTGCTCAGCTATCTCATTATTGAGCTGCTTGATGTATTCATAAAGTGGATACGACTTCTTCAAGAAAGCACCTGCGACATCTCGACTTTGCGATCGTGGGGATAGTATTTCAAGCTAATTCTATTGTCAAGTTTATCGAAAACGGAACGGAAAGTGAATACCCATAGAGTCTCTGGACATTTACAACAGATCCCCCGCCATCGGACGAAACTCGACACCATAACCAAAAGCCCGCGGTCCCACCACCGCCAGCGCCTCCGGCGTCTTCAGCTCCTTTGGCGCCGGCATGGCCAGCACTGCGACGCGCAAGCCATAACGCAAAGATTCCGTACCGATCGCTTCGCCGTCTTCCAGGCTGACGAGGGTGATCAGATCGGGCACCGTGCAAAGCGCCCGGTCGCCTACGCGCGCGATCAGGTTTTCGTTCTGGAAGTCGATTTCCATTTGCTGGTTGAAGTCGTCAAAGGCGCTGATTTTGAGTCTGCCGCGCGCGAATCCTTCCACTGTCCGTCGGTTCACATCAACGATCTTGCCGGTGAAGATAACTTCGCCATTGCAGAGCGCCGCCACCGTTTCCGCCGGTTCGACGCTGCGGGCGCGGCAATCGAGCGCCGCTTCGCCGATGCGCTTTGCCAGGCTGAGCGTATCGCGGATGATGGTGGCTTTCATCTCAGCGCCGGACATGACCGGCATCACCAGGCCGGCGGAACCGCCCATCTCGATGGTCAAGCTGCGCGCGAAAGCTTCGGCCTGCTCCGCCGAGCCCATACGCGGGAAGATCGCGACGTTGCCATGTGCATCGGCCAGGGCAAAGGGCGCCGGCGCCAGGCCATAAATCATGAAGGTATCCATCTGCAATTCGGGGAAGGCGCGCCCCATGCTGTCGCCATCCACGACAGGCAAGCCGCATTGCAGGGCCGTAATCATGGGTCCCAGGGCATTCCCCCCGCCGATCTCGCCGATGACGATCGCGTAGATTTTCCGCCGCAGGTGGTCTTCGAGCGCGAGCACGGCTCGTTTGATCTCCTGCCCCTCTTGCAGTTTTTCATTGCTGACGGTGGGCGCGCCCATGCCGCCCACGGCGCAAACCAGCGCATCATCGGGCACGTCGTCCGCCTGAATGACCGAGACCGCCCGGCCCTGCGACCGTAATTCCTTGTTCAGCCGCAGCCGGTTCAAATAGGTGCTGCCGCCGCCGCCGGTGCCGAGGATGCCGGCGCCTACCGCGATCGCTATGGTGTCATCAAGCGTTACAGATTCAATCATGAGGCAAAGCGCTCCTCAACCGGCACATAGTCGATATCGTAGCCAAAGTATCGCGGACATACGAGCTCCAGCGCAGCCGGTTCCCGCCATTGCGGCGCGCAGGGGAAAGCGATAACCGCCACGCGCATGCCGTAGCGCAGCGCTTCGGTAGTGATGGGCGCGCCGGTTTCGCTGTCCAGGACCGCGATCAAATCGGGCGTGGTGGCCACATAATCGCCGTCGACGCGCAGGACCAGGTGCTCGTTCTGAAAATCGAGCTGCAGCGCTTGCCCTTCGAACGCGCCGCTGCCGGTCATCCTGGCGCCGCCTTTGGCGAAACCGTCCGAAACGCGACGATCGACATCGCTGATCTTGCCGCGGAAGACGAGAAAACCGTCGACCGCGACGCGGATCGCATCAACCGGATTCCATTCCTTCAAACGAGCCTCGCGCACGGTCTTGCCGATCTCTTCCGCCAGTGTTGTTGTGCCGTGGATTGCCGCGGCCTTCAACTCTTTGACCGTCGCCGAGTAGAGCGCGATCGCGCCGATTGCGCCCATGTGCGTCACGCAAGAGCGGGCGAAGACTTCCACCCATCGGTTGCTGACAGCATCCATCAGCAGAATGTTGCCGCGTTCATCGGACATGGCAAATGGACTTGCGCTGATCCCGCAAGCCGTCAAGACCGTCATCTGGATTTCGGGAAAGGCGCGTCCCATGCCATCGCAATCAACTACGGGAATCCCCAAACGCGCGGCGAGATAGATCGGCCTGATCGAGTTCATACCGCCGGATTCGATGCTCATGGTGGCCCGGGGCGCGCGGCCAGTGTATTTGCCGAGGGCATGAAAGGCGCGGACGATATCGTCCCCGGCCGGCAGTTTTTCCACAGCGACAACCGGCGCGCCCATGCCGGCGGCAGGCACGATTAAGTCATCGTCATCCAGTTCATCCAGCGTGTAAAGTTGGACCGGGCCATAGCGCCTGATGGCTTCGCGCGCCATCAACTTGCCAATATATGGATTGCTGCCGCCGCCGGAGCCCAATATCGCCGCGCCAACCGCGATGTCATCGATATTCTCTTCATCGAGCAGGCGCATCAGAGGCCTCGGTAGCGCTCTTCCACCGGTATGTAATCGACATCGTAGCCGAAGTATCGCGGGTGAGCCAGTTTCAGAGCCTCGGGCTCGCGCCATTGCGGCGCGCAGGGGAAGGCGATCACCGCCACGCGCATGCCGTAGCGCAGCGCCTCGGTGGTAATCGGTTCGCCGGTCTCGCCATCGAGCACGGCGATCAGGTCGGGCACGGTGGCGGCAAATTCTCCGTTCACGCGCACTGCCAGGTGTTCGTTTTGAAAGTCGAGATTGAGCGCCTGCCCCTCGAAATCGCCGGTACCGGCCATCGTCGCGTCGCCGCGGTTCCAGCCGCCCTCAATGCGACGATCGACATCGGTGATCTTGCCGCGAAAGATCAAGAATCCACCGACAGCCGCCCGCACAGCATCGACAGGGTTCGCCTCGTTGCGGCGGGCGTCCCGCACCGTTTGACCGATCTCTTCCGCGAGCGTAATCGTGCCGTAAATCGCGGCCTCCTTGAGTTGCTTGACGGTGGCCGAATAGAGAGCGATCATGCCCTCGGCGCCCATGTGCACGACGCAGGAGCGGGCGAAGGTCTCCACCCATTTGTTGCTCACCGTATCCATCAGCAGGACATTGCCCCGTTCGTCGGACATGGCGAAGGGACTGGCGGTGATGCCGTAGGCGGTGAAAATGGTCATCTGAATTTCCGGAAAGGCGCGTCCCATGCCGTCGCAATCGACCATAGGGATGCGCAGGCGGGCGGCGACATAAATCGGCATGATCGAATTGAGCCCGCCGGCTTCTATGCTCATGGTGCCGCGCGGCTCCCGCCCGGAGTACTTGCCAAGCGCCTGAAAGGCGCGGATCATGTCGTCGCCGGCGGGCAGCTTTTCCACGATGACGATGGGCGCCCCCATGCCGGCCGACGGCACGATCAGGTCATCGTCATCCAGTTCGTCCAGCGTGTAAAGCTCAACGGGACCATACTGCCGTACCGCTTCGCGCGCCATCAACTTGCCGACGTAAGGATCCCCGCCGCCGCCGGTGCCAAGAACCGCAGCGCCCAGCGCGATGTCCTCGATATTTTCTTCATAGAGCAGTCGCATCAGCCGCCTCCGTAACGTTCTTCCACAGGAACGTATTCGGTGTCATAACCAAAGTACGCGGGTCCGACGATTTCCAGGCCCTTTGGCGTGCGCCATTTGTCGGCGCAGGGAATGGCTAGAACCGCGACGCGAAAGCCGTAGCGCAAGCCTTCGGTGGTGATCGGCTCGCCGGTATCGACATCCAGAACCGCCAACAGATCGGGCACAGTCACCCGGAACGCGCCATCAATACGGGCGGCGAGATGCTCATTCTGAAAACTAAGCTGCAGCGACTGGCCGGCGTATTCGTCAATGCCGTCGACGATGGCATCGCCCTTGGCAAAGCCGGCTTCGGTGCGCCGTTCGACATCGCCGATTTTGCCCCTGAAGATCAGATCCCCGCCGGCCGCCGCGCGGATCGTTTCCACCGGCTCCTCTTCCTCGAGCCGAGCGCGGCGCACGACTTTGCCAATCTCCTCG
>JAPOOU010000089.1 GCA_026713245.1 Chloroflexota bacterium
ATCCTTTGATATTAGGGGAAGATATGAGCGGCTTGGCAGCGCAAAACCCTTGTGTTCACTAGCTTTCGGGGATTTTGGGTTCTCCCGGAAGCAGATTTTTCCGGTCAAGCGTTTTTTCCCTTCCGACTGGGTTGTTTCGGAATGTAGCAAGTGGTACGAGCATAGCGGAAAGGGTAAAGCAAAGGGCGACTATATAGTCGCCCTTTGCCAAGTTGGGCGAGAATTGCTGAAGTCTCTCGAGCCGGTGTCCAAGTTTTCGGGATCACTACAGGGTGAAAACAGTTTTCAACAGTGTCTATCAGATCGCCTCTACAGAATCCTTATAGTGGCGCAAGGGTCAGCGCGAGGCTGACCCAATCGTAGAGCGCAAATCGGCTGGCGGTATTCCTACCCGCCATATTGCGCGTCGTAGGCGGCTTGATAAATCTCGGCAACCCGATTGACGCCCAGGCTTTCCACCGTGGCGACGAAATCGTCCCAACCGGCGTCAATGTCCCGCCGTCCGAGGACGAATTCCGCGGTCATCTGGGCCGCGAAATCATAGATGCCCAGGCGCAACTCGGTGACTTCTTGCGCCTGCGCGGTGGTGAAAGCCAGGGGTGGGATCAGATCTTCGATGGCGCGAGCATAAGGCTCATACGAGGCTCTGGTATTTTCCAGCAGCACGACTTCCAAGCCGGCAGCGTCTTCGCGGCGGACTTCGCCCAGGCGCAGGTGATTGGGACGATAACTTGGTCCGCGCTGCGCCCAGTGGACGTTTTGCAAGGTGCCGAAGGTGGAAAGACGGCGCCAGATCGATTCGTATTCGTCGCCGCCAAGCGCGGGTTCGCCTTCTTCCGCCCAACGCCACTGTCCTTCTTCGCCCTCTGCCGCTTCCCATTGCGGAATGCCGAAGACGGAGCGCAGCGTGGTTTCGCGGTCGTACAAGCCATCGCACCACTTAAATGCCGCCTCCGGGTGCTCCGTCTGGCTGTTGATGGTGCATTGCCCGAAGCCACCAATGCCCCAGGGGTTGTAGGGCGCCTGGCGCAATCCGGTTGGTCCTTCCAGCGAGGGCACGGCAACGTATTTGATCCAGCGGTCGCCGCCGATATTGGCGAAGTTGGAATGCGCGCCGGCGATAACCACGCCAATCGTGGGCGCGTCGCCGCCTTCGACCTGCTGCTTGATCTGATCCATGGGCTGGGTGAAGCTCTCCTCACCAAACAGACCGAGACTGAACAAGCGATTCAGGTACTTCAAGCCATCGCGATAACCTTCGCTGGTGACGTTTTGGGAGATCACGCCGTCATTCATCTCGAAGAAGCGGTTGGGCCCGGGGTTCTGCCCGGTGAATTCGCTGAAGACGAAGGGATTCATCAAGAAGCCATCGATGGTTGGATTCCAGCCGGTTGTAGCAGCCGCGAGCGGAATCTCGTCATTGGGGTCGCCATTGCCATTGGCGTCTTGTTCATTGAATGCGGTCAGGACATCGACGAACTCTTCGGTGGTCTGCGGCACGTCCATGCCGACGTTCGCCAGCCAATCCGAGTTGATCCAGGCGCGCTGGGAATAGAAGCAGTGGTAGCATTCGTTGACTTGCGGCAGCCCATAGATCTCGCCATCGGGCGAGGTGATCAGCGGGCAAACTTGGGGGGAGGTTTCAAAAACATCGTGGATGAAGTGACCGTGCTCTTCAATCAAATCGCTTAGCGGCAGGAAAAGCCCCTGGGGACCAAAGAGCGCCAGGGTGGACGGGTCGACGTTGAAACCGACGATGATATCGGGCAGGTCACCGCTGGCGATGGTCAGGTTAAGAACTTCTTGCGCTTCGTTAGGCGGCGCGATATCAAAACTGAGATTGATGCCCGTACGTTCACTGTACCAGTTGGTAAAGGTATTGGTATTGAAGTCTTCCACAATGGGATGACCCAGCATCAAGATATTCAGGGTGATAGGTTCTTCGACGATGGGAAACTCACCCGGTCCCGATACCATGTCCTGCCCAGTTGCCGTCAAGGGGACGGCGAGCAGCAGGATCAGCAATATGAATGCGAGAATCTTCCTATTCATGTTAATTCCTTTCGTTGTTGCCAATCGGGCGAAAAATGTTGGCTAGTTACACTCGATAGCGGAACTCCTTTCCGTGAATTATGTCGAGCCTATTTCACCGAGCCGATCATCATGCCTTTGACGAAGTGCCTCTGAACAAAGGGATAAATGATCAAAACCGGTACACTAGCGACTACGATTAGCGAATACTTCAGCAACTCGCGCAGTCCCTCGCGCGCAATCAGATCTTCGACATCAATGAGCATTGAAGCGTCGATAGAGTTCTCAATCAGAATCTCGCGCAGAACGATTTGTAGCGGGAACAACTCCTGGTCCTTCAAATAGATCAGGGCCTGAAAATAAGAATTCCAGTGATTGACAGCGTAGAAGAGCACCAACACAGCAATGATCGGGCGAGACAGCGGCAGCACAATGCTCAGGAAAGTGCGGAAGTCGTTGGCGCCGTCGATGCGCGCCGCCTCGATCAACTCGGGCGGAATGGTCGTGCGGAAGAAGGTAATTGTGATCAGCAGATTAAAGACGCCGATGCCGGTCGGCAGGATCATCGCCGCCCGCGTGTTGAGCAAGCCCAGATCGCGCACGACCATATAGGTCGGTATCAAGCCGCCGCTGAAAAGCATGGTGAAGATGAAGGCCATTGTGATAAATCGGCGGCCCACCAGGTCGTCCCGTGACAGGGGGTAAGCCGCGATGATCGTCATCGCCACGTTGAAAAGCGTACCGAAAACCGTATAGAACAAAGAGTTGCCGAAGCCATCCCAAACTTTCTTGTGTTCGAAGATGGTTTCGTATCCCAAGAGGCTGAAATCGACGGGCCACAAGGTCACGCGGCCGGCGATCACGGCTTCGGCTGAACTGAATGAGGCGCTGACGATGAATATCAAGGGTAGCAATATGGCAACCGTGATCACCAGCAAAACCGATGCATTGAAAAACATGAATATGCGGTCGATGGGCGATTCGTTGACCTTGTTGATATTGCTGTCGTAACTCGACATTGACGCCATCGGTCACTCCGTCATTCAATTGATGAACTGCCGCCCTCACGCGAGCAAAAAGTCAAGCATTCGCTGCGATGGCAGTAGACTTTATCGCTGTCGCCAAGCGGCTTACCAGACACTGTTCTGGGTCAGACGCCGCGCGGCATAATTGACCGTTATCAAAAGCAGCAGACCGACAATCCCTTTTAACAGGCCAATCGCGGTCGAATAGGAAAAATCAAGGATCGGCGACAATAGCCCGACCTTGTATACGTAGGTGTTAATCACTTCGGCGACGCCGAGGTTAAGCGGGCTCTGCATCAGGTAGACTTTTTCAAAGGCGACTTCCAACACCCGTCCCGTGGACAGGACCAGCAGCACCATCGCTGTCGGCAACAGGCCCGGGATATCGATGTAGCGAATGCGCTGGAGGCGATTGGCGCCATCGACGACAGCCGCTTCGTGCAGGGCCGGGTCGACAGTGGATAGCACCGCGAGGTAGATGATGGCGTTGAATCCCATTTCTTGCCAGACGCCCGACCAGACGAAGATATGGCGGAAGGCGCCGGGATCGCCCATCCAATTGGGCGGCCTCATCCCCAATGACTGCGCGATGACGGCAGTGAAACCGACGCGCGGATGCAAGAACTGAAAAAGCATGCCGACGATCACGACGGTCGAAATAAAATGCGGCGCGTAGGTGATCATCTGCACGCTGTTGCGGAACATGCGCGTTTTGACCTGGTTCAGGCTCAGCGCCAGGATAATCGGGATAGGGAAGCCGGCGATCAAGGAATAGAAGCTAAGCACCAGCGTATTGATGATGACCGGTTCAAACTTGGGTGAATTGAAAAAACGTACGAAGTTGGCGAAGCCGACCCAGGGGCTGCCCTCAATGCCGAAGGCGGGCGAATATTGTCGAAAAGCGATCTGCGCGCCGTACATTGGGGCATAGCGAAAGACGATCAGCCAAAGTACCGGCAGGAAGAGCAGGGCATACAACTGCCAGTTGCGGCGGATGCGCAGCCACAGGCGGGGTGCTGGCTGCTCAAAACCGGAGCGGCCACCCGTATCGCGTTTCGACTTTGACAACATAGGCTTTCAATCAACCATAAGCCGTGTTCACGGCGGGATTATATCATGGTCAATGCCAGAAGTCGAAAGCGGAATCGGTAATCGGAACGAAGGTTCGGCGGGATTTAGACGGTTGCGGCCCGCTTGGTCTCGAAGAAGCGGAATCCGGCGATCACGATCGTGGCGCCGATGGCGCAAACCAGAGCGGACAAGCCAAAAAACGCGCCCGCGCCCAGGTTGTCGAAGATCCAGCCGAAGAAGGACCCGGTTATAAGAAGAGCGATGGCCGGCATGGTAACCTGCATGATGGCCTGATTGGTGGCGACATTGTGCGGGTGGCTGATTTCGGCGACCAAGGTATACGACGACAGGTGTATCGCCGGCCAGGTGAAGCCGCGGAAAACCAGCAGCAGCGCCAGCGCAAGGGTCGTCTGAACCTGCCCCAGCAGCAAAAGGAATGCGGCCATGCCCAGCGCGCTGACGATGTAGGCGGTGCGCATCCGTACGCGTGGCATGATCGAATCCAGGAGGAGAAAGAATGGGATCTCGACCCCGGCCAGCAAGGCCGCCCACAAACCGATATCGGCGGTGGCGACGCCGAGGTTCTGGCTCAAATGGATGAACATGAACTGGAATGCGTTTTGCACGCCCATAAAGATAAGAAACTGGCTGACGATCAAGACATAAAATCCGCGATTGCGCGCTGTTTTTGGCCTGCGCGCATCCTTTGTCTTGCGCTTGGGCTTGTCGGGGAAGACCGTCGACATTTGAATGCTGATGAACACCAGTACCGCGCCGGTCCCGAAGAGCAGGGGATAACCGCCGGCTGCGAACATCGCTCCGGCGAGTAAGCTGGCAACAGTGAAACCCAAAGCCGCGAATGAGCGCATCTGTCCCAGGATCGCCTTGCCCTGGCGCAGTAATTGCGTCATTGTCATTTGCGTGCCAAGCGCGATGCTGGGGCTGACGGTCACTTTCATCAACAAGAAACCGAAAATCGCCACGATCTGTACGCGGGAACTAGCGAAGATGATCAAGGACAGCGCGAATCCGCCCAGATAAATCATTAGCAGGCGGCGATGCAGCAGCAGCTTGTCGGCCAGAGAATTGAGCAGGGGCGTCAAAACCAGCGACAAAACGGCGCCAGCGCTGGCAAGCGTACCGATCAGCGTGCCCGAAAACTCCAAATCAACCAGATACAAGCTGATATAGGGCCAAGCCATGCCTATTGCCGCAAAGGTGAGAAACTGAAGGGAAATCAGGCGAATGGAATAGCTCTGTGGACGAATCGAAAGAAGTTTTGCCATCAGGCAATGTACCTGCCGGGGGCCGGTCCGAAGACAATATGCGATTCAAGATAGACGCTTTGTAAGCGCCAAATCCTACCTGGTCGACCTTGATTCATCAAGCATTTGGTGAGACGAGCAGCACCGGATGTTGTCGCAACGTACAGAGTCCGCACTTGCACGCGAATATGACGACTGTCAAACACCCATACTGTCTTGACCGTGACTCGGGATGGAGGCGATAGCAAATTGAATCGCACTGTTATCGATGCTATGCTAAGGCGTTCAGGCACAACGATAACATAACGGGGGCAAGACATCCGATGGCGATGAGAATAGGGGCGGAAACCGTTTATGATGGTTTTGACTTCTACCAGGTCGATATGCACTTCAGCGACAAGCAGAAAGCGCTGCGACAGGAAGTGCGCGACTTCGTCGAAACGGAGGTCATTCCCAACATCAATCCCTATTGGGAAAAGGCCGCATTCCCCTGGGAGATCGCCCGCAAGATTGTCGACTTGCCCATCATCGGCGGCCCGCTTTTCGAGCATGGCGCGGCCGGGCTGGACTTCGTCGAGATGGGTTTGGTCATGTATGAGTTGGGCAAGGGCGATGGCAGCATCAGCACCTTTTACGGCGTGCATTCCGGCTTGGCAATGGGCTCGATCGGCATCTTGGGGGACGAAGAGCAGAAAGCCCGTTGGCTGCCGGACATGGTCAAGCTGGAGAAGATCGGCGCTTTTGCTTTGACCGAACCCGATGTCGGTTCCAACGCCGCGCAGGTCAAGACGACGGCTCGGAAATCCGGCGACGGTTTTGTCCTCACTGGCGCCAAGCGCTGGATCGGCAACGCGTCGATCTCGGACATTCTGATCATCTGGGCGCGAGACGAGGATAGCGGGGACTTCGGCGGTTTTGTCATCGAGAGTCCGCAGACTACCGAGGGCGTCGCCATCAACGACATCTGGGGCAAGGTTGGCAAGCGCGCGGTACTCAATGCCGATATCACGCTCGACGAGGTATTCGTGCCGAAAGAGAACAGACTGGCATACGTAAAGCGCTTTAGGGATATGGCGCAAGTGCTGGGCGCCGGGCGCTATGGTGTGGCTTGGGAGGCGGCGGGCGTCGCCGCGGGCGCATTTGAACTGGCGTTGAAGTATACCAAGGCCCGCGAGCAATTTGGCAAGCCAATCGCCGGGTTCCAGTTGATTCAACAAAAACTGGTCGAGATGGCCACCGAAGTCACGCTGATGCAAACGCTCTGTCTACAGCTTTCTCACCTTATTAACCGCGGCTTGCTCAACGCCGGCACAGCGTCAATGGCGAAGTATAACAATGCCCGAAAAGCGCGTTATGTAACGCAGTTGGCGCGCGAGTGCCTGGGCGGCAATGGAATCATTATCGAAAACCACATCGCTCGGCTCATGCTCGACGCCGAAATCATTTATACTTATGAAGGCACGAATGAAGTTAACCTGCTGTTGGTGGGTCGGGAGTTGACGGGATTGAACGCCTTCGTTTGAGTTTAACCCGATAGCGGCCAGGCCCGGATGTGACTAACAAGGAAGGATTCGCAGCAATGGGGTCACACGATTTCATCCGATTCCCGCCGGCGCTGGCACAACTTTCGGCGAGAACCTGGCTCCTTCTGGGGGAAATACAGGCTACCGCGCAAACGGTTAGAGTCTCTCCAATCTTGCCGGGGCACTCCTATGAACTAGACCGGGAATATCTGGCCAAAGGCATACACGGCACCACCGCCATAACGGGCAATAGTTTTTCGGAATACGAGGTGGCGAAGCTCATTGATGGTGAATTGCCCGCTTACGCCTCTCGCATTGCCGAATTGCGGCAGATAAAGAATATGGCCGAGGCCTTCAACATGGTGGCGCGGGACGAAATGTTCGGCGGTCCGTCGCTCTTTTCGCCCGAGAAACTGAATCGCTACCATGAGCTTGTAATGAATGGCTTGGGCGAAAGCAATGGCGGCCAAAACCGAGTGGGCGCGCTGAGAGAGCATCGCGTCGAAGTCGGCCCTTATCACGCGCCCCCTCCAGAAGCGATCGAGCCGCTTATCGAGCAATATTGCGATTGGTTGAACGCCGACGAGGAAGCATCCCATGGCCTCGACGGTTACGATATTGCCAGGGCTATCATCAAGGCGCTGGTGGCGCATGTCAGCTTCGCCTGGATCCAACCTTATGGCGACGGCAATGGCAGAATGGCGCGCTTGATCGAACACGCGATCTTGTTGCGGGCGGGCTTGCCGGAAGCCTGTACACATGTCTTGAGCTACTTCTACAGCAAGACGCAGCGTCAGTATTACGCCGAATTGCAGCGCTCGCACGGCAAATATGTCAAAGGCGCCTATCCCTCAGTTGGCGATCTGCGGAGCTTTATCGAATACGCGCTGGAAGGCTTCATGGATGAGCTCAGCGATTTGATGCTGGTCATCGGCAGCATGCAGGTGCAAGCGATTTGGCGCGATCACATCCGCGCGTGTTTCCCTTCGACCTTGACAACAGGCCAGCAGCGTCAGATGCGCCTTGCGCTGGACCTGACCGACCGCTGCGTCGATCAGCCAGTCATATTGGATGTGGTTCGAGACGTATCCGACGCTATTGAACTGGAGTACGCCGATGAGAGCGACGCTGTTTTGGCGGGTGATCTCGAAGCGCTGGTGAAGATGGACCTGCTCATTCACGATGACCGCGGGTATCAGCCCAATCCGGCGCTCATGCTGAGCTTATTTGGCAATTCGGGTTTGCAGTCATAGGTAGCTCGTGACCAGATAACCAAATTCAGCCTCGGCGCCAGCATGAAACGCTGATCTCTAACGGTCAATATCGCGTCGCTGTCTATGAATATATGCGTCATTATGTTAGTCACATTTTTTGGTTATCCTGAGCATTATTTCCACATTATTCTTCACCAAATGTTTGACAAACATAATAAAATCAGGCATTTACATTTCGTCTATATTTGAACTATATTGCCAATATCTATGTCAACTATAACGTCAAAGTCAGAGTCAAAATAGAGACAAGTCTGCAAACATGACGACACACAATTTCATAAGGTTTCCACCAAGCTTTCGCGACGTAGGGTCGAGAGTATGGCTGCTGCTAGGCGAGATCCAAGCAAGGATTGAGCACATCAAACGGCTCCCTATTCCGCCAGATGACAGCAACATGCTTCGTGGCATGTATCTAACAAAGGGTGTACACAGTACAACCGCAATCGAAGGAAATTCTTTTTCCGAAGAGGAAGTCGCGAAAATTATCAACAAAGAGATGAAAGCGCCACCCTCCCGTGCGTACCAGGAGAAGCAGATTGAAAACATGGTAGAAGCCTTTAGTATGGTGGGCAATAATCTCATCGGTGGCGATAGTTCTAGATTTTCAGTGAAACTCTTGCACAAATATCACGAACTGGTGCTAAATGGATTGGAAGAGTCAATTTCTGAGGAAGTCGTGATTGGTAAGTTTCGCGGCTACAGGGTTATAGTCGGACGTTATTTGGCGGCTCCGCCTGATGAAGTTCCAAGTTTAATGCAGCAATATTGTGATTGGCTCAACGACAAGCCGATTGGAACCGAAGGATATGAAGTAGCGGAACAAATCGTCAAGGCAATTGTCGCTCATGTCTACTTTACTTGGATTCATCCCTATGGTGATGGCAACGGGCGTATGTCGCGACTTGTTGAATTCGCAATACTTGTAGGCGCAGGCGTACCAGATATTGCCGCACATTTGTTGAGTAACTTCTACAATGATACGCGTGATATGTACTATCGTGAACTGCAACGCTCTCATGGCGAGAGCCAAGATGGCTCATATGCAGAGGAAGTCAGCTTGAATGGATTTCTTGAGTACGCGCTTCAGGGATACAAGGATGAGCTGGATAAGCAGTTTCTGCTAATCCACGGACTTCAGATCCAAACCATTTGGCACGATGTAATTCACGCTGAATTCCGCAAGCAGTTTTCAGAGAATCTGACGCGCACGCAGCAGAGACAGAAACGATTAGTCCTGGATTTGACCGATCATCGATTCGAAAACCCGGTACGTAAGGGCGAAATACCTGACATTTCGGCCGCCCTTGCACGTGCGTATCGAGATAAGACCGAACGCACCATTCAGCGAGATTTGAACGCACTGGTCAATATGGGTTTGCTGAAACATGACGACAAAGGATACAAGCCGAATACGGATCTTCTGATGGCGTTCTTCGCCAGATCGCGAGAAACCGACTAGTGGTTGCCAGAAGTAAAAAAGAGCGCGGCATTCCGCCGCGCTCTGTTGATTTTGTTTGGGAGGGAATGCCTAACCCTCGCCCATCATCTCGCCGACCAGGTTCGCGCCCATATCAACCTCCGCCAGAGCCGCTATCGCAATCTCGCCTGATACTCCGGTTGGGGGGTTCGGCGCCCAATCCGCAAGATATTCAATGGTGAAGGCTTTGCCGGCATCATTTGCCGCCAACGCCGCTTCTTCGCCCTCGAAAATGCTGATTCCTACAACTGTGTTCTCGCCGTCGTTGAATGCGAGTTGCGCGAATAAGCCACCCAATTCTTGCAGTGCCGGCAGCAGGTGCGATATGGCCAGATCATTCGCTTCATCAAAATGCGTCAAGTCGAAGCCGTCGTAGAAGCGTATGCTGGCAAATAGCTCGCTAACTCCACCATGATCATCCGAACCAGGCAGCGCTGCGATGTAGTTGATCGACAAGGAACCTTCGCTAATCATCGGCGCATTAGGCAGTAAGGGCGCCAGTTTCTCCACCACAAATTCACGAGCCGCATCGTTGGAGGCCGACGCCTGCTCGGCCGAATCGAACAAGCTGACCGCAGCCAGCTTATCGCCCGCTGCCAGCAAGTAGTAGCCGACAAAGCCGTCGCTCGCGCGCATGATGGGTAAGAAACCCTCGCCGGTGAGGCGCGCGATTTCTTCCTGATCGGCCGGGTTGACGCCGTCGTAGACGCGGACGCTTGCGAACACGCTTGCTTCATCCCGGCTGTATTCGGCCAGGTTCGCGCCTTCAAGGATGGTGTAGACCGATGCCACGCCCAAGCGCCCGTCCAGCTGCAGCGGATTCTCGGGCAGCCAGCCGGCCAGATGCGCCGCTACGAAATCAGCGGCGATATCGGATCCTTGCTGCAATCCCGCCTCCGAGTCCGCAATTCGCAGCGAGACGGCTTTGTCGACGCCATCGCTGATTCCGTAGTAGCTGAAGAGAACGCCGTTCTCGCGCAGGGCTGGCAGGAAGATAGATTCGACCGATGCGACCGTCTCGTCCAAGCGCGCCATGTCGAAACCATCGTAGATCGCCAAGAGGGCGTGGAGCGAGGTCATGCTCTCATCCATCATCATCTCGTCGGCATCCGCCACAGACAGCACCTCAACCAGCCCCTCCACGATCTGCGGCGGATTCGGCAGGAAAGGCGCCAGACTCTCGGCCACGAAGTCCCGCGCCTTTTCATTGGAGGCGGCAGCTTGTTCCTCTGTATCGAAGAAACTGACCGCAGCCAACCTATCCCCGGCCGGCAGCAGGTAATAACCGACGAAGCCGTCGCTGGCGCGCATGATGGGCAAGAATCCTTCACCGGTGAGGCGCGCGATTTCTTCTTGATCGGCCGGGTCGACGCCGTCGTAGACGCGGACGCTGGCGAAGACTTGCCCTTCGTCCATCATGTTGTCGATCAGGTTGGCGCCCTCGTTAACGGAGGCCAAAGTGGCGATATCCAGTTGCCCGCTGGTAATCGAGGGCGCGCTCGGCAGGAAGGCCGTCAGGTTCTCGGCGACGAAACCGCGCGCTTTCTCGTTGGATGCCAAGGCCGACGCTTCGCTATCGAAGACGCTCACCGACGCAAGCGCCCCGGCGCCATCGTCCATCAGGTAGTAGCCGAAGAAGCCGTCACTCTCGCGCATCAGGGGCAAGAAGCCATCCTGGACCGTGGTCACGAATTCATCCAGGTCGTCCGTCTCAAAATCGTCATAAATCCGCAGGCTCAAATACAGGCTGTCAGTGTCGCCGTCTCCCATGCCATCCAGCATCTCGACGACGCCTAGGTGGACAGGGCCGTCGACGATCAGAGGCGGATTGGGCGCCAGGCCGGCCAGATGTTCGGCAACATAATCGCGCGCCACATCATTGGAAGCGGAGGCTTGCGCTTCTGTCGCGAACAAGCTGATTGCCAGCACATTTTCGCCCGAATGCAGCCAGTAATAGCCAATGAAGCCGTCCGATTGTCGGAGGATGTCCAGGAGTCCTTCAGCCGTGAGGCGATAAAGCTCGTCCGCATCGTTTGGATCCAGGCCGTCGTAGAGGCGGATACTGACGAAGGCTTGCTCTTGGTCCATCATATCGTCAATCAGGTTGGCGCCATCGTTGACTGCTTTCAGTACGGCGATACCCACGCGACCACTGGTAATCGAGGGCGCGTTGGGCAGGAAGGCCGCCAGGTTCTCGGCGACGAAGTCGCGAGCCTTCTCGTTGGAAGCCAAGGCCGACGATTCGGAATCGAAGATGCTCACCGCAGCCAACTGGCCGGCGTCATCGTGCATGAGATAGTAGCCGAAAAAGCCGTCGCTCTCGCGCATTTGGGGCAACAGACCATCCTCGACGGTGACCACGAACTCGTCTATGTCGTCCGTCTCAAACTCGTCGTAGATGCGAACGCTCGCGTGCATGCTGCTGTATGCGCTGTCCCCCATGCCATCCAGCAACTCGACGAAGCCGATATCCACCGAGCCCTCGACTATTTGCGGCGGGTTGGGCAGCAGCGGCGCCAAATGGTCCACTACGAATTCGCGCGCCATCTCGTTCGACGCCAAGGCTTGCTCTCGCGTCTCAAACACGTTGATCGCTACTAGCGCATCCGCGTCGGTATAGATTACATAATAGGCGAGGAATCCTTCACTCTGGCGTATGATCGGCACAAAGCCCTCGCGTGTGATGCGCTCGCCTTCCGCCATATCGGCCGGGTCGACGCCGTCGTAGACGCGGATGCTAACGAAGACGCTGCTGTCCTCGGCGCCGACCGGCATGAGTGCTGCCAACAGCATAGCAAGGGACAAGAAGACCAGGAAAATGCCGCGGCTGATCAGATGCTCGAATCTGGTGAACTGCATGGAAAACCTCCGGTTGATTGAATCACAAGCCAGGCGCTCAGCGCTTGATCGCGCGCATGCTCGCCTGTTAATCAGTGTAATCGCATAGTCGCGCTAACTCAATCAGTTACACAATAGTAATCCGCGGCACTTATCACACTAAAGACAGAATTCAGCCTTGCCGCTGAAGTGAAGCCCATAGCGGCAGTTGCGCGTCCAACTGGGCGAGCTCGTCGGCGCTGATGGGGCGAATCTCGGTATCGTGCAAATGTGTATCGCGATTTTCGACGATGAGAAATGACGCGTCGCGCGTCGCGACGATGTTGTGCCAGACGCCCGCTGGCACATTATAGATCTTGCCGGCAGCCATCTCGACTGCTTGCAGCTCGCCGCCCTCGGGCCGCGTGAATAGCACCGCCTTCCCGCGCAGCTTAACGAACACTTCGTCACTGTGGTTGTGCCGTTCGATCTCGTCGAGATTCGCCCGGTCGAATAGCCGTTCCCAGTTCAGCAGCGCGGCTTGCCACCTGTCGGTGAAAACCAGCGGTTCAAAGCCCTCGCCCGACCAATCGTAGATTTCCAGCATCGCGTGTTCTCCTAATTGGCGGAGCTTTGCGCGGGCCCCGCGCGCCTTACAAGTTCACAACTTGACCTGTGCGGCTGCTCTGCAGCGACGCGTCGACGATGCGCATATTAACCAATCCTTCTATGGCGCCCGGATTCGGGGTCTTGTCATTGCGAATACAATCGATGAAATGCGCCATTTGCGCATCGTACATAACCTGCGGGCAATGTTCTTCGCGCGGATACGGGAATCCGGCATCAACGATTTCGACCTCTTCGCTGGCGCGATCCGGGATCTCCAGTCGCGTCGGGAAGATCTGCCCGAATGCTTTCTGCCCGTATACCTGCGTACAGGCCTCGGGTCCATCGGCATGCGGCCACCACCAGCCGCTTTCTACTATCGATGCGGCGCCATTATCCCAGCCGATGACGATCGTGCCGGAGTCATCGACATCGTATTCTGTGTAGTCGGTAGAGATCCGCGCATAAACGGTACAGGGCAAGGGATCGCCGAGCAGGAAGCGCGCGGTGTCGATCGCGTGGATGCCCATATCGGCCAGGGCGCCGCCGCCGGCGTATTTCGCTTCCACAAACCAACTGCTCGGTCCCCAATTGACATGGACGCCATAACCTTTGGTGCGCAGGATCTTGCCGAGCCGACCGTCGGCGATCTGTCGTTTCATCCAATGCGCCTCTTCGTCGAATCGCCAGCAATGCGCCACCATTAACTTGGCGCCGCAAGCCTGGCTGGCAGCGCTCATCTCTTCTGCCTCTGTCGCATTCATCGACATGGGCTTTTCCACCATGACGTGCACACCGGCGTTCAACGCGGCGATGGTCTGCGGGGCGTGCAAGTAATTGGGCGTGCTGACGACAAGCGCATCGACATCGCCATCCGCCAGCATGGCGTCGGCACTATCATACTGTCGTCGAATGCCGAACTTGGCAGCGAATACCGCCCTTGATTCGGGACGATGGTTCACCACAGCGACCAGTTCTACATCGTCCTGCGCGCCTGCCGCCCGGGCGTGAATATGCGAGATGTGACCGGTACCGGTGAAGGCGATTTTCAGGCTCATTTGGCGTCTCCCCGCGCGCTTTCATTTTGGCTGGCAAACAGAATTCATTGAAAACAGTGTTGACAGTTGTTATCTTATGAGCGTTAAGTTGCTATTGGCCGAGCGCCTCGGTGCGATTGATTCTAGCAGCAACGCGAGGCGCGCGCCTATGATCCTTCCTTAAAGAAGAGGAATTGCCATGCAGAACAGCGCGGGATTCACAACGATATTTGGACGAAACCTGATCGGCGAATTGCCCAACTTCGTGCATCGGCCCTATCTCGTGGTCACGATGGACGATCTCTGGGATTTGTTCGCTGACGATTTTGATGACAATCACGCGGGACCTTATATCGTCCATACGATCGACGGCGATGAACTCAAGGACGAGGTCGCCAAGCTGCCGGAAACCAAGTGCATCATCGGTCTGGGCGGCGGGCAGGCGCTTGATGTCGCCAAATATTTCGCCTGGTCCTTGGGGTTGCCGCTTTTTCAAGTGCCCACGTCGATGTCGGTCAATGCGGCCTTCGGGCATCGCACCGGCTTGCGCTTCGGCGGCAACGTGCGTTACGTCGCCTGGGCGGTGCCGGAAGCCGTGTATGTCGATTATGATGTCATACAAAACGCGCCGCCGGTGGTGAATCGCTCCGGCATTTGCGAGATCCTTTGCTATCACACCGCCCATGCCGATTGGCGCTACGCGAGCGAACGCGGCCAATGCGAGGACAAGTGGCCCTACGACCAAGCCCTGGTTGACGAAGCGCAAGGGGTAATGGCGACAGTGATGGACGCGCTCGACGATATCCGTGAGGTCAACGAAAAAGGCATCCGCACGCTGATGACGGCCAATCGCTGGGGCGGGGCGGCATTTCACAATGCCGGCTGGAATCCGCGTCACATTGAAGGCGCCGATCACTTTCTCTTTTACGCGCTGGAATATCACACCGGGGTGAAGTTTATCCACGGGCAGCCGGTCTGCCTGGGCATTTATGTCGGCTCGCTGCTGCACGATGACAAGGCACAGGAAATGCTCGATGCCATCGTGCGCGCCGGCGTCGATATCCGCCCCGAAGCGATGAATATCACTTGGGACGACGTGACGCACGCGCTGGTAAACATGCGTGATTTCGTGCGGCAGGCGGGCTTGTGGTATGGCATTTATCACGAAGCCGAGATTGATGTCGCCTTCGCCGAACAAGTGCGCGTCAATGTCGAAGCGGCGTACAGTGGCGTGACCATTTAACGCTTTGTCCGGCGGCGCTTTTGAGTTGTTCGCAGCTTCCTCTAAATTGATTTTCGGCGCAATTCGATTTCGTCGCGGTATGCAATCATCTCGACTTGTCCCAATATCGGCTTAGCAATCGCGCCAATGATCATTTTCTCAATCTTCATGCAGAAGTAAGTAAATCCGAGTAAGTCGTGCAGCAAGACCAAAACACAGAGGACACAGAGCGCGCAGAGAAAAACCAATGGAGGAATATAATTTGCGGGCGTTTCAGCGAAACGCCCCTAGAACTTGTCGCTTTTTCAGATTCTCATTACTTATATTCACCTGTTTACGTTAACCGCGTCGCTCATGCGACGAGAAGGCTTACGATTTTGCGTGAGCGCGACATTCCTGGGACCTTTTCGCTGCCGCCGAGCGGCTACTCATATCGTCAAGGGCTTGACATTGGGCTCGCTGAAAGGCTGAGCCTTTGACGGTCAGATCCCAAGCGCGCGTATTGTTCAAAATTTAGGAGCTTCACCATGCCAAAACTCGCAATCCGGGGCGGGACGCCCGCCAAGAGCAAATCTTTTCCCGACTGGCCAATATATGACGACCTCGAAAGAGAGGCGCTGAACGAGGTGCTGGAAAGCCGCGACTGGTGGCGAACGGAGGGCAGCAAAACGCTCGCGTTCGAGAAGAGTTTCGCCGAATACCATCAAGCCAAACACGGCATCGCGGTCACGAACGGGACGCACGCCATTGAAGTCGCCCTGGCCGCTATGGGCATCGGACCAGGAGACGAGGTAATCGTTCCCAACGCAACTTTTGTGGCCACCGCGAGCGCCGTACTCTTCGCAGGCGCGCTGCCCGTTCTGGTTGACGTCAGCGCTGACAGTTACTGCATTGATCCCGAACTGGCGGAAGCTGCTATCAACGAACGTACCAGAGCGATCATCGCTGTTCACATGGGCGGGCGTCCGGCGGATCTGGACCAACTGGAGGCGGTTGCGCGGAAATATGATCTCGCATTGCTGGAAGACGCCGCGCACGCGCACGGCAGCGAATGGCGCGGACAAAAGGTGGGTACGTTTGGCATTGGCGGCACTTTCAGCTTCCAGGCCAGCAAGACCATGACCGCCGGCGAGGGCGGCATGATCATCAGCAACGACGACGACTTCGAGCGTCTGGCGCGCTCCACGCATGATTGCGGGCGCATGCCCGGCGAATGGTTTTACAGTCATTACATCTACGGCTCGAACTACCGCCTCAGCGAATGGCAAGGCGCGGTGCTGCTGGCGCAACTGACTCGCCTCGACGAGCAGACCGCGCGCCGTCACGAGAACGGCCGCTTGCTCGATCGCCTTTTAGGCGAGATCCCGGGCATCACGCCACAGAGCCACGACGCTCGAATCACGCGCAACGGGCATTACGCTTATATCTTCCACGTCGACGCGCGAGCCTTCGCCGGCATATCGACTCAGCAATTTGTTGATGCGCTGGAAGCGGAGGGCATTCCCACGCAAGCGCCATATCCGCCCATCCACACGCTGGACCTTTTCACCAGCGGCGCATATCGCAATCGCCTCAGCGGCGCGCAGGCGGCGGCAAATCACGCCTTCCTCACTGAGGCCTTTCCCAACTCTCAGCGCGAATCGGACGAGACAGTCTGGATCACACAGAATGCGCTGCTGGGCGACGAGGAGGACATGCGAGAGATCGCCGCCGCCATCGGCAAGATACATCAGCATGTCAAGGACTTGCGCTGACTCCGCATGTCCGGCGTCTCAGAGGCCCCCGCGCGAGATTTGCCGGCGCCAGCCAGCCGCATTGAATCGAAGCTAGGGGCATCCCTTTCGGTTGAAATACGTTTGCCAGTCTTCGACATTAGATCGTTTACGCAAAAACACGAACGATTTGACCGGGGCGACTTGCTGGGTCGCGTAGGTCGCGTAGACACTGACCGTCAGTCGCCCGATTTCCATTCAGTTTCTACTCTGGGAGCGATCCAGCGGATCGCCCCTACCGGCTGTCAGGTGATTGTTGGTCGCTATTTCAACCAACTTCGATACGCTGCCGAATCAAATCATGCCTTGGTCTTTGCTACAGTGCGGTACAATCTCAACTTCGCTTTTGATTAATTCGGGAGGGAAGTTAAATGAGAGTTTTGATCATGTGCGACATGGAAGGTGTCAGCGGCATCGTCACCTGGGATCAGGTTGGGGGCGGCAAGGCCGGGTACCCGGAAGGCCGCGAACTCTACACGGCAGAGGTCAACGCGGCGGCGCGCGGCGCTGCCCGGGCGGGCGCGACTGAAATCATCGTCATCGACGGCCACAACGCGGGCGGCGACTGGCGATACAACTCCCTGATCAAGGGCATGCTCGATCCCGCTTGCGAATACGTGGCGCATCATACCTGGACGGACTTTAGAGAACCGCTGAAACAGGGAGTCGACGCCTGCCTGATGGTCGGCTATCACGCGCGCAACAATACGCCGGACGGCGTTCTGAACCACACAATCTCGTCGGCGCAATGCCGCAATCTCTGGTTCAATGATGAACTGGTGGGCGAGGTTGGCGTCAACGCCGCGCTCTGCGGACATTATGGCTGCCCCGTGCTGCTGGTCACCGGAGACGTAGCCGTTTGTCGCGAAGCGACGGCGCTGCTGGGCGCTGGGCTGACGACAGTGGCTGTCAAGCGCGGGCTGTCGAAATATTCGGCGCGCCAGATCGCGCCTCAACGCGCCCGTGAAATGATTGAAGACGGCGCATATCAAGCCTTGCAGGACTTGAGCGCGGTCGCGCCCTATGTGCCGGCGTCGCCGGTGACGATCACGGTTGAATTTGGACACTTCGATACGATGGCAGCATACGTGCCGCGCTCGGACGTGGAGCTGGATCAGCCGGCGCAGAAGATGTACAGCCGCGCCGACGACTGGATTAGCGCCTGGGACAAGATCTGGCCCTTTTAGAGTAGCAATGTCGCGCAGTCGGGAACGCAAATTATGTCTAAGAATTGCCTAATCGTTGCTCCACAATAAAAGCGAAAATAGCTGTCATGGCGCCCATGGCGACGATAATTCGCCAGGTCAAATCCGCTCTTAGTCTTTCGATATCGGCTTTGGTAGCCATATGCTGATTGCCGGCTTCCAGCTTAGCGATCTTTTCGCCATGCCTGTTCAAAATTTCAAAAACGATGTTGCCATCCGCTTCAGATTGTGTCGCCATGAATTCTTCCTTGCGCGTCAATGGACTCCACCGAATCAGTTTACACTATTGAGCGGCTTTTGTCAAACTATTTACAAACCTTGTTAACTGAATATTACGGCCAGCCGAGGTCGGAACGTGGCTTTCGCTGCCTTACGCCGCTGTTTATCGCCGTGATGATCATGCCAGTAGCCACAGCGCAAATGTCAGGAATTTCAAACTGCGACGTTTATTGGCGGAATTGCGCCTGAACTGTTATCTTATGTTGGATACTTTCCTGTCACGGGAAAGTATTCTTTGTTCGATTAGATTTGTTCGAATCACATATTGAAAGGTGTTTTAAAATGAAAGTCAGATTTGTTCTTGTTCTGTTGGTGGTCGCTCTCGCCTTTTCCAGCGTTGCCGCGATGGGGCACGACCCGATCGAGGATTGGGCGGCCGGTATCAAGGAGCAGTACGGCGGTACTACAATCACAGTCGCCGTCGCTTCTCACCCGTCCGTTGAAGCCTTTAAGCAGATGATTCCCCACTTTGAAGAGCTGACCGGCATTACGGTTGTGCTTGACGAGATGGAAGAGGGCCAGTTGGGTCAACGCATGTTGCTCGAGGTATCCGCCGAATCGGCGAGTTACGACGCCATGATGACGGCCATTGAGTGGAGCCCGCTGGTGGCGTCGAGCGGCTACGCGACGCCTCTGGAACCCTGGATCGAATCCGATATCACGCCGGACTGGTTCAACTATGAAGATATCCTGCAAGCCTACCGTGATATGTTCCTTTGGGAAGACGGCATGCATTATGGCATTCCCTACGCCGGCGAGACCGTCTTCATGTTCTATCGTGAGGATCTCTTCGAGGAACACGGGATTGATGTCCCAACCACCTATGACGAGGTGTTGACAGCGGCTCAGTACTTCAGCGAGAACGTCGACGGCGTAGACGGCATTTCTTACCGGGCACGCCTGGGCTGGGAATTTACCTATATGTGGTCGATCTTCCTGGCGCCCTTCGGCGGCATGATGGTTGATCCGGCAACGGGTGAAGTGGCGCTGGATACGCCGGGCACGGTGGCGTCGCTGGAATACATTCGCGATCTTTGGCAGTATGGTCCGGTCGGCGTTGAATCCTTCTCCTTCCCCGAAGCCTGGGATGCCTTCATGCTAGGCCGCGCCGCGATCATGATCGAAGCTTCCGCCGCAGCGCCTGAGGTCGAGAATCCGGATAAGTCTCTGGTTGCTGGCATGACCGGCTACAGCCCGCTTCCGGCGGGGCCTGCCGGCGCCTTCTCCGGTGTCTGGGGTTGGTCCTTCGCCATGATGGACGATTCGGACGCCAAAGAAGCCACCTGGGCTTTCATCGCCTATCTGACCAGCGAAGGCATGCAGAGCGAGTACCTGGCGAACGGCGGTATTGTGTCGCGGACGTCGGCGCTGGGCGATCCGGATCTGCAAGCGCAAAACCCCTACTATCAGGCGACGCTGGATACATTGGAGCAAGCAGCCGCGCTGGGCGATCTCGGTTTGAGCGTCGTACTGCCGACGCCGAAATGGAGCCAGATCAGCGAGATCATGGGCATAGAAGGCGCGCGCGCCTTTATCGGCGAGATCAGCGTCGAAGAAGCCATCGCCAGCATGCAGGCGCAAGTGTCCGAGGTCGTTGCGGAATAGTCTTGCCCCCATCCCCGGACTCCTTCCCCCCACAATGAGGGAAGGGGAGCAAAAAAGTCCTTCCCTCATTAAATGAATGGGGGAAGGAGCGTAGGATAGGGGCAAAGCCGAGCCGTCACCATTTGGAAGCCGGTTTATGAATAGCGATATCAGATCGCAACGGCGCCGACCCACATGGTTGGTGCCGGCGGTCCTTATTTTGCCTGCCTTTGCGGTAGTCTTTACCATCGCCGCATACAGCGCGTTTTCGCTATTGCAGCTGAGCACGGTCGATCTGACTTTCGGCGAGCCATTCCGCTTGGCCGAGGGGGTGGGGCTGCACAATTACCAGTGGCTGCTGACCAACGAACACAGCACGTTCGGGGCGACCGTACGCATCACGATTCATTATTTGCTGGGCACGCTGATACCTGAATTGCTGATCGGCTTTGCCATCGCGCTGCTGCTCAATCGCAAGATGCGCGGCAATTCTCTTTTCACCGCGGTCTTGATCATTCCCGTTGTATTGATGCCTTCAATGGTCGGCTTGATCGGGCGGCTGTATTTCTCGTATGATGGTTTGATCAATTTCTTCTTTGAGAGCGTCACCGGCATCCGACACAACTGGTATGGGAAAGATCTGGCGCTTGTGGCGGTGATCCTGGTTGATATCTGGGAATGGACGCCCTTCTTTATCTTGATCCTGTTGGCTGGTTTACAGACCTTGCCGGTAGAGCCTTTCGAGGCGGCGCGCGTGGACGGCGCCTCGCGCTGGCAGTCCTTCGCGCATTTGACCTTGCCGATGATGCTGCCGTTGATCCTGACAACCTTGATCCTCCGTTTCATGGATGTCTTGCGCCTGTTCGATGTGATCTTTGTCATGTTTAGCGGCGGACCGGGTACGGCAACCACGACCTTGCCCCTCTACGTTTATCGCACGACCCTGGTGCAACGCGATGTCGGGCGGGGCTCGGCGGCCAGCGTCATGCTAATTATTATTATCGTGGCTTTGACCGTCATTTTGATCAAGCTGCGCGAACGCATCAAGTTCGAGGCTTAGGCGCATGAAGGTGAAGCATCGGGGCGCGCTGCTCGGCTCCCGCATCCTCGATCTGCTGACGATAGCGGTGGTGGCGGCTTTTCTGTTTCCTTATCTCTTCATGGTCACTTCGGCATTCAAGACGCGGCTGGAGACCTTCGCTTATCCGCCGGTTTGGCTGTTCACGCCTACATTCGAGCATTTTCAGAATATCTTCGAGAACATGAATATCCTCTTTTATATGAAAAACAGCACCATCATCGCCGTTTGCAGCACACTCTTGACCATTCTCATCGCGATCCCGGCGACGTACAGCTTTGCCCGCTATCGCTTTCGATTCAAAGAAGGCGTCGCTTACGGATTCCTGTTTCTGCAGATGGTGCCGGGCATTTCCATCGTTTTCGCGCTCTTTTTCATCGCGCGGGCGCTGAACTTGTTTGATACGCATCTCTTTTTGATCGTGATTTATTTGCTGTGGAATATCCCTTATGCCATCTGGATGATGCGTGGTTTTGTCGAGGGCATCCCGGTCGAACTGGAAGAATCGGCCATGGTCGATGGCGCCTCGCGCTTCAAAGCCTTTCGTCTGATCACCTTGCCGCTGATGGCCGGCGGCGTCGCCGCAACGGCGATCTTGATCTTCATCGGCGTCTGGAACGAATTCAGCCTGGCCTTCTTTTTGACCTCGACCAACGCGCGCACGATGCCCACAACCATCGCCTTTTTCATGACCCACTCCGGCATCAAATGGGGACCCATGTTCGCCACCGCCACCATCGGTACCTTGCCGGTGGTGATATTCGCGCTGCTCGTGCGCCGTTATTTCATCTCGGCCCTGACCTTTGGCGCCGTGAAGGGCTAGCAGTTGTGTTCTGCGAAAGATGTCGATCACGTGCGCGCTGCCAACCCCTCCCGATAGCCCGCGACTATATGCCGAAACCGCGACCATATAGTCGCCCTTTTCTCCCCGCCTTGCTCTATCCTTCGACGTTGCAACACACGCCGCCGCCCAGCCCGGACCGCCGCTTTTCAAACCCGGCGCCCGGCCTAAACGAAGCGACATTGTCCGAGAAGGGCTCTAATGTCCGAAAAAGAGTTTGTTTTGTCCGCAAATGGACAAAAAACGGACAAAATTCAAACCGAAACCGAACCGATCGCCAGGCATCTCTTATGACGAAAAATGTAGGGGCGACCGTAGGTCTATGTCTACGTGACCCCTGGCTCGCCCGCAATCGCCACAGAATTTCCCGCTTTCCTGCCAACCTGGCTTGTCCCCAGCTTCCGATCTGGGGGGTACCCCCCCCCCCCGTATACATACTCTATCTATACTGTTACCCAAAAAAGGGGCAAAATGAGGGCATCTTCCCAGCATTTGAGGACAAATTGCGCTTCATTGAGCGCTCGCGCAGAAAAATAGACCTTCTCGTCGCATGAGCGACGCAGTTCATTAAATGAGAGGAAAATCCACTATATGAATCTTTGCGAGCAAATCGACCAAGCTATTGAAAAGCATCGGGCGGACGCGCTGGCGCTCTTGCAGGAACTGGTGCGCATCCCCTCGCTGGAAGGCGAGGAAAAGCCCTGCATGGATGTGCTGGAACGCCAATTGCTCTCGATGGGATTGGATGTCGACCGCTGGATACCCGACGACGATGAGCTCGCGGCGCATCCAGCCTTCGTGCCTACGGGCTTCTCTTATGCCGAGCGTCCCAATGTGGTGGGTGTTCATCGCGGGGCTGGCGATGGCAGGTCGCTCAAATTCAATGGTCATACGGACGTCGTGCCCATCGGTCCGCCGGAACTCTGGCAATATGGTCCCTGGAGCGGGGACTACGTCGACGGAAAGATTTACGGGCGGGGCAGCGCCGATATGAAAGGCGGCGTCGTCAGCAACATCTTGTGCGTGCTGGCGCTGCAGTCCGCCGGCATCAAGCTTCAGGGCGATGTCATTGTCGAATGCGTGGTTGACGAAGAAGCCGGCGGCAACGGCACGCTGGCATCGGTCATGCGCGGCTACAGCGCTGACGCCTGCATTTTCACTGAACCGACCGGGCTGGACAAAATGGGCATCTCCAACCGCGGCGCGCAATTCTTCCGCATCACCGTGCCGGGTGAGGAAGGCGGCATCGAATACAAGCACGAGTTGACCAACCCCATCACCAAGTCATTTGAGGTTTTCCACGCTGTGGAGGCTTACTCCATCATGCGCGAGTCACAAGTGTCGCATCCGCTCTATGACGAGATATACAATACCAAGGTGCCGACCGGCATTTGCAAGATTGTCGCCGGCGAATGGCCCTCGACCATCGCTTCGCAAGCGATCCTGGAGGGTTCGATCGAGTGCCTGCCCGGGGAAGACATCCACAGGATCAAAGCCGACTTCAAGGAATACATCCTGGAATGGTCGCAGAAAGACGCCTGGTTCGCCGATCATCCACTTCAGATCGAATGGTTCGGCCTGTGGTTCGATTCCGCGCAGATAGATCCCGGACATCCCATGGTCGGGGCCTTGAGCGCGGCGGCCAAGTCCGTGACCGGGCGCGACGTGCAAGTCGGCGGTTCGGGCGGCTGCGACCTGCGCTTGCCGGTTCTTTATGGGGATACGCCGTCAGTCCTGTTTGGACCCTCCGGCGCGATGATCCATAGCACCGATGAATTTATCGAATTCGAGCAAGTTATTGACTGCGCCCGCGTTTTGGCGCGCATGGCGGTCGATTGGTGCGGCGTCGCGTCATGAGGAGAGCATCTATGTCAAACTGGTGGGACGATCCTCTGCGCGCCGTCACGCTGGAGTTTCCCGCGTCTGACGTCGCGACCATTGATGTCAAAGGCATCGTGAATGAGACAGCCCGCGGACATGTCAATACCCTGGTGGTTTTTTCCACCGGTTACTACCCGGGCGGGACCGCCTTTTACCAGAGCAAGATCGCGCCCCACTATCCCGGCTTGGGCGAGCGCGATCTGCTGGCCGACGCCATCGAGGCCGCCCACGCCAATGGCCAGAAAGTGGTGGCGTATTTGGCCTCGATCTGGGGCAATCGCGACCTGTACTTCGCGCATCCGGATTGGGCGCAGCGCAAAGCCGATGGCCGCGTAACGAGCTGGGACGTAGCCTATAACTCGGTGGCCATGGATCCGCTCAGCCCCTACCGCGACTATTTCGCCACTATCGTCCGCGAGATCGCCGACAACTATGATGTAGATGGATTCTATTTCGATGAACCGAGCTTCCAAAGCTGGTCGGCCAGCCAAGCCTGCGGCCGCGCCTTTGAATCGGAGTTTGGACTGCCCTTGCCGACGGAAGAAAACTGGGACGATCCTGTTTTTCAGCAATTCCTTGCTTGGCGCTACGATCAGATCGCCGGCTGGCGTCAGTCGCTGTACGATGTGGCGAAGCGTGACGACTGCTGCGTCTTCTTTCAGGGCGCCTTCCCGTTGGCGAGCTTGCGCGGAGAAATGACTCAGGTTTCCGGCGCGCCCCCCATTCCCTCCTATTATCGCGAGCGATTTGGCGTATCCTGGCATGTGCCCATGGCCCACGCCGATGACATGGCGCGCAGTGCCGAGACCGGCGATGTCGTTCATATGGAGCTTTACCGCGCCAGCGTCGGCGAGCCGCTCTGGTGGTACGGCGTGGCGCCGCGCCACGGAGAG
>JAPOOU010000088.1 GCA_026713245.1 Chloroflexota bacterium
AGGGCATCTTCCCAGCATTTGAGGACAAATTGCGCCCGCGCCTTGCATTCAACTGCCTGTCGAAAACTGTCCGCTCCTCAGCCCCTTGTGGGATTTCCGCCCCCCGTTTAGCGGGGGGACCGAGGGGGCACAGGGCCGGGGGATGAGGGGTATATTTCAACAGCTTCCAGCGGATCGCCATTACTGGCCGTCAGCCGATTGTTGTTCTCAATTTCAACCGACTGCGAAACAGTAGCGCTTCCTTTCGTTATCTATTCACAAACTAATGTGCTATCCTTGTCCAATAAAGAGTGCCGAGATCGGGAGGGTTTCCAGATCATGAACACGTCAGCTTTCCGCGTAGTGGGTGGAAAACCCCTGCGCGGCACGGTTCAAGTGCAAAGGGCGAAGAACGCGATCCTCGCAATGATTGCGACTTCGATCGTAGCCGAAGAAGGCGCAACTGTATTGCACGGTGTCCCCAACATTGAAGACGTACAGCGCGCGTTTGAGCTTTTGCGCGCGGTCGGCGCGACGGTCGATCACGACAAGCAGACCGAGACTGTCCGAATCGACGCCTCGCGCGTGACTACCGGCATCCTCCCGCAGGAAATTGCCTCGAAGTTTCGTGGCTCTGTGCTTTTTTTGGCGCCGCTACAAATTCGCCTCGGTTACGTAGAATTGCCCGGCAGCGGCGGCTGCGATATCGGCACGCGCAAGATCGACTTTCATCATCGCGGATTCGCCCGCCTTGGAGCCAGGGTGCAATACTTCGAGGACGGTCGCACAGTGATTGATCTCGAGAACCGCCGCTTCATAGGTACGTCGCTCTATCTTGACTTGCCTAGCCATACAGGCACCGAGAATCTGATGTTAGCCGCGGCAACGGCCGGCGGGCAGACCCTCTTGGAAAACGCGTCAGTCGAACCCGAAGTTCTCGACTTTGGAAATTTTCTGATCGGTATGGGCGCCGACATTCGTGGTTTGGGCACGCATACGCTCCTGATCAATGGCGTTGAGAAACTCCGCGCGATCGAATACACGCCGATGCCGGATCGCCTGGTGACGGGAACAGTCATGGTGGCCACTGCCATCACCGGGGGCGATGTCACTATTCGCGATGTCGAACCTGATCACCTGCGTATTGTCATGGCAAAGCTGGAGCAGATGGGAGTCGGGATCGAAGTAGACGACAAGGCGATTCGCGTTTTTCGTCCACGGAATCGCGACCTGAATCCGATCAATATTCAGACGGACTTCTACCCAGGTTTCCCGACGGATCTACAGCCCTGCTTTGCGGCCTTATCCAGCGTGGCTAGAGGCACAAGCTATATCCGGGAACGCGTTTTCGACAACCGCTACGATTATGTGGACGCGCTCCTGCAAATGGGGGCGGATATTATTATAAGTCAAAGCGATGTCTGCATCATCAAGGGCGTTAACAAACTTCGCCCGTCGCGGATTAGGGCGGAAAGCATCCGCGCAGGAGCCACGGTCCTGCTGGCTGCACTTGCCGCCGCCGGTGAAAGCGTCATCGAAAACGTCTATCAGATTGACCGTGGATACGAGGAAATTGAATATCTGCTCAACCAAATCGGCGCTGACATCACTCGCATTGAATCTCAGCTCGCCCCGGCGATCGCCTGGTGATTCCAGGCGTCGGGAGTAGGGCGCAATCTACAATTTGGCGATTACAGCCGCGGCGAATTCCTCAGTGGAGACCGCCCCGCCTTCGCCCCCAGCTATATCGGCAGTGCGCAGTCCATCAGCCAGCACAGCATCGATAGCCGCCTCAATAGACGTGGCTTCTTCTTCCAGGCGCAGGCTGTAACGCAACAGCATTGCGGCGCTCAAGAACATGCCAATGGGGTTGGCTTTGCCCTGCCCGGCAATATCCGGGGCAGACCCGTGTACGGGCTCGTACAATCCAAATTGGTCCGACCGCAGCGAAGCCGAAGGCAACATCCCAAGGCTGCCGGCCAAAACGGACGCTTCATCGCTGAGAATGTCGCCGAACATATTGCCCGCTACAATCACATCAAAGCTGCCCGGACGCGTCAGCAAGTGCATGGTCGCGGCATCAACCAACAGGTGCTCAAGCGCCACATCCGCGTAATCTTCAGAAACTTCGACAACCGTGCGCCGCCATAGACGCATGGACGCCAGCACATTGGCTTTGTCTACCGAGCACAACATTTTGCGGCGACCTTGCGCGGCGCGAAAGGCGACGTTCGCCACCTGTTCGACTTCGGCTCGCGAGTACCGCATGGTATCGTGAGACTCGTCGCCGCTGCCCTGTTCTTGCCGGTCGCCAAAATATATGCCGCTGACCAATTCTCGCACGAAAAGTATGTCGACATCTCGCAGCAGCTCGGCGCGCAGAGGCGCATGTTCAACCAGAGCCGGATATGTCTTCACCGGGCGCAAATTAGCGAAAAGGCCAAAGTGCTGGCGCAGCCCGAGCAATCCGCGTTCCGGCTGCATGCTCGCCGTCGGATCCGACCATTTGGGTCCGCCAACCGCTCCTAGCAGTATCGCATCGGCGTTTTCGCAGATTTTGATCGTCTCGTCCGGCAGCGGATCGCCGGTTTCGTCGATAGCGATGCCACCAATCATCCCTTCAACAAAGGTGAAATCATGACCGTGTTTGTCGGCTATGACCAACAACAATCGTGTCGCATGATCTACGACTTCGGGACCAATACCGTCACCCGGCAATACGGCAATACATGCCTTCATTTCAAATTCACTCCATTAGGCGCGCTGTGGCGCAATAGCGGATCGCACAGCGCAATTGAATAAAGTCCGTCCTAGTCACTCATCAAGAGGGACGGATGCGCTTTCTTTTCGTCAGCCACCGACAAGCCATATTCGACGCTATCGACCAGCGCCAGCCAACTGGCGCATATGATGTCAGTCCCCGCGCCAACGGTACTCCAGCGTTCGCTGCCATTGTACGAATCAATCAGAACGCGTGTCATGGCGCCGGTTGCGTTCTCACTGTCCAGTATTCGCACTTTGTAATCTACCAACTGTATGTCTCGCAGCGCTGGATACGTCGGCAGCAAGGCTTTTCGCAGCGCAAGGTCTAGCGCGTTTACGGGCCCGTTGCCTTCGGCGGCCGTGTGCACGATATCGCCATCGACATCGAGTTTGACCATGGCTTCCGCCAATTGCCCGCGACCTTGTCGATCCTCGACAATAACTGTGAAGTCGATCAAGTTGAAGAGCGGCTGATAGTTCGGACGAGCCCGCCGGAGCCGCACCGCGACCGATGCCTCAGCGCCTTCAAATACAAAACCGGCGTTCTCCAGGTGCTTGATGTCATTAAGGACCTGTACTGCCTCGTCCTTGGAGACATCAAGACCGAGTTCTTCCGCCTTGCTTAGCAGATTCCCGCGACCTGACAGATCGGACACCAAGATCCGAGTCTTGTTACCAACCTTTATTGGTTCGATGTGCTGATAGCTGTCAACATTGCGCCGCATGGCCGCCACGTGGATGCCGCCTTTATGCGCGAACGCGCTCTTGCCAACGTAAGGCAAATGCGTATCCGGCGCCAGGTTTGCGATCTCGGCAACCGCGCGTGAAAGCGGCGTCAGGGTTGCGAGATTGCCATCTTCCGCCAAACAGGGAATACCCATCTTGAGAATCAGATCCGGTATGATGCTGCAGAGGTTGGCGTTGCCACAGCGTTCGCCATAACCGTTGATAGTGCCTTGTACATGGATAGCGCCTGCGCGCACTGCCGCCAATGAATTGGCGACCGCGAGTTCGCTGTCGTTGTGCGTATGGATGCCGAAATCCATTTCCGGAAACAGCGCGCGCGCCTTGTGCATGAATTCCGACACTTCCCACGGTGTCGAGCCGCCGTTGGTATCACAGAGTACAATGACGTCGGCGCCGCCTTCGCATGCCGCGGCCAAGGTATCGAATCCGTATTCCATATCCAGCTTGGCGCCGTCAAAGAAATGTTCAGCATCATAAATCACTTCTTTGCCCAGGCTCTTGAGAAAGGCAAGACTGTCGGCGATCATATTCAAGTTTTCGTCTGCGGTGGTCTGCAATACATCGGTGACATGTAACATGGACGTTTTGCCAACGACTGTCACCACAGGCGTATTTGCATCCACCAACGCGCGAATATTCGCGTCATCATCCGGCGCGACGCCTTTTCGCCGAGTGGAACCGAAGGCGGTGATCAGAGAATGCCGAAGGTTCAGCTCGCGCGCCTGATCGAAGTAAGCGACGTCTTTGGGGTTGGAACCGGGCCAACCTCCTTCGATGTACTTCACGCCTAATTCGTCCAGCAGTTTCGTGATATGAATTTTGTCCGCGACCGAAAAGGAAATGCCTTCCCGCTGGCTGCCATCACGCAAGGTCGTATCGTAAATTGTCACACGTTGCTTCAATTCAAACCTCCCCTACCGGCGGGATCTGCCGTCACAACTTCGATCAGGCAGTCGTCTCAACGCGCTGCGGATTGCGGGCTTCAAAATCGCGAACTTCTTCCTCAAGGTTGAGCAAGTATCCCAATTGATCCACACCGTTCAACAGACAGTACTTGGAAAACCCATCCAGGGGAAACTGGACTTGGCGGCCATCCGGCAGTTTCAAGCGCTGCGCTTCTACATCAACGCTTACCGACGTAGCCGGATCTTCATCTGCCAGGCTGAATAACTGCTGTTGCGTTTCTTCATCGACAATGATCGGGAGCAAGCCATTCTTGAGCGCGTTATTGCGAAAGATATCGGCGAACTCGGTGCTGATAACGGCCTTGAAACCAGCGCCGACAAGCGCCCAGGGCGCGTGCTCGCGGGAGCTGCCGCAGCCGAAGTTATTGCCGGCTATCAAGACTGAGGCGCCGGCATAAGCTGGATTGTTCAAAATGAAATCCGGATTCGGCGTTTTGCCGTCTTCCTGATAGCGCCAGTCGCAGAATGCCGCTTTGCCCAAGCCTTCCTTGTCCGTCACTTTGAGGAAGCGCGCCGGAATGATCTGGTCGGTATCAATGTCGTTGACTGCAATGGCGACGATAGTCCCTTGGATATGCCTCAGTTTTTCCATTCTTTTCTCCCTGGCGGCTCTTGGACTAAAGCATAGCGCGCGGATCGCTAACGACGCCGTTAACGGCTGAAGCGGTCGCGGTCAAGGGACTGGCCAGGAAGGTGCGACCGCCCTTGCCCTGCCGCCCTTCGAAATTGCGGTTACTGGTAGAAACCGCGTATTGACCGGGCTCTAGTTGATCGCCGTTCATCGCGATGCACATCGAACAGCCCGCTTCCCGCCATTCCGCGCCCGCCGCGCGGAACACTTCGTCCAGTCCTTCGGATTCCGCCTGCTTCTTCACTTGCTGAGAGCCCGGCACAACCATCATGCGTACATTTTCAGCCACTCGGCGGCCTTGAATGAATTTGGCTGCCTGCCGCAAATCGCTTATCCGCGAATTCGTGCAACTGCCGATAAAGACCACGTCGATCGGCTTTCCCAGCAACTGCTGTCCCGGCTGCAGATCCATGTAAGCCAGCGCTTTGTCGAGCGCTGTTTTCTTGTTGTAGTCTCGCTCGTCAGCTGGCGCGGGAACTGCGGCGGTTATAGGCATACCCATACCGGGATTGGTTCCGTAAGTAATCATCGGGATTAACTCGTCAGCCTGCAGCGTGATCTCCTGGTCAAATGCCGCGTCATCGTCAGTCGGCAGTCGGCGCCATTTGGCGAGCGCGGCATCCCAGTCGGCGCCCGACGGCGCATGTTCGCGCCCGCTGATGTACTCAAATGTAGTATCGTCGGGGGCGACCATGCCAGCGCGAGCGCCGCCTTCAATCGACATATTGCAGACGGTCATCCGCCCTTCCATGCCCAAAGCCCGAATGGCTTCTCCGCGGTATTCAAAGACATATCCCGTTCCCCCGCCGATACCGATGCGGGCAATTATCGCCAGGATTATGTCCTTTGCGGTGACGCCCTCTTCCAGCTTGCCCTCGACATTCACAGCCATGGTCTTGGGCTTGTTCTGCAAAAGCGTCTGTGTAGCCAGGACGTGACCGACCTCGCTCGTGCCGATGCCGAAAGCCAACGCGCCGAAGGCGCCATGCGTACTGGTGTGGCTGTCGCCGCAGACAATGGTCATGCCGGGCTGCGTCAGGCCTTTTTCCGGGCCAATGACGTGTACAATTCCTTGGTGTTCGTCCCCCAGGGCGTACATGGGAATACCGAAATCGTCACAATTCCGCGTGAATGTATCGAGTTGCTTGGCCGCCATCGCGTCCGCAACCGGTATGATGCCCATCTCGTCGCGAGGAGTGGTCGGCGTGCTATGGTCCATGGTGCCAATTGTCAGATCGGGACGTCGCACCATGAGTCCGCGTTCGCGCAACATCGAAAAGGCTTGCGGAGACGTAACTTCGTGAACCAGGTGCAAGTCAATATAGAGTACAGCCGGGCTGTCTTCGCTCTGATCTCGAACTGTATGCGAACCCCATACCTTCTCGAAAAGGGTGCAGGGTCTCCCATTGTTTGTCATGTTGTGTTCCTCTTGCAAATCATAAGCTGAATACGGTACCGCGCGCTTAGGAAGTGGATGTCAATCCCACCGTCGCCGCTTCGCCTTCGGGCGCGACATCCCCGATACCCAGGCTGGATATCATGCGGTTCAACGCCGCGACATAGGCTTTGACGCTGGAAACGATAATATCGCTGTCAGCGCCATAGCCGCCAAAGGTCCGATTGCTGTTTTCCGGCGAGATGCGCACGGTGACTTCGCCCAGCGCGTCGATGCCCTCTGTTACGCTGTGCACGTTGAATTCCAGCAAGACGCTGGGCGCCTGTATGATCTCGTCGATGGCGCGGTATGACGCGTCCACAGGTCCTGTGCCCACCGACGCGACGATGAATTCCTCGCCATCTTGATTGATCATTTTAACGGTCGCGGTCGGCAGACCCATCGTGCCGCACGCGACCTGGATATCAACCAGCCGAAAATGATCTTCCGGCTTCTGAGCGGCTTCATCCGCGACCAAAGCTTCCAGATCAGCATCGGTAACGGTTTTTTTGACGTCCGCCAGATCTTTGAAGCGCTTGAAAATCTCGATCAGTTCCTCGCCGTCGATCTCGTACCCCAGCTCGCGCAATCGTACCCGCAAGGCGTGCCTGCCGCTCAACTTGCCCAATACCAGCTTGCTCTGGGTCAAGCCGACATCTTCCGGCATCATGATCTCGAATGTTTCGGCGTTTTTGAGTACGCCGTCCTGATGGATGCCGGATTCATGCGCGAAGGCGTTGGCGCCGACAATTGCCTTGTTTGCTTGCACCGGCATACCCATATAGTTGCGGACCATGCGGCTGGTCTTCATAATCTGAGTCGAGTCGATATTGGTTCGCAGGCCATAATAAGCCTTGCGCGTCTGGATTGACATCACAACTTCTTCCAGGCTGGTATTGCCCGCGCGCTCGCCAATGCCATTAATGGTAACCTCGACCTGGCGCACGCCTTTCTTCAAGCCGGCCAAAGTATTGGCGGTCGCCAGTCCCAAATCGTTATGGCAGTGCACGGACCAAATCACCCCGCTGCCGGGCCCGGCGCCGGGCGTCTCGTTGATCAACATCTCCAGCGTTTCCGCCCATTCAGTAGGCATCACATAGCCAACTGTATCCGGGATATTCAAGGTGGTGGCGCCGGCTTCGACAGCGACGGCGCAGGCTTGAATCAAGTATTCCGTGTCGGTCCGTCCCGCGTCCATCGGGCTGAACTCGACGTCAACGCATAGGCTTTTGGCCAGCGTGACCGCCTCGCGGATGCGTTGCAAGCCTTCGTCTTTGTCGATGCGCAGCATCGCCAAATGGCTTGGTGATGTCCCAAGGAAAGTATGAATGCGCGGTTTGGCAGCCTCGCGCACACCGTCCCAGGCGGCCAATATATCGCCTTCAAGCGCCCGCGAAAGCCCCGCGATCGTCGGCCCATCGGGCGTTCCGACTTCGCGGGCTATCCGCTGCACCGCTTTCAGATCGTCTGGGGACGCGGCCGGGAATCCGGCTTCTATCACATCGACGCCGAGGCGCGACAATTGCCGGGCTATTTCCAGTTTTTCGGCGCTGGACAAGGTCGCGCCCGGGCTTTGCTCCCCATCGCGCAGCGTCGTGTCAAAGACGATGACAGTGTTTTCGTCGTACGTTCGCATTACCATAGAGAGGTGTTCCTTTCGTCATTCGAATCCGGCCAGGCGAGTAAATCATTCGTCGTCTAAGATCAACGAGACCATCCTCTGACATGTCAACACCTCCTTTCCATTCGTAAGTCCATGGAACAACGGCTTCTACTATCCCGCTAGTCGCTTTGCTTGATATTCTTGGCATCGAGGAAAGGCATCATTTGACGCAGATCGGCCCCAACCTTCTCGATCAACAGATCATGTTCGCGTTGGCGGCGGGCATTGAAATTGGGACGGCCCTGGCGGTTTTCGTCGATCCAGTCACGCGCGAATTCGCCGTTTTGGATCCGCTGCAACACGCCCGCCATCTCTTCCTTGACCGTATCTTCGAATTGGTCGCCGATGACGTAGCCGCCATGTTCCGCCGTATTGCTGACGCTATACCACATATAGCTCAAGCCGCCTTCATATAGCAGGTCCACAATTAGCTTCAATTCGTGCAGGCACTCAAAATACGCGACCTCCGGCTGATAGCCGGCTTTGACCAAGGTCTCGAAGCTGGCGCGAATCAGGGCGGTTACGCCACCGCACAAGACGACTTGCTCGCCGAAAAGATCAGTCTCGGTTTCTTCTTTGAAAGTCGTCTCGATAACGCCCGCGCGCGTACATCCAATGGCCTTCGCGTATGCCAGTGCCAGCGCTGTCGCGTTGCCGCTGGCATCTTGTTCAATCGCGACCAGCCCGGGCGTGCCGGCGCCCTCGGTGAATACTTCCCGGACGCGATGGCCCGGCGCCTTGGGCGCAACCATCGCCACATCAACGGTTTCGGGCGGAACGATCTCCTTGAAATGTATATTGAAGCCGTGCGCGAACATCAACATGGCGCCGTCTCTTAGATTGGGCGCGATATGTTCGTCATACACAGCCGCCTGCCTGGTATCCGGAATCAAGATCATGACCACATCGGCGCGTTTGGCCGCCTCCGCAACGGTGAAAACTTGCAGCCCGTCAGCTTCGGCCTTTGCCTTGCTCTGGCTGCCCGTATGAAGGCCGACTATCACGTCCTGACCATTGTCCCGCGCGTTTAACGCATGCGCGTGCCCCTGGCTGCCGTATCCGATCACCGCGATGGTCTTGCCATCAAGCAGGTTCAGATCCGCGTCCTGGTCGTAGTAGAGTTTTGCCATTGATGGATATTCTCCCTTTTAAAAAGATCGCTAAGCAAAATGCTGCGGCGCAGAGCGAGCAGCCGCAAATGTACACGTCAAATCACATTGCCGTTGCCGCCGGACGAGAGTTCGTCCTGAATCTTGGCAAGATCGCGGCGAGTGAAGTTGGTGTCGTGAATCCGCGTGCCGCGCCCCATTGACACCACGCCCGTTCGAATCATTTCAACGATGCCAGTAGGCCGTACCTCATCAATGAACTCTTCCAGAATCTCTTCGGTGCCGACCATTTCGATGATAGCGACCTTGGGACCGACATCGACAATGCGCGCCGGGTAACGGTCGCAGATCTCGGTTATGGTATTGCGAGAGTCTGCATCGTCATTTCGCACCTTGATCAGCGCCAGATCGCGCTCGACATGAGGTTCGTTGTCCAGCACGCGCACGTCGATGACGTTAACGAGTTTTTGCAAGTTGGTCGCGATCTTCATGGCGTATTCAGGACCCGCGACGACGCGAATGGTCATGCGCGAGATATGCGGCTTGTGCGTACGCCCTACGGTCAAGCTGTCAATATTGAAGGCGCGCCGCCGGAAGAGGCTGGCGATCCGGTTCAATACCCCTGGTTCATTCTCCACCAAAGCGACAACGGTTACCTTGTTGATGTCTACCTGGCTGGTCATCATCCCTCCCCTGGCTTGGGTCGGCGCTTCATGTCATGCAAGTCCGCGCCGGCCGGTACCATCGGATAAACCATCTCTTCTTTTTCAACCACGAATTCGATCAACGTGGGACCTTCAATATCGCGGGCAAACTGAATTGCATCCGCGATCTCTTCTCGCATTGTCACTTTGCGATTGGGGATCCTATAGGCATCCGCCAGCTTGCAAAAGTCCGGATTAAATAGTGGAGTCGCTTCGTAGCGCTTTTCATAGAATAGTTCCTGCCACTGCCGCACCATGCCCAGGAAGAAGTTGTTGATGATCGCGATATTGACATTGACATTTTCCTGCGCGGCCGTTGCCATCTCGCAGAGCGTCATCTGGAAACCGCCGTCGCCGACGATCGCCCAGACCTCTTCGTCGGGCTTGCCGAATTTGGCGCCGATCGCCGCCGGAAAGCCGAAACCCATCGTCCCGAGCCCACCACTGGTCAGCATTGTCGATGGGCGCTGATGCGGATAATACTGCGCCTCCAGCATCTGGTGCTGCCCGACATCAGTGACAGTAATGGCTTCGCCTTGGGTGTGCTTCCAGATATCGTTGATAACTTGCGCCGTCAAAAGCCGTCCGGGCGTTTCGTAGTTAAGTATGTCGCGCTCACTGGAATCTTCCAGCCAGTCACGGATTCTTCCGATCCACTCCGGATTTGATTTCGGCTTTAGCTCGGGCAGCAACTGCGAGAGCACGGTCTTCAGGTCGCCCGCGATGCCGACGTCAGCTTTCACATTCTTGTTGATTTCCGACCGGTCTATATCGACATGGATTTTGCGCGCGTTCAAGGCGTAGGTCTTGAGGTTGCCGGTTACGCGATCATCGAAGCGCATGCCCAAGGCGATGAGCAGATCAGCTTCTTGAATTGCCAGGTTCGCCGATGCTTCGCCGTGCATGCCCATCATGCCGATCACCAGCGGGTGATCTTCCGGCATTGCGCCCTTGCCGAGCAAGGTCAAGGTCACGGGAATCTGCGCCCGCTCGGAAAGGTCGCGCAGTTCCCGCATGGCGCCGGACATCATGATACCGTGCCCGGCGAGGATAATCGGACGCTCCGCCTCTTCGATCAAGCGCAGCGCGCCGCTAATCTCAGATTCGTCCGCGGAGGAGGGCGGATGATAGCCCGGCAGCACGATCTCGCCTTCCGGATACTCGAATTCGGTCTGGGCCAACTGCACGTCTTTGGGAACGTCAACCAGTACCGGTCCCGGCCGCCCTGTACGCGCAATATGAAACGCTTCTTTCATCGTGTAGGCAAGGTCACGTACGTCGGTAACCAGATAATTGTGCTTGGTGATCGGCAACGTCACACCCGTGACATCTGTCTCCTGAAAGGCATCGGATCCAATAGCGGGAATAGGCACCTGTCCCGTTATCGCCAAAATCGGAGACGAGTCCATCATTGCCGTCGCCAAGCCGGTGACCAGGTTGGTTGCGCCTGGGCCACTGGTGGCGATGCAAACACCAACCTCACCGGTAGCGCGCGCATAGCCATCAGCCATATGCGATGCGCCCTGCTCGTGCCGCACCAAGACATGATGAAGTCGACCTTCATATTTGGTCATGGCGTCATATGTCGGCAAGATCGCGCCGCCAGGATAGCCGAACATGACGTGAACGCCTTCTTGCAGCAGGCATTCCATGATGATTTCCGAACCTGTAAGTTTCATCATCGTCTCCTAAAGGCTTGTCTTGCCCGAACAATGGTCGCATCATCCATTTACGAATGTCAACCAGTCATAATTGTCCGGCTTTTCTCCGGACGTAATAGCGAAAAACTCGTTCTGAACCGCCTCGGTAATTGGACCACGCGCGCCACAGCCTATCTTGATTCGGTCAACCGACTTCACCGGCGTGACTTCGGCAGCGGTGCCGGTAAAGAATATCTCGTCGGCCATATAGAGCATCTCGCGAGCGACCGGCTGAAAGCGAATCTCGACGCCCTGCGCTTGCAGAATGCGCATAGCGCTGTCACGTGTGATGCCCATCAAAATTGACGACCACGCGCCAGGCGTGTAAACGACACCGTCCAGGATGACGAAGATATTCTCCCCGGCGCCCTCGCTGACATAGCCGTTGACGTCCAGGGCGATCCCTTCCTCGAAGCCATTATCGTGCGCTTCCATACTGACAAATTGACTGTTGACATAATTGCCGCCGGCTTTGACGAGCGCCATATGCGTATCCGGCGCCATGCGGCGGAACGAACTGATCTGTACGTCAACCCCTTGCTCGATGGCTTCCGCGCCCAGGTATCGGCCCAATTCGATTGTAAAAATAACCGCTTCTGTCTCGGTACGGCCCCGCCCTTCCAAGCCAATGGCGCCGGTGCCACGGAAGATGATGGGACGTACGTAACATGACTCGTGACCATTCTTGCGAATTGTTTCCAGAATCGCCCTGTCCAGGGAATCGGGATCGTACTCGTGGTCTATGCGCATGACGCGAGCGCCTTGCATCAGCCGCTCGGTATGCTCGCGCAGGCGAAAGACTGCCGGACCCTTGGGCGTGTCATAAGCGCGGATGCCTTCAAAGACGCTGGAGCCATAATGCAAGGCGTGTGCGCTGACATGCACCGTCGCATCGTCCCATTTAACAAATTCGCCATTGCGCCAAATCCATTCAGCAGTCATCTACGTTCCCCTTGGTAGCCATTAAATGATTCACGCCTGCCTCAGATCAAATAAGTTGACAAGCGACAGGCGCGATGCCATGAAAACGTAGTTTCGGATTGCCGTAGCGACAATGCGCAAATAGCTGCGTATCGATTGTTCTCGTATAGCGCCGTTTTCCTTGTCTCATGTCAGCTTTCGTCCGCTTGCCCTTTACCCTTGTAAACTAAAAAGCCTCCCGTGGCTTGGGAGGCTGTTGTCTGCTGCTTGCTGTCGCGCTTCCTGCCCAAGCCCTTAAAGTCCACTGATAATCAAGAGGACAATGACGAGAATAATGAGGCTAAGTCCAGTAATCGCGGAATTTCTCGACATCTGTTACGCGGTCTCCCTAGCAAGGAATACGCGTTACAATAGCGAACTTTCTTGCATCTGTCAAGCAGTTTGGGAGATTGCCTCTGCTAGAGTGACGTATGATTCATAGATATATACAGGGATACTCTGTGCATAATACCCAACTAATTCGTCAATCGGGTCTTGGCTAGGGCGATCTGCTTTCTAACTTGGTCAGGCGCAGTCCCTCCGTAGGTCTTGCGTTGCGCCACCGACCGGGCGTAATCAAATACCTCCGCGACATCATCGCCGAATAGCGGGGAAACGGCTTGCAGGCTGGGAAGCGGTAGAGCCGACAAATCCGTCTGCCTTTCGCTCGCCAGGCGCACGACTGCGCCGACGATATGATGCGCCTGACGGAAGGGGGCGCCCTTGCGCACCAGGTAATCGGCCAAATCTGTCGCCAGAAGCTCATCTGTCAAGGACGCGATCATTTCTTCTGGGTTCACCTGGAGGCTGGCGACTATTGCTGTCATCACCGGCAACAACTGATGCATGGTATCGAAAGAATCGAACAGCGATTCTTTGTCCTCCTGCAAGTCCTTGTTGTAGCCGCTGGGCAATCCCTTCAAAGTAGTCAGGAAGCCGGCCAGATTGCCGACTAGACGGCCTGCCTTGCCGCGCATCAACTCCATGGGATCGGCATTACGCTTCTGCGGCATCAAACTGGAACCTGTGCTGTAGCGATCATCCAGGCTAATGAAGCCAAAGGAAGGGTTGGAGTAAATGAGTATATCCTCCGCCAAGCGACTCAGGTGCGCCGCGCACAAAGCGATCGCGTACAACAGATCGGCGACGAAATCCCGGTCGCTGACGGCATCCAGGCTGTTCTGGCTGGGCGCGTCAAAACCCAGGTCAGCGGCGATTTGCTGGCGATCCACGCCAAAAGGATTGCCCGCCAGAGCGCCCGACCCGAGCGGGCAAATCGAGGTTCGCTGGCGTGCCGAATCCAAGCGATCCCGGTCACGATCCAGCATCCAGAAAAAACTCATCAACCAGTGAGCAACCGTGATCGGCTGCGCCGGTTGCAGATGCGTAAAACCCGGCATCACTGTCTCTACCTGGCCTTCGCTTGTCTCGATGATCGCGGCCTGCAGATCCCTCAATTCGCTTGCCAGGCGATCGGCGGCGCGCATGCTCCACAGACGAAAATCCGTCGCCACTTGATCATTGCGGCTGCGCCCTGTGTGCAGCTTGCCACCGACATCGCCGACGATTTCGATCAGACGACGTTCGACGGCGGTATGGACATCTTCATCGGCTTCATGCAGCTCGAAATCGCCGGTCTCGAATTCCTGCAAGACTTCGCGCAATCCCGCAACGATCGACTGCGCCTCGTCGGACCTGATGACTTCGGCATCGGCAAGCGCCAAGGCATAGACGATACTGCCTTCAATGTCTTCCCGGTAAAAGCGAATGTCGAAGCCGATGCTGTCGTTAAGCACCCGCAAGTCTTGATCGCTTGGTTCGGAGAACCGTCCCCCCCAAAGGCTCATATCTTCATCCTTGCACACTGTTTATGTAAACCGCGTCGTTCATGCGACGAGAAGGCTAACAATTTTGCGTGAGCGCGGCGGACGTTTTCGCTGCCGCCGAGCGGCTATATGAGCTAGTCTCGCTTGAACTTGCTGTAGTCCGGCTGCCGATAACTGGTTTTGCCGCCGCCCTCCGTTTGCAACATGGCTTCCACCTTAATAGGCAAACCGAACAATTGAATGAATCCGTGGGCATCTTGCTGGTTATAGACGTCTTCTTCACCGAACGAGGCGTAATCTTCGCGGTACAAGCTATTGGGGCTCTTGCGACCAGCCGCCGTGATATTGCCTTTGTACAGCTTCAAGCGCACGACGCCGGACACGCCGCGTTGCGTGACATCCACGAACGCGTCCAGTGCTTCGCGCAGTTGGCTGTACCACATGCCGTTGTAGACAAGTTCGGCGTACTTGGCGGCCAGGATATCCTTGTACTGCATTGTATGTTTGTCCAGGCAGATGCTTTCCAGCAATTGATGGGCGCGATGCACGATTGTGCCGGCCGGCGCCTCGTATACGCCTCGGCTCTTCATGCCGACGAGTCGGTTTTCCACAATATCGCTGCGGCCAATGCCATGATTGCCGCCAATCTTGTTGAGCCTCAAAAAGAGATCGACGGCGTTCAGTTTCTCCCCGTTCAAGCCGACAGGATAGCCTTCCTCAAACGCAATCTCGATGTAATCGGCTTCGTCAGGCGCCTCCTCCGGACTGTTGGTGAGCTGGTACATGCTGTCTTCCGGCTCGTTCCAGGGATTCTCCAACAAGCCGCCTTCATGTGACAAATGGAATATATTTCGGTCGCGGCTGTAGATGTCTTTCTCCGTATGTGAAACCGGTACGTTGAATTCTTCCGCGTAAGCAAGCGCGTCTTCCCTGCCCCGGATATCCCATTCGCGCCAGGGCGCGATCGTCTTCAGCTTGGGATTTAGCGCCATCGTCGACACTTCAAAGCGCACCTGGTCGTTTCCCTTGCCGGTACAACCGTGCGCTACGGCATCGGCTCTTTCCATTTCTGCAATCTCGACCATATGCTTGGCGATCAACGGGCGAGCAAACGATGTGCCGAGCAAATATTCCCGCTCGTAGGTCGCGCCGGCGCGCATTGTCGGAAACACAAATTCAGTGAGAAACTCTTCGCGCAAATCTCGAACATAGAGCTTCGACGCGCCCGACGCGATTGCTTTGGCTTCCAACCCGTCGAGTTCCTCCTCTTGTCCTAGATCCGCGCAGAAACAGACCACCTCACACCTGTAGTTGTTCTTAAGCCAGGGTACGATCACCGACGTGTCCAAACCGCCGCTATAAGCAAGTACGACTTTTGCAATATCGGATGCTGCCATTTGCCAACTCCATCTGAAGGTTCATCGAATGGCGCCAAGTGTAATCAATCTTGCCGCATTTGGAAGAGGTCGCTAGGTGACATTGACATAGTCCATTCGCGCCGCTGCGATGCAGAGCACACGCGCCGCAATATATTCTTTACCGCCGGGAACACTGATGGCGCCGCGTCGAGATTCTTTATAAGCTAAAAACAATCAAAACAGAAAACCATGTTCTTATCTTTCGAATAACATTCGCTCATAGTCAAAACAATGTACAGAACGGAGAAGACATTCCAAATCTATTCGCTCTTCACTAAGTGGTTCAAAGAAAATAATGCGGAAATAATGGAAGTCTTGTAGTGGCGACCAAACTGGTCGCCCGGTTTGGCGTATACAGATTTCGGGCGACATTGCATGTCGCCCTTGTTTACGAAAACCGCGTCGCTCATGCGACGAGATGGCTTACGATTTTGCGTGAGCGCGACATTCCTGTGACCTTTTCGCTGCCGCCGAGCGGCTACATCGTGTCTTTGTGCCATGTTTTGCAAATCTAACTTGGATTTGCTTCCGTGCGTTCGGCGCCCTCGGTGGTTAATTGCCAATGATCTGAAATGCGCCCCAACGACAAACCATGCTTGCCTTGAACTGCCCACGCGGCTAGAATATGAGGCGAGTTTTGCTGTCTTCTTGAATCGGAGTGCCAGATGACGACTGTGGACGACTTGCGGAAAATGCGCGATGGCAAGGCCTTGCCTCACCTGGAACAGTATGCGCCGGTTTGGATCATCAGCGAGGAATTATTCGCATCTGACGAGGCGATCCAGTTTCATGTGCTTTTTCAACATAACTTGCATGGCTGGGTGAACCGCCGCTATCGATATGATGGCTTTAACAATACGCTTTATCACAAGGGACAGACCTTGTTGACGGAAGACGCTGCGCTGGAGTACATGGGCGAGGACCCCTATATTGAGGCCGGCATCGCCGACATCCCCAACGCTTACGGTGGCTAGGTTCTGGGCAGTTTCTGACAGGCGACCGTTTCGAATACCTCGATCAAACGCTTGGCGATGGAAGACCAGGCGTATGCCTGCGCCGCGCGCGCCGCGCTGGCGCCCATAGACGCGGATTTCGCAGGGTCGCTCACCAATGCGATTATGGCTTCCGTAAGCGATATCGGCTCCCGCGCCGGCACGTGGAAACCTGTCTCTCTATCTCTCACCAGGAATTGCAGTCCCCCAACTTGTGATGCGATGACCGGGGTTCCGCAGGCCATCGCTTCCAGAGCGACCATGCCAAACGACTCGTAATCCGATGGCACAATGACAGCCGTCGCAGCCGAGTAATATACGGGCAGATGCGCCTGTTCTTTTGCGCCCACAAAGCTCACGATCTGGTTGATTCCCAATTTGCGGCTTAGATCCTGCAGGCGCTGTAGCTCCAGATCGCGGCGAGACTCAGGATCGCCGCCTACGATCATGAAGTGGAGTCGCTTGAGGAGAGACGGCTGACGCTCTCGCAAAACATGAAGCGCCTCAAGAATGGTATCAACCGCTTTCAGTGGCTCGATGCGCCCGACAAAAAGCAACACATGGCTTTCGGGATCAATGCCGAGCTGTTTGCGCGCTTCTGCCGCCGTCAAGCTGCTGTTAAAGCGCTCGACATTCACGCCGGGCGGGATCACAACCAGTTGCTTGCGCTTGGCGCGATACAGCCAGCGCAACTGCGCCAGTTCGGCAGGCGTCGCCGCGATGACGCGATCCGCCCAGTTCAGAACATGGGCTTCGGTCAAGATCCGGCGATCGGGTTGGTAGAATTCATTCGCGTGGATGCGCTTCTTCATATGACCGAGGGTATGGAACATATGCACAAAACAGATGCCCCAAGCCTCCTTCAGTTTGGCGGCGACCCATCCGCTAAGCCAGTAATGACTGTAAACGATATCGTAGTGCAGATTGTGTACGGTGGCGAAAGCCATCAGGTTGGCGGTGAATTCGGAAAGATGAGCGTACTGTTCGTCGGGAGGCAACGGCGTCGCCGGACCCGCCTGGAGATAGATCACGCGCGCCTTGGGACCTAAGGAATGGTCCACATCCGGTTCAGAAGGCGAAGACTTGCGCGTAAAAATGTCGATATGGAATTCGTTTTTGCCCAATTCTTGCGCCAACTCGCGGATGTAGACGTTCATCCCGCCCGTCTTCATCCCGCCCATTGGCGCCAGCGGGCTCGTGTGGACACTCAACAGGGCAATGCGTTGAATCGACATCAATTGTCTCGCAAAGTCAAGTTGCGTGGATATTAAGTACGGCGGTTTCGCGCCCGCCCATTCGGTACTTGTAGCTCTCGTCGCCGCGCAGAAAATCGTAATACTTGTAACCGCTTTTTATGGCATGTTGGATGTTATACGCCAGCAGAACGATGCCGGGACTCAACTGTCTATAATGCTGATGATCGTGACCTGAATTATAAACCATCACCCGGTTCCCATAGACAAAGTTCATATAGGCGGCAACATGCGCTTCGTCAATGGTCAGGAAACTCAACTGCAGCCAACCCTTTTCTTGCGCCAATGGCACAATCTTTTTGAAAAAGCGCATGTTGCCTTCATCCAGCAAGAATCGCTCTTTTTCAGGGTCGCTCGCCGCCATTAAACGCACAAAATGACTGATTTCTTTATCCAGGTTGTCTGTGCCATTCACAATGTACCAATCAATCGCGCTTTCCGAGCCGTGCATGCGTCGCATCTTCCGCCGCACTTCGTGACGCTGTTTCTTGTCCAGCAGCAGCATATATCCGGCCCAGTCGCTGGGAAGATCAATGACCGGGCAGACTTCCTGAGGCTCTACCTCAGTCGTGAATCCGCGTTCTCGTAACAAGTCAGGAAGAATCTCGCGGGTCGGGGACGCTTGAGGGATATTACAGAGGTCGAAACAATCAATCGTAGCGCGCTCCTGAGCGAAGTAATCTGCAAAGGCTTCAAAAACCGGCTGCAAATGATCACTGTCTACAATGAAATCGAGATAATCCGTAACGTCGACGCAGCCGATAATCTGGGCTGTTCGCCCGCGCTCGGATTCGGTAAGAAATAGAGGCGCTATCCCGACAAGCCTTTCCCGCACGCGACAAGTCAAGATCAGCAGTTCACCAGGCTTGTAGGCATGCCACCAGGTCGAGTGCCATTCCCATGTGTAAAAAATGCAGTCGGCTGGTGCGCGTCCCAGCAGATCATTCCATTCCGCCTGCAGTGTATCAAATACCGCCGCTTCACGGTAAACGCTTAGTTCCACTTTTGCCTCATTTTGTTTACTTGCTTGTTCATACAAGGAGCGCTGTGCTATTTTCTGTGCGCGACATTCCCGGGATTCTCTCGCCGGTTACGCGTCGAGCGGCTGTTCCGTGACGAATTCAAGCCTCGCCTCGGGACCAAACTCATTACCTGTGACAGTGCTGAGTCGTCCATTCTTACGAAGCGCGTCTCGCATTACTTGGTTTAGCCAGCCGGAACTTTTGGCGTCGCCGGATCGTTGCCCCACTCCTTCCATGAGCCGTCGTAGACGCGCAAATTGCTTGCTCCCACCAACTCGAGCGCGAGCAATACCAAGCTGGCGGAAACGCCCGAATTGCAGTAAATCACCGTATCCTCGGCATGCAGATCGATTCCCAGTTCCGAACACTGCGCTCGCAATTCGGGGACCGGCTTAAGCGTCAGATCACCCGCGACCAGGTTCTTTGCCGGCAAGTTGATCGCCGTCGGGATATGCCCCCCGTATTGGGCCCGCGACGCCTCCCCGGCATACTCGGCGGGCGAGCGTACATCCAATAGTTGAATGCTCTCGCCCCCGAGACCACTCAGAATATCTTCCGCATTCGCTTTCAATCTGGAGTTACGTGCCGCTGCGAAGGTCCCCGGTCGCACTGCAGGGGCAGCGTCTTCCGTCGGCCGACCTTCGGCTGTCCACTTCTGCCAGCCGCCATCGAGGATCCGCGCGTCTGCGTGACCATAGTATAGCAGGCACCAGCGCATGCGCGCGGCAAACATACTTGCGGCATCGTCATAGACGACGACGCGATCCCCATTGCCGATGCCAATCCGCCGCATCTCGTCGCTAAAGCGGCCGGGCGCGGCAATATCGTTGGATGGCGAACCCGGCTCGACAATATCGACCTGCCAATCGACATAAACCGCGCCGGGAATATGCGCGGCTTCGTAAGCGGCGCGATCGCTCAGGTAATGTGGCGGCGGCGCTGTCGGCGGCAGCACCTTGCCGCGTATGTCGATAATGCGCAAATCATTGTCGTCCAGGCGATCTTCCAGCCAAGCCGTACTAACCAATGGCGAAGGCATAAGCTCCTCCAGCAATCATTCTTCCACCAGACAAATCAGATGAATAACGTCCTCATGTAAAGACCGCACCCAACTCAATATTTTTTCAAGACGCGTCTCTCCGATATAATATATCCAAAGTTGATCGAGTTTGCCGATGAAAAAGCGCATCCGTGGCTTAAAACGGGCTACCTTTCAATTAGATTTCGATCTGTATCGAGTCAAAGTGCCGATACCTGGCTATGACGGATCCCATCTCAGCGTGATTGATCTGTCCCCGCAAGACATCGAGCAGACAATCGTCTTCCAGCATGGATTCGCCGGCGTCGCAGAATCCTGGGAATACCAGCTCACGCATTTTGCCCATCAGTTTCGCGTGATAGCGCCGGAACTGCGCGGGCATGGACAGAGCGACGCCCCGCACAGTGAGTACGATATGCGGGAGCTCGTCGAAGATTTGCACACGGTCGTTACTTCGTTGAATGTCCCGCAAAAATTTGTCCTGATCGGTCATTCCTTTGGCGGCGCAATCTGCGTTGAATATGCCAACGCCTATCCGGAGCGCATCGCTAAACTCGTGCTGGTTGCCACAGCCGGCGAATATCCCCTGCCCAAGGCCGCATCATTGCTCTTTCACATTCCCATTAAGCTCGCTGTTCCGTTTTGGCGCTATCGCCGCAAATGGGACGCGGAATATCACGTGCTAAAAAAGATGTTCCTAAACGCGCTACATCAATGGCAGGGCTGGTCGCTTCTGCGCAATATCACGGCGGAGTCGCTTGTGATCACAGGTGAGCGCGATACCTATTTCCCGCGATACATTTATGACGATGTCGCCAAGATGATGCCGGATGCCGAGGTCTATGACATAGGATCAGCCAAACACAAAGTTCAGTTGGAGCGGCACGAAGCGGTCAACCGCGCCATCGAACGCTTTATATTGGTCGCCAGGCACAGCAGTTGGCGCAGCGAATCAGTGCTCGACCGACTAAATCGCGGCAGACCGTGGTTGAGCCACTATCACCTCGATACGCCGCATACGATTCCTATCCCCAATCAGCCGCTATTTCGTTTCCTGGAGAGCGCCGCCGACTGGCGACCCAAACGAATTGCCACGGTCTTTTATGGCAAGAACATGACCTATCGCGAACTTGAGGCGAAAACCAATCAGTTCGCGCGTGGCTTGACTAAGATCGGGGTCGGACCGGGCGTTCGCGTGATGATCGTCTTGCCCAACACGCCGCAATTCGTCATCGCCTACTACGCGATCCTCAAACTTAATGCCGTAGTCGTGCTTTCCAACCCCGACGCGAACGAACAATTGATCGCCTCGCAAGCGCAAGACACCGGGGCCAAAGTTCTTATCACCCTCAGCGCGTTTAGCGAACTGGCGGACTTGATTCAGCAAACGACGACAGCCCAAACCGTCATCTTTACGCGGATCGGCAAGCACGTTACGACCAGCCAGAGCAAGGCCTTTGGCAGGCACAAACACCCGACGCAATCAGACGAAGCAATCGCAGAACGCATTGGCAAGTTCATGTCCGACGTGATGAATGACGAGCTGACAACCCCTCCGCAAATTGACGTGAATCCCAGAGATCTCGCAGTAATATCCTTTACCAGCGGCACTACCAGCAAACCCCGAGGCGTCTGTCTGTCGCACAGAAACCTGGTCGCAAATGCATTGCAAACGAGACACTGGATGCCCGACATCGAATATGGCGAGGAAACCGTGATGGCGGTCGTGCCATTTGAACACAGCTATGGTATGACCGCGGCCATGAATCTGCCGATTTTGATCGCAGCCAAGATCGTGATCGTTTCGGTCTTTGAATTGAAACAAGTGCTTGAGCAGGTCAAGCGACACAAACCGACGCTGTTCCCGGGCGTACCCTCTATGTTCACCTTGATTAACCAGGCGCCCAACGTCAGAAGTTACGGACTTTCCTCCATAAAAGCCTGTATCAGCGGCGCAGCCCCCTTGCCGGTGGAAGTGCAGGAGGCTTTTGAAAAACTAACGCGGGGACGTCTGGTTGAGGGATACGGGCTAACCGAAGCAGCACCCGTGACACACTCCAATCCGCTATATGGACTGCGAAAGATCGGATCGATTGGCGTACCGCTGCCCAATACCGACGCCAAAATTGTCGATCTGGTTGATGGGAACGAGGTGCCCGCAGGAGAAATCGGCGAGCTGATCGTCCGGGGCCCGCAAATTATGCAAGGATATTGGCGCTCGCCCGAAGAGAATGAATCCGTCCTGCGTGAAGATTGGTTACACACCGGCGATGTCGCGATCATGGACGACGAAGGCTACTTCAAGATAATCAGCCGAAAACGCGACACCATCTTCACGGGAGATTTCAGTGTCTACCCGCGAGACGTTGAAGAAGTTCTCTACGAGAACAACAAGGTTCTGGAAGCCGCCGTCGTCGGCGTCGGCAGAGAATCCGGCAATCAAAAGATCAAGGCGTTTGTTGTGCCCAGACCGAACGCTACCTTGTCAAAGGAGGAGTTGGTCGCCTTGTGCAGGAGGCGGCTGGAAGAATATGCGGTGCCATGGGAAATAGAGTTTCGGCAAGAGTTGCCACGATCATTTATCGGTAAGGTGCTTCGGCGCATGCTTTTTGAAGAGGAGATGGGCAAATAGATCCCCGCTATGCATGATCTGCCGCTGTTTCCGCTGAACACCGTTCTGTTCCCCGGCATGCAACTAAAACTGCATATATTTGAAGAACGCTACAAGTTGATGATCCGTCGCTGTATCCATGACGAAACGCCATTTGGCGTGATCCTGATCAAAAGCGGTCGCGAAGCGCTGGGACCGGTTGCAATTACCCATGACGTCGGCTGCACGGCGAAAATCATCGAGGTGCAGAAGCTTCCATTTGATCGCATGAATATTGTCGCCGTTGGCCAACGACGCTTTCGCGTTCATGGTCTGGATCACAGCAAGCCCTACCTGATCGCTAATGCCGAGTTCTTCGTACCACGAGAAGACGACAAGGCAGCCATGCGCCAATTCGGCAGGAGTTTGCGCCCGCTTATCATTCGCTACCTGGAAATCCTCGCCTCAGCCGAAGAAGTCGACTTCGATCCGGCGCAAATTCCCCGCTCGCCCAGGTCGCTTGCCCAAATCGCCGCTATACTTTTGCAGGCTGACAATACGCAGAAGCAGGAGTTGCTGCGCCAGGATACAATGGCGCAACTTCTGAACTTGTTGGTTGAAATCTATCGCCTGGAGACAATGCTGCTGGGGATGCGCCTGCACCCACCAGACGATGACTTCAATATTGGACCCTTTTCCAGCAACTAGCGTGGAATACCGAGGCAATCACTTCAATCCGAAGTGCCGCCTGCAATGCCAGGTCAACTGCCCGCATGGGAATCCCTTAGCCTTGTCCGGTGCACAATTCCGGTGAACTAATTGGACGCAACTATACGTCCTACAGCAATACAATATAACCATTTAGCGTCACAAACCATATCATTCAGACGAGCTATGCAGGGGCGACGGCGGTCAGTGTCTACGCGACCGGCGCGACCCTTGCTTCGCCCGCGTTCCCGACAGGAAGGGTTGGATTACCGCATCAAGTATTTACAGATGAAACTCTTTTTCTCAAGTATCGGACGTTCCATGTACGGGCGACCTAGCTGGTCGCCCCAAATCGCCGCAAAATAACAGGTCTTGCAGCGACATTCCGCAATGTTATAACCTGGCATGTCTTCCGGACAAGAGACGGGAGACCGAAAGTGCACAGACGAGGAGATGTGATAGAATCGCTCTGGTCGTATTTCGCAGGACTATCTTGGAAGTACTTGGTTTGTGTGAGCGCAACATTCCTGGAGCCTTGTCGCCAGTTTTGCGCCGAGCGGCTCCCAATTATCAGACATGGTAGAATCGAGGCGCAGGCAATTGATTGTCGTCCTGCGCCGATCAGCAAGAGCCGGGTTAAGAGGTAGGCCATTGACAAGCGCCCTCAAATACTTGTTTCGGCTATTGCTTGTTCTGTCTGTCACAATTATTCTGCTTGAAATTGCATTTCAGCTTGCCTTTCTGCACTTGCCGCAAGACCTGATAAGTCGAATGCCGCAATATCGCGAGCGAGCGGGATTTCGTTTGCTTACTGAACACGGGGCGAGAGAATCTCCTGCCGGCGAAGTTGTCGAGATACGCGTCGACCAGTATTCTGGCGACCTGTTCCGTTTGACCTGCCTCTCAACCGATCGCGCGCAGTTCCTTGAGCCTTACGATGTGAGATTCACCCGCGACCGGCACGGCTTTCGCAACACGGAACCGTGGCCAGAAGATCTTGATCTGCTCGTAATCGGAGATTCCTTCACGGCGGCGGAAGCTATACAGAATCCCTTCTGGACCGGGCTTTCCGACGCCATGCTTACATTGGCTTTTCCCGGCAGTGGCACAATCGAACAACGTCTATTTCTTGACGCATACGGACTGCCGCTGCAACCCGATACGGTCGCCCTTGCCTACTTCGCGGGCAACGATCTCTCCGACAACCAAGTCTTCCTGGACATGCGGCGCGAGGGCAAGTCGATTGCCGACCGCGTGCACCGAAATCGCTCTCCATTCGAGTATCTGGTGACTGTTCATATGGCATTGTATCTGCGCGATGCCATCCATAAAGCCAACATTAGCGACTGCCATTATCCACAGGTCGCGGGTACAGATCCCGCGACGCCGGTTGCGTTTTTTGACGACATGCTACCGATCCTAGCCATGGACGCCGACGCCTTGCGCGCTAGCGATCTGTTCCAGGTCACGCTTTCTCCAATACTGGAGATGTCGCAAGACCTGAATCAACGCGGAATCCGCTTCGTTATGATGTATATCCCGCAGAAGGCAGAACTTTACTGGCCATACCTGAATGCCGAAAGCAAACGAGCAATCGCGACCTACGTTTCGGAGAACCTGTCGTCAATTGCGCCGGAGCTTATCGACAGAAATATTTCCGCGCAGCGCGATCTGTGGCTATCTGTTGCCGCGGAGCAACAGATCGAGCTCCTGGATACGACACCGGCTCTGCGAATGGCGATAGAAAACGGAAACTCGCCCTATTTCTTTGCGGATACGCACTGGAACCAATTTGGCCACGATCTTGCCCGTCAGGAACTGCAGAAATTTCTAAATTAGTGTAGGCTTGAAAGTTGTTGTTGCCGCTCACGTATAGCTCTGATCTGGCGGTCATTTTATACCTCAACACGTTGGGAGAACTAAACACTTGAAAAAACTCCGGAAGATCGCCTGGGAGCGGTTCAGTCTCAATTCCAGCATTGTGGCCGACGGCAACGGACGCTTCATAGCCACGCTCTTTTACTTCACGATTTTCGTGCCCTTTGGGCTACTGTCTTCGCTGTTCATGGATCCCCTGCGCGTCCGCAAGGCCGAAGTAGCCTGGCAGTTGCGCGAACCGATCCCTACTGATCTTGAATCGGCCAGAGAACAGAGTTGAACATGTACATTCTCGGCATATCCGCCTTTTACCACGATTCCGCCGTCGCCCTAATCAAGAATGGCGAATTGGTGGCGGCTGCCATGGAAGAACGTTTCACGCGGGTGAAACACGACAATGGCTTTCCCCAACTTGCCGCGGAATTCTGCCTTGAACAGGCGCGGATTGCTCCTGATGATCTTGACTACGTGGTCTTCTACGAAAAACCGCTGGTGAAGTTTGAACGTATTTTGCAGACAGCCTTGAACACCTTTCCTCGTTCATCCGGCCTGTGGCGGGAGTCCATGCTCGCTTGGTTGACGGACAAACTCTGGGTGCGCAGCCATCTGGCCCGTGGGATCGGCGTTCCCTACGACAAAATACTCTTTTGCGACCACCACATGAGCCACGCTGCCAGCGCATTTTTCGCCTGTCCTTACAAGGAAGCCGCAATTCTGACCGTGGATGGCGTTGGCGAATGGACGACCACCACCTTAGGCGTCGGCAAAAGCTCGCTCGGCGAGAGCGATGCCATGTCGCCGACCATCGACCTGTTTGAAGAGCAGCGATTCCCGCATTCTTTGGGTTTGCTCTATTCGACATTCACTGCCTGGCTCGGCTTCCGCGTCAATAACGGCGAATACAAAGTCATGGGCATGAGCCCCTACGGCGAGGCGCGATATTTGGACAAGATTCATAAACTTGTCGCGGGTGACCGGACAACGGGGTCATTTCGCCTGGATATGTCCTATTTCGATTTTCATCGCTCCACCACGCGCAGTTATAGCGACAAGTTTCTCGACCTGTTCGGGGAAAAGCGCGACGCCGACAGTGAGTTCTTTACCGCCGGCACGCAGCCTCATCGCAAGGCCGAAAGACAGGCGATGGAAACGAATCAGTATTATGCCGATGTCGCCGCTAGCGTACAGCAAGTCACCGAAGATACGCTCATTAACATCGCCACCTATCTGCACGGTAAGACTGGCATGAAAAAGCTGGTGATGGCCGGCGGCGTGGCCCTCAATACCAAAGCCAACTGGCGGATCCTCAATGAAACGCCTTTTGATGAACTCTGGATTCAGCCGGCAGCGGGCGATGACGGCGGCGCCTTGGGCGCGGCACTGTGGGCATGGCATGTCGTCCTCGGCAAGCCGCGCCATTGGGTGCAGTCGCACGCCTATTTCGGAAAGGGCTATGACGACGCCGATTGCAGGTCATTCCTCGAGGCGGCCGGTTTGCGCTATGAATCCTTTGATGACGAATGCAAGTTGACGGAAACCATCGTCGACGCGCTGACCCAGCAGCAAGTTATTGGATTTCACCAAGGGCGATTCGAGTGGGGTCCGCGCGCCCTGGGCAATCGCAGTATCCTGGCCGATCCCCGTGGCGAAGAAATGAAAGAAATCGTCAATAGAAAAATCAAATTTCGCGAACCGTTTCGGCCCTTCGCCCCGGTCATACTTCGCGAGCGTTCGCCGGAATACTTTGATTATCCGCAAGTCGCGGAGCACGATACGCCTCGCTATATGTTGATGGTCGCCCCGATAAAATCGGACAAACAGTCGGAGATCCATGCCGTCAACCACGAGGGCACGGGACGGCTGCAATCCATTGACCGAGATACCAACCCGCGCTACTATGATGTCGTCAAGCAGTTTGGCGACGCCACCGGCGTGCCCGTTGTCCTCAATACGTCGTTTAACCTGCGCGGGGAGCCAATCGTCAACACGCCACAAGAGGCTTTCAACACCTTCCGCAACAGCGACATTGATATGCTGGTCCTCGGATCGCATGTGGTGCGGAAACCCCTTTGATTGAATAGAGCGCCGCAAGGAGACAGAATGAGTTCCAAAGCAAAAACAAGCAAGAACACGCCCAGCGCGCTTCAAGATTTCTTTATGCGTCTGGGCGTGCTCGGCGAGCTGCTTGCCTTTTTGTGGAAACGCAAATTGTATTGGATGTTGCCGATGGTGATCACGCTCTTGGTCTTTGCTCTCGTGATCATGTTCGGCAGCGCGAGTCCTGCCGGCGTCTTCATCTATTCGCTGTTCTAGGACAATGCGCTTTGACACCCGCCGGGATTGCATGATCGCGATGATGCCGTGGAACTAAAGACGATTGTACTGATAGCGCTCGTGGCGCTTGTTGCCTGGTTGGGCTGGCAAGTCCACCGGCGCTCATCCGAACAGCAACCGATCTATGGCGGCGCGCCAGCCGCCATCTTCAACTTCCTTTCGGGACTCTGCTTCGCCGCCATACTGCCCGCGGTCTGCGCATCCGTCCTGGTCTTGCATCCGGATATGTTGGAAGTAGCCGGGGTCACGCTTAGCCCGATCATCGTGATCCTCGTGGGTCTGGCGCTGCTGAGCCTGCTCTTCTCGATCCTGTTCGCGCTTTTCGAGCGCCGCCCCCTGGAGCGCGCGCAACAAGAAACAGCCCTGCGCGACGCGCAAGGCTGGACTGAACAGGATGCGAAAACTTCCGGGCTGTAATCGCGAACTTTACTGATGACCTAAATATCCAGGTTGCGGACCTGCCTGGCATGCGTCTGGATGAAGCGCCGGCGCGGCGGCACGCTGGCCCCCATCAGCATATCAAATACCTTGTCCGCATCGGCCGCGTCTTCAATCGTCACCTGCAGCAGCGTCCGCGTATCGGGATCCATCGTGGTCTCCCACAGTTGATCCGGATTCATCTCGCCGAGACCCTTGTAGCGCTGAATGCTGACCTTGTCCTTGTTTTTGAAGTCCTTGATCGACCGTTCCAACAATTGCGCGTCGTCCAGCCCGGCTTGCGGATAAACGTATTGCGCCTTTCTGCCGTTTTTCAATAGATAAATCGGCGGCTGAGCAATATAGAGATGCCCTTGCTGGATAATCTGCGGCATGTGCCGAAAGAAGAAAGTCAATAGCAATGTGCGTATGTGGCTGCCATCTACGTCCGCGTCTGTCATGATTATCACGCGACCATAACGCAGCTTTTCAATCGTCATCTCGTCGTGGATGCCGGTGCCCAAAGCGGATATCAGAGACTTGATCTCGTTGTTGTCCAGTATCTTGTCGATACGGGCCCGTTCTGTGTTGAGTATCTTTCCGCGCAGCGGCAGAATCGCTTGAAAATGGCGATCACGGCCCTGCTTGGCGCTGCCGCCGGCCGAGTCACCCTCGACCAGGTAGATTTCGGCGCTGTCGCCGCGCTGCGAGCAATCAGCCAGCTTGCCCGGCAAGGTGCTGCTCTCCAGCAGGCTGGGACCGCTGCGCACCAAATCGCGCGCTTTCTTGGCCGCCTCGCGCGCGCGTTTGCTGGTCATGCACTTGTCAACGATCCGGCGCGCTTCGCGGCTATTGGTTTCCATAAACTCGTTTAACGATTCAGTTACGACTTGCGAAACCGCGCCCTGCACCTCTGGATTCAGAAGCTTGACCTTTGTCTGGCTTTCAAATTGCGGATCCGGATGCTTGACGCTGACTATCGCGGTTAGTCCTTCCAGCGTGTCATTGCCGGAAAAGTTTCCATCCTTTTCTTTCAGCAATCCGGCTTTCCTGGCATAACGGTTGATCACGCCCGTTACCGCCGACCGCAAGCCGGTGACATGGGTACCCCCGTCCGGCGTATTGATTGTGTTGGTAAAAGCGAGCTCCGTGGTAGTCGCTACGTCCGAGTATTGCATGGCGACTTCGACGCCGATCTTGTAGGGCGCGTCATTGCGATCCACAAATTCAATATCCCGATCTGCATGAATGATATTGTGGATAGCGCGACGGCTGCGATTCAAATAACGTACAAAGGAGCGCAAGCCACCGTCAAAATAGAACGTAACCTCGCGCGGAATGGGCTTGGCCCGTTCGTCGCGCAGCTTAATTGTCACCTGCCGAGTCACAAAAGCCATTTCCCGAAAACGTGTCATCAAGGTATTGAAGTTGAACGCGTTCTCTTCCATGACCGTGAAATCCGGCACGAAGGAAATCTTCGTACCAGTTTCCTCGCCAGCGCGGAGCTTCCGCAGCATTTCGACGCGGCTTGTGGTCAAGCCTTCCTGATAGGTCTGCTGCCAGACATGGCCGTCTCGATATATGGTCGCGGTCAATTCAGCCGACAAGGCGTTCACAGCGGACACGCCGACGCCATGCAAACCGCCGCTGACGGTGTAAACCTCGTTGTCGAACTTTCCACCCGCGCCTATCACAGTCATAACAACCTCTAGCGCAGGTTTGCCGCTTTCGTGCATATCGACCGGAATGCCGACGCCGTTATCCAAGATCGTCGCGCCGCCGTTCTCATGCAGTGTCACTTCAACTCGATCGCAGCGCCCGGCCAGGGCTTCGTCAATTGAGTTGTCAACGACCTCATAGATCAAGTGATGCAGTGCGCTCCCATCGGTGCCCCCAACATACATGCCCGGGCGCCTGCGAACATGCTCTCGCGGACTCAGCTGCTGGATATTCTTTGCGGTATAGTCATTCTGCTGCTGTTCCACTATTTCCTTGTCTTTCGCCATGGTGTCTCCTGCCAGCCAAACCGTAACCGACCAGGCTATCCTAAAGTCCTGATTCTCATCGAAAAACGCCAAGACATATACTGACTGTTTCCCGAATGAAGAACGATGATGCTCTACATTAATTATACTAGACTGTAGAAGAAGGGACAACGGGCGGGGCTGGCAATTCGAGCCCTACAGCATTGACAGTTTTGGGGGCGACTCCTACAATTTCGCCAGTTGCCTCTGTAGCTCAGTGGACAGAGCGCCGGTCTTCTAAACCGTTGGTCGCAGGTTCGAGTCCTGCCAGGGGCGTTCCACAACTCATAGAGCCGTTCACGCGACTGATCTACGCAATAATGTCGCTGAATAACTGCTGGATTTCGCCGGACAGCTTCGTCTTGGATGACTTGGCCCATTTCTCCAGCGACCGGTAGTGTGTAACTGCCTCGGCTCGACGTCCCAGCCGTACGTAAAGTCTCAATAGCTTCTTGTGGATCCCTTCATTCGCGTAGTCGGTGTCAAGCGCTCGCGCCAAGGTATGCAGCGCCAATTCGTGCTTCCCGTCCTGCGCCCAATACGCCGCGGTGTTTTCAAGCGCCTCGATATACGCAAACTGGAATGCCTCTCGCCGCTCGAGGATCCATTGATCGCTATGCCCTTGCAAAAACGGACCGCGGTACAAATTGGCAACTCGCTGCCAAACCTCAAAGGGATCATCGGGCTCGCCGTATCGCCCAATCATGAGCGCTTCGATGAATTCGAACGCGTCAAAGTAAAATGGCACATTCGGGTCGATACGGTAATAAGTTCCATCGTGCATCAGCGCGTCGATTCCCAATGCCTTGTGCAACCGACGTTTGGTAACATGGAAAACGTTGACAGCCTGATCGATATCCAGCCCGGGCCAAAATGTCTCGCAGATTTCATTGCGCGTAACTACGGGCCGATCTAGCGTGAAAAACAACAGCAAGCGCGGTAAATGCCCTTCCCATCGCTCAACCAGATGATCGCCCAGGAAAACGTATCCCGGGCCAAGCGATAGTACTTTGAGCTCGGCGCCTTCGGTATTTCGATTCTGATAGAAATCCTCACGAACAAGCTGGTCATCGCGCAAGATAACGGCGTGCCCCTTCGCAATCATCGACAGCCACGGCATACGAGGCAAGGTACGCGTATTGATAACGAGCTTACACCTCTCCGGCAAAAAATGAGACAGGCGTTCGATAAGACGCTGCACGTCATCGGCGCGGTCGGCGCGGTCAAACTCATCCAAAATAAGATAATACTCGCCATCGTGCAGTTCACTCAGTTCACTTACAAAAGCGCGCAAGACATCGTCAAAGTATTTGTAAGGGTTCTTTAGAACCTTGCTTTGCAGCAAGTTGATATGACGGCCGAAAGTCGCATGCTGGCTCGACATACCGTCTGCGAAACTGGTCATAAAATTGAGTAAATTTATGTCGTCCAGATCGAAAGAATAGTAGAAACTGCGAATGCCGGGATCACCTATTAGACAAGCAAGTAAGACATTCCGTAATCGGTTTGTAGGATGTAAAAGAACTATTTTCGCATCCGCCGCATAACTGTTGAAAACTTCGAGCGCGGGTTGCACCCTGCCTTGTATGCTCATGATACCTGATCTCATTTGGTGAATATGCCTTGTCATTGTTATAGTGTATCACAAACAATAATATGCTGACAGGCGACGATAATGGAAATTCATACTACCCTCAATCTATCTACAAGCCTTGCCCAACCGCAAGAATAATGTAGGGTTTCCGAATTCGCATCACTTGCGCTCTGCGCAATAAAAAGACCGCGCCACTGCTACATTTTCCCAACGCAGTTACGGCAAAAGTCGCTCAATGTGCAACGGAATGTAATAATCCAGGCGCGGGTAAATTCTTGCAATTGCGACTTCACAACTGTGCCGGCTCTAGTTTCCTAACGCCGGTGATTTAGCAGGTGCGATTTAGTTCCGAAGACGACAAGCTATCCGTCCGCTGCGGCGTCCAGTTGCGGCAATTCCCGCCTCAAGGTTTTTCCAACTGCGGTTTTGGGCAATTCGTCAATGAAGGCGATGCGTCGTGGAATCTCGTACTGCGTCAATTTGTCCGCAAGGAATTCTATGATATCCTCCGCTGTGGCATCCTGTTCCCCTTTTACTACGATCCAGGCTTTTAGCGCTTCCTGTCCCGTTCGCTCCGGATGCGGGATGGCGGCAACGCCGACTTCCAACACTGCGGGATGAGCGCTTATCGCCTTCTCCACCGTTGTTGGATATACATTGAAACCGCCTATCAGCGCCATATCCTTTTTTCGATCGACGATATAGAAATAGCCATCTTCGTCCATCCGCGCGATATCCCCGGTGTACAGCCAGCGCTTGCCGCCCTTCTCCTTAAGCACGTTTTGCGTCTCTTCCAGCATGCCGTGATAGCCAACCATCACATTGGGTCCGGCCATCACCAACTCTCCGACTTCGCCAACCGGCATATCTGTCTCCCCGTCTTCAAGGCTGACAATTCGCATATCCATTTCCGGCAGCGGCAAGCCAATCGATCCGGGTCGGTTTTCCTTATAAATCGGGTTGACGTGAGTTGCAGTCGGCGCCTCGCTCATGCCAAAGCCCTCCAGTACCGAACCGCCCGAAAGTCGCTCGAACTCCTCTTTTGTAGCGAGCGGCAGCGGCGCGGATCCGCTCAAGCACAAGTGCAGCGAACTCAGGTCCACTTCTCCATTCTTAACCCTGGGATGGTTGTTGATCGCATTGTACAGAGCTGGAACGCCGGGGAACAACGTCGTGCGAAAAGTCTCGATATTGCCGAGCACATCATCAATGTCACGGGGATTCGGCGTCAGGACGATCTTGCAGCCCCTGTAGACGCTTGTGCTGACAACAACGACCAATCCATAGACATGGAAAAACGGAATGGCGCCCAGAAAGATCTCATCCTCGCTTGAGGTATCTAACAGATCCAATATGCCTTCCGTTTGCAGCATATTCGCCACCAACGCGCGATGTTTGGACATGGCCGCCTTGGGTACGCCGGTGGTCCCGCCGGTGTATTGGAAGATCGCCAGATCCTCCGGCCCAACAGCGACCGACGCCCTCTGGCCATCATATTCTCGCAAAAGATCCTGGAACCAGTGGTCGCCGGCCTCCAACTTGGCAACAAAGTGACCATCCTTCTTTTCCCTGGCGATGGTGAACAAAAACTTCGCCAAAGGCGGTAGATACTCCTTGACATTGGCGACGATGACTGTCTTTACTTTTGTTCGCGGCTGAACTTGTTTCACGAGACTATAAAAGAGAGTCATCGTCAGTACAAACTCGGCGTCGCAATCGTTGATCTGATGAGCCATCTTGTCCGCGGGATAGGTCGGATTTGTCGCGGCGACTACGCCTCCGGCTTTGAGAATCGCATAAAAGCTAATCACAAAGGCGACCGAGTTCGGCATCACGATAGCGACGCGATCGCTCTTTTTGAGTCCCTGATCGACCAGGGCGGCCGCCAAAGCATCCGAGGCGCGATCAAGTTCCGCATAGGTAAAGTTTTTGCTTACGCGCCCAATCACGGGCAAGGCCGCAGGCGTAATCAATGCCGTGTTCTGCGGGATTCTCGCGCTGGTGTCCTTTAAGAACTGGTGCAATGGAACTTCCGGGAATTCAAGCCTTGTCGGCATTCCCACGTCATAGTTCTCGGTCCAGGGACGCTCGGCATAAGTGACCATCAGAACTCGCTCCATTATCATATCTGAATAAGAATTCGCCATAGTATAACATAGCTGCAAATTAATGGTAAAACTGCTGCATGCGGGGCATTTGCGCCAGATGTTTCTTCACCGCAGCAGTAGTCCCAAATTCGTCTTGCGAAACTGCGCAACAGGAGATCGCGCAGGGGCGACACCCTCGTCCCCCGCCAAGAATCTCAGTAGAACCAACAAAGTAATGCAAAGTTTGCTAAAGAAACGATCCGTAGGGGCGACTTATCATGTCCCCCGAAACCACAAGTCGCAGCGGCGGCGGGCGACCACATTGGTCGCCGCTACAAGGCTCGCTTTCGTTGCGCGACTTACTTGCACCTAAATCTGTGCCTCTGTTGCAAAAAACGCCAAACCGCAATTACAACTACCTCGAAATCCCTAGAGGCGACCGGCGGCCATTGTCGAAGGCGATTTCGCGCCATCGTCGCGCTATTCATCGTCTGATGGCTCCAGCCAGGCTGACCAAGCCGCGGGAAGCCGGGCGACCCGCCCGCCGCTGTCCAGGCAGACCAGCTTCAGCTTCGCCTTGAACAGACGCTGTCCTCCGAGCGCGTCAACGATCTCGCAGGCGAAGCTGACAGTGCGGCTCCTGTAGTCGGCAATCCAGGTCCGCACGGTTACTTCTTGGTCATAGCGCGCAGCCATTAGATACTTTGCTTCCAGTTCCCCGGCCGCCAGGAAATGCCCAGCGCGCTCAACGTCCGCGTAACTCAACCCCTGATCTCGAATATACGCGCTGCGCCCCTCTTCAAACCACAGCAAATAGGCGGCATGATGCACGATGCCCATCTTGTCCGTTTCGGCGTAACGGACGTGGAAAGTGATTTCGCTTACAAAATGGTCGGCTGGGGCCATCAACTTCCCTGTACACTTTCGTCAGACCGCATAGTCTACTGCTTGATGTCCGCGACACACAAGGATTGAATGCTGGCTTATTTGTGCGAAACTTGGTGTATTGGGCAAAAAAGAGGGACTGTGATGTTAAAACTGACTACGATGGTATTGACGATTCTGTTAGCTGTTTCCGTCGGATACGCAACATGGGCGCAAAATCTCGAGAATCCTTATGCGGCTGCGCCGCAATCGCGGACGGACGACGGCGCCTTTGTCCTCGGCAATACCAGCGCGCGGATGCGCCTCATCGAGTTTTCCGATTTCCTCTGTGGCTTCTGCCAGAGTTACGAGCCCATTGTCGTCGAATTCATTCAGGAATACGTCTTGAGCGGCCGGGCGCAATTCGAATACCGCATGTTCCCGGTCGTTGATCCGGATTTGTCTCCGCTTAGCGCAGCAGTAGCGGAATGCGCCGATACCTTGTCTCCGGGTTCATTTTGGCCGGCCCACAACCTGATGTTCGACATTGCCGCTGACGACGGATTCACCGCGGACTCTACAGTTCGCGTTGCCGAACAACTCGACCTCGACCATTCCGAGCTTGTCGATTGCGCTGCAGAGGCGAACCAGCATCGCACCGATCAACGTTATGGGCTGGAATTGGGCGTACAAGGCACGCCGTCCCTATTTGTACAGTACGAAGACGCGGCGCCGGTAGCGATCGCGCAGGCCCTGCCGGAGCATTTCCCCGCGCTGGTTGACGCTGTTCGTCCGGAGACCGCCAACGTTGTCGAGATTGAAGAGGGACCATACGCGGGCATCAGCACCTTTCGCAGCGCCGACGGCGGATTCGTCCTGGGCGCTCCCGAAGCGCCTCTGACAATCCTTGCCTTCGAAGACTTCCTCTGCCTGCATTGTCAAACATACCTTGAGACTGTCCACACTTTCATTGAGTCTCACGTGCGAACGGGCGCGGCGCAATTCGAGTATCGGTTTTTCCCCTTGATCGATCCTCAATACTCGGTACAGACGGTTCGCATCGCGGAATGCGTCGGTCATCTGGACATTGGAAAGTTCTGGGACGCGCATGATTTGCTCTTCGAAATGGCGAAAGAACGGGAATTCGGCGCCAATAGCGCCAGTGATGTCGCGGAATCACTCGATCTTGACGCCGCGGCGCTCGCAAGATGCATGGACCGTTCAATTCAGTTTCTTGTCGATACCAGACTGGGACAGACGCAAGGCGTGACGGGCACACCGGCTATTCGCGCCAGGCGAGCCGGTGGCGAGCCCGATGTCATTTTCGCGGGACAGCAAGCACTGGATCGGGGCGGAGCGCCCTTGGACGTGCTGGTCGCCCTGGCGGACGGATTGCCCGGCGTCACCGTCGGCCCACCCGACCTTACCGTTCTGGACTCCACCATGTTGCCGGATATCAGCTTGCTTACGGGAGATCCCTGTGGACCGCCCTGCTGGCAAAATATAAGGCCCGGTAAAACGGACATGCGAGACGCACTGGAGATCGTAAGCGGGCTTGATTCAATCAGGATCACGCGAGCAACTGATGCGGAGGTTGCATTTGGCTACGAATCCGGCCCTCCTTGCTGCCATATCGTCAGTGACGACGCGGGACTGGTAGCCGGGATAGTACTGCAAATGGCGCCACAGGCGCTCGTCGGAGAAGTAATCAATAAACTAGGTGAACCACAGTACGTGACAGGCATGCCCTTCGCCGAAAAAGAATACCTGCTCGTTCTGGTTTATCCGGAAAACTCCGCCTTTCTCTACGCCGTGGTGGCGGGCCCCGACGGCGTATTGAACGAGCTGTCTCCAGTTGTCACGGCGATATATTCTACGGAAGAGCAAATGAGTCAAGTGATCAGCACATCGCCATTCGACAATTGGAAAGGCTACCTCAGCTACAGCCAATACATGGACGGAGAGTTCGACAACAATCCCTAGCAACTAGCCACGCGGCTGGTGACGCTGTTGTAATTCCAACTCCACATCCTGGACGGAAACGTCCAGTTGCGCCATCAAGACCAACAGGTGATAGAACAGGTCCGCCAGTTCGCTCACTTGCTCCTGTCTGCCTTGCTCCAACGCGGCGACGATGGTCTCCACCGCCTCTTCGCCCACTTTCTGCGCGATCTTGCCGCGACCTTCGTCGAATAGTCGGTTTGTATAGCTTCCCTCTGCTGGGTTCAGCTTGCGATCGCGGATGATCGCTTCCAGCGTCTTGAGCATATCGCTCATCGTCCTGTCCCCGTCTAATATCGATGCGGCTCGCGAATGAACTGATCAAAACTGCGGTAGAAGCAACTTCGGGCGTTGGTGTGGCAGGCTGGTCCGGCGGGTTGGACCAGGATCAGCAGCGTGTCGGCATCGCAATCGATGCGTATATCTATCACCTCTTGCGTATTGCCGGAAGTCTCCCCCTTTTGCCAAAGGGTCCGGCGGCTGCGACTCCAAAAGGTCGTCTTCCCGGTATCCAGCGTGGCTTGCAAGGATTGCGCGTTCATATATGCCACCATCAAGACCTCAAGCGTTGACGCGTCTTGCACGATCGCCGGTAGCAATCCGCGCTCGTCCCATTGAATCGCCTCCAGTACCCGCCGTTCAAGAGGCATCGGATCCCTCCCAGCCAGACAGTCGAATCGGCACGCCAGTGTCGTTCAGAAAACGTTTGAGGTCCACGATACGCATTTCATTGAAGTGAAACAGCGTCGCCGCCAAAGCCGCGTCCGCGCCGCCTTCTTCAAGCGCTTCACGGAAATGCTCTTTGCTGCCGGCGCCACCGGATGCGATCACCGGGATGGATACCGCATCCGCTACCGCCTGTGTCATCTCAATATCATATCCGGATTTGGTTCCGTCTTTGTCCATGCTCGTCAGCAGAATCTCGCCGGCGCCGCGCTCTTCGACCTCTTTCGCCCAGGGAACTGCTTCCTTATCGGTCGGGATGCGCCCTCCGTTGATGTGAACAACCCACTTGCCCTCAACTCTGCGAGGGTCGATCGCCACGACGATGCATTGGCTGCCAAAACCCCAGGCCCCTGACGAAATCAATTCCGGGTTTCTCACAGCGGCGCTATTGATCGAGACCTTGTCGGCGCCCGCCAACAGCGTCTCGCGTATATCGTCGATGCTGCGAATGCCTCCACCCACACAGAAGGGAATGAAAATGCTATCCGCCACTTGTTTGACCATTTCCAGCCTTGTCTTGCGCGCCTCGTGCGATGCGGTGATATCAAGAAAAACCAGTTCATCAGCGCCTTCTCGATCATAAACCATCGCCTGCTCGACCGGGTCGCCGGCATCGCGCAGGTCAAGGAAATTGACGCCTTTGACAACGCGTCCGTCCTTCACATCGAGACAGGGTATGATTCGCTTCGCCAACATTATCCACCCCCATTCGCTGCTCGCAGGGCATCGCCCAGCGAGAGCTTTTTTTGATACAGCGCCATGCCGATAATCGCTCCCGCGACGACGCCGCTTGACGCGAGCCGCTCTATTTCTCCCGCCCTGCTGACGCCGCCCGACGCGATCACCCCCAGCCCGGTTTCCCGCGCCAAGGCGATCGTATCGTCAATGTTCGCGCCACTTAACATGCCGTCTCGTTTAACATCGGTATACAGCGCATGCCTGACGCCCTTTGTGAATAACCAACCGCCAAATTCAACCGGCGACTCCGTCGACAATTCTGTCCAGCCATGCGTGGTCACCTTGTCGTCTCTTGCGTCGAGCGCGACGCAAACAGCGTCAGCGCCAAAGCGCGCCACCGCCTCGACGACCTTGTCAGGTTGCTTGACCGCCAGCGTCCCCAGGACAACTCGGGAAGCGCCCGCGTCAAAGGCGTCGCCCAGGGCCCCCAAATCGCGCAAGCCGCCGCCAAATTGCAGCTTGACATCAAGTTTGGCGACGGACTCCAAGACTCTTATGTTCTCGTTGGCCGCTTCAAATGCGCCATCCAGATTGACCATGTGAATCCATTCCGCTCCCTGATCAATCCAGGATTGCGCAGTCGCGGCCGGATCCTCGCTAAATACCGTTTCCTGGCTCAAATCCCCTTCGCGCAGTCGCACGACCTTCCCGTCATGAAGGTCAATTGCCGGGTAGATTATCATCAGCCAGCTCCTCGATTCTCAGAAAGTTGTTCAATATTCGTAGGCCATTGACTTGACTTTTCTCGGGATGAAACTGAACGCCGTATACGTTGCCGGATTGCACAGCCGCGGCAAATTCAAGGCCGTAATCAACCGCAGCAATGGTTGCGCTCCTGTCCTGCGGGGCGCAATAGTAGCTGTGCACGAAGTATACGTGGCTGCTTTCGCCAAGCTTCCGAAACAATGCCGAGCTACCTTTCAATTCAAGCTGGTTCCAGCCCATATGCGGCACCTTGCGATCGGGAAAGTCCGGAAAGCGCAGCACACGACCCGGTATGACCCCCAGACCCTTGTGTTCGCCCATCTCCTCGCCAACATCGAAAAGCATTTGCATGCCGACACAGATACCGAGATACGGAATGCCGTTTGCCAGCGCGTCCAGCAAGGGCGCAACCAGATCGCGGCGGCGCATCTGCTCCATGCCCGCGCCAAAGGCGCCCACGCCCGGCAAGATAATCTTGGACGCGCCGTTTAACTCCGAGCCATGCTGTACCAGCCGTAGATTATGCGCCTGAAGATGTTTGAGCGCATGCAGTACGCTCCTGAGATTGCCCGCTCCATAGTCGATAACTGCCAGCATCTCAATCTCCCCATGTCGACGTAAAAAGCCCCGCAAAGGAGCGAGGCGTCAGTGACAGATAAAATGGCGTGAAGCACTACGAGTCCTGGATCGCTCCTGTTCCGAATGACAACAGATGATGATGGAAAAATGATTTCTTCACGGTCGCTTCCAGTCAACTCTAGCGCGGGATTATATGTGACGCGGTCTTTGTTGTCAATGAAGAACATTAAGAAGTCCGAGGATGTGTTCTCGATATGGCCCCTTGGCGCCCGCTGGAGTGCCTCTGGAAGCCCCCGCATTGTCCCCAGGTTTTCGGGACTTTTGGGGTGGCGGAATGGCTGGAGGGCGCGGTATTGCTGGGTTTTTGGTTTGGCCACAGAGGCCCAGAGGGCATAGAGATTTTTCGCCACAGAGGCGCAGAGAGCACAGAGGGGCGAGCCTCCGGTAAGCCCCCGGGAGCGTCTCTGGAAGCCCCCGCATTGTCCCCAGGATTTCGGGCAGTTTGGGATGGCGGAAGGGCTGGAGGGCGCGGTATTGCTGGGTTTTGGTTTTGCCACAGAGGCGCAGAGGCACAGAGATTTTTTGTGGCGGAGTGGTGGTGTTTGGCGAATTCATGGGCGCTTAGGCGAAGTCGATGATTTTGCGGCTGCTGTGTTGGGTGCCGTACCAGGCCAGGGCGGTGGCGATGACGGTGTAGTCGTGGGCGCCGGCGGGGGCGCCGTAGCGCCAGGCGCCGCTGGGCATGCGCTCGAGGGAGTAGTCGGCCAGTTCGGCGAGCAG
>JAPOOU010000087.1 GCA_026713245.1 Chloroflexota bacterium
AACGGCGGACCCGTACGGGGCTTATTGCGCCTGCAAACCCGACAACTTTTGCACCAATCGTCAATCAGACAGTATAATGTCGTTAAGAAGGGGGCTAAATTCATGAGCAAGTACCTTTTCCGTAAATCAGGACACTTGTTCAAAGTTAGCGCCTTCTTTGAATTTACGTTGAGATACATTAGCCCAATACCAATCAAGCCTTGTAGGGGCGACATACCATGTCGCCCGAAACCAACATCTCACATTTGGGCGAGCCACCGGCTCGCCCTTACCGAGTCTTCGCCTTTTGAGGGATAGGGCTCGCCGATAATCTGAAATCCACCCCGACGCGGTAAACAAGTTGACGCGGGAGCAAGCCCGTGTTAAATTTCCAGGAAGAGGGAGGCGCGCCATGACCAGTAATCTCAAAGAATTAGTCGAAACACAGGGTTACGCCATTGTCGAGGACTTGCTTGACGAAGCGGCTCTGGCTGCAATCATCGAGGACTATCACCAGTTGCTCGATCGCATGGCGCCGCAGTGGTACGCGGAGGGACTGACCTCCTCGGCCTATGAGGACCTGCCCTTCGAAGAGCGATTGACCGTGATCCTGGGCGAAGCGAAAAAAGACGTCTTTGCTCACATGGATATCGCCTTGTCCAACGAGACCGTGCATGGCGATGCCGGCATCAATGCCAGCCGCGCGGTTTACGATCTGATACGCAACGAACGCCTGTTGGACAAAGTCGAAGAAGTCGTCGGCGGCGAGATCCTGTCCAACCCGATCCAGCACGTACGCATCAAACCGGCGCAAGCGAAGGTCGCGCCCGGCATGGTGAACCTGACCACAGAGACCAAATGGCATCAAGACCAGGGCGTCCACAGGCCCAACGCCGACGACACCGAAATCTTAACGGTCTGGCTCGCCATCACCGATGCTACCATCGAAAATGGCTGCCTGCAGGCGGTGCCGTACAGCCATCTTACCGGCATCACCGAACACTGCCCCTTCGACCAGGTGCTCATTCCGCCACATTTGCTGGCGGGCGAACCGCTCCCGCTGCCAATAAAAGCGGGGGACGCCATATTCATGCACCGGCTCACGCAACACAGTTCCCTGGTCAACGTCAGCGATACGCTGCGCTGGAGCTTTGACCTGCGCTATCAGCCTATCGGCGCTCCCACCGGACGCGATGAATTCCCCGGCTTGATCGTGCGCAGCCGCGAGAATCCGGCTCAAGTGCAGTCCTACGAAGAATGGCGCGATTCCTGGCACGCCGCGCGCGATTACCTGGCCGGGCTGACGGAACGCCCGGCGACTCATCGCTGGTCTGCCGACGCGCCCGTCTGCGCTTAAGCCGCCAGCACGAAGCAAAGCACTCATCCCAAACAAAAATCAACGTGATCGCCAATGCGCTTTGAAGCGCTGGCTCAATCCACCTACGTCTCCATCGAGTCGTATCGCAAGAACGGCGAAACTGTTCGCACACCGGTCAACATCATGAGCGACGAAGACAAACTCTACTGCTGGACCCTCGGGGACAGCGGCAAAGTAAAGCGCATCCGCAACAACGAATCGGTCAACCTGGCAAGGTCTGACGCCAAGGGCAAGGTGGAGGGCGAATGGGTCCCGGCCATCGCCCGCATACTTGAGAAGCAGGATGAAGCTCGGTCATTGTCTAGGCATATGGCAAGAAAACACGGGCTGATCTACATCATCGGGATTTTTATGTTTCGCTTATTGTGTTTCTTGCGCGGCACGAGACTGCTCGCCATCGAGTTCAGTCCGGTTTAAGGACGATACGTTACTGTCGTAACGATTTGGAGCAAAGTTCTTAGGTAGCTGTCGCGTTCTGATTGGGGTCCGCGATCACCGCTGTTTTGCTTGCCGATGGACCGGCGCGACCGCGATAACGGGACTTTTGCGCGTCGATAACCAGCGCCACCAGAATGATCAAGCCGCGCACGGCATTGACCCAGAGCGGATCGACATTCATCAGGTTCAAGGCGTTGTTGACCATAGCCAGGAAAAGAACACCGGCAAAAGCGCCGATGATTGAGCCTTCGCCGCCCTTCAAGCTGACGCCGCCGATGACCGCCGCCGCCACCACGTTCAAAGTCATGCCCACGCCCAAGGTTGGCACCGAGGCCTCCAGCCGCCCCAGCAACATCCAGCCCGCCAGCGCCGCCAGAAAACCGCTGGCCGTGTACACCAGAATCACCGTTCGCGCCGTACTAAAGCCGGAAGCGCGCGCGGCGTCTTCATTGGCGCCCATGGCATAGACCTTGCGGCCGAACTGCATGCGGCTCATGACAAAGCCGAAAATGACATAGAGCCCAATAGTGGCGATCACTGAAACCGGAACGCTGGCGATGCGGCCGCCGCCCAACCAGTTAAACACGGCCGCCGACGCCGGGCATGATCGTTTACATCGGCGATGCCTACACGCCCATGCTGATATCGAAGGGCGCTGTCGGCAATGTCTCAATACACGCTTTTAACCGTTCAGGCGACATTCTGGAAACGCCTCTGACCGATTGCATGATCGGCGTCGGCGTTGAGTAGTTGCGGCGGACGCCCTGCCGCATCGCACTCGCATCGGGCATCGAAAATGCAAAGGCGGTCGCAGGCGCCCTGAGAACCGGGCTGATCACGCATTTGGTCGCGGACACACAGTTGCCGGCTGCTGTATTGCGGAATTCAGACCTCTAGGCATTCGCGAGTCTAGGCGGAGCGATGCCAGTCTTCCAGGCGCTTCAACTGGCCACGCAGCCACGCGATCGCCCCCGCTTGTTGCGCTTCGTCCATCCTCTGGAATTCTGCCTCGGTGAGGTGCCGCTCAAGGCGCTTAAAAGCGCTCGGGATTTTGGAGCTGTCCGCGCGCTTCTGCGAATCCGTTACTGCCGTAACACTTTTGCCCGGCGCCCACCCCCTGATCTCAAATTCGGAGATATCATGATCGTCGGCATGAGTCCATTGCTGGCGCGACAGCTTCAGAAGAGCGCGATACTGTCGAATCCGCGACGCGTTCTCGAATCCGCAAGCCAGGCATAGCTGTTCGGATTTGCCGTAGGGAATTCGCCAGCTATCGGCATCCGCCACTTGCGCGTAGAAATCTTGCTCATGCCCAAAGGACTCGATCGGCGCGAATTTGTCCCAGCCGTGCAGATCCATCAGCAGCAGCGCGATCTGCCGGGCGCGGGCGATCGCGTTGAGCGCG
>JAPOOU010000152.1 GCA_026713245.1 Chloroflexota bacterium
AAAATGAGGGTAAAATGAGAGCAAATGAGGCAAAATCAGGGCAACTTTCGAGCATTGGAAGGCGAATTGCGCTTCACAGAACGCTCGCCCCGAGCAACGTCGTTCCTGTTTTCGCTTAAGGATCTCATGTCGAGAACTGGCCACGAAGTATTTCAACCGAAAGGGATACACTACTGTCATCCGCTGTCGACTGCGTTATGAACCAAAATATGCTAAAGTTGAGTGCGCCAGAGGCCACTGATCCCCGAAAAGGAGCGACCGGATGTTACATGGTCTGATGATGGATTTTCCGCTGACATTGGATCATATCCTCGAGCATGCCAGGCGCATGTATCCCCGGAAAACAATCCGAACCAAGTTGCCCGATGGCCCCGTGCGCGAGTACAGCTACGCTGAGTTTTACCTGCGAATCAAGCGGCTGTGCAATACGCTGGACGCCTTGGGCATAGAACCCGGGGATCGCGTCGGCACCTTCGCCTGGAACAGCTTTGAACATATGGAACTTTACTTCGGCCTGCCGCTGGCCGGCGCGGTCTGCCACACCTTGAACATCCGCCTGCCACAAGATCAACTTGTCTACATCATCAACCACGCCCAAGACAAAGTGATCTTTGTTGACGGTTCGCTAGTCCCCTTGCTGGAGCCGATCGCGCATCTGTTGGAGACGGTTGAGCATTTCGTGGTCTTCAATGCCCGCGAAGATCAGCCCATCAACTTGCCCAATTTGCTGCAATATGAAGAACTCATCGCATCCGCCGACGAGTCTTACACCTGGCGCTGTACCGACGAAAAGATGGCGATGGCGCTCTGTTATACCAGCGGCACCACCGGCATGCCCAAGGGCGTCTTGATCAGCCATCGCGCCATGGTCTTGCATACCTTCTGTGTATTGGCGGGGGTTGCCTTCGGCGTGACCGAGCGAGACGTCGTGATGCCGGTCGTGCCCCAGTTCCATGCCATGGCCTGGGGACTTCCCTACGCCAGTACCTACGCGGGCGCGACAATGGTCATGCCCGAACCGCATTTCAGGCCGGATGCCCTGGCAGATTTGATCGAATCCGAACGCGTGACCATCGCAGCCGGCGTGCCGACGATTTGGAACGGACTCTATCATGAGCTGCGTCGGAATCCGCGCGATGTCTCTTGCATAGAGCAATTGATCGTCGGCGGCTCGGCCATGCCGCGCGGCTTGATCGAAGCCTACGAAAAAGAACTCGGCGTCAATGTCGTGCACGCCTGGGGCATGACCGAGTTGTCGCCCATTGGCAGCGTCTCCAAACTGGGAGCGCAGCATGACGCGCTTGACGATGACAGCCGCTGGGATATCAAGGCGAAGCAAGGTTATTTCGTGCCCGGCGTCGAGGCGCGCATCGTCGATCACGAAGGCGCAGAACTGCCCTGGGATGGCGAAACCATGGGCGAACTGCAAGTACGCGGCTTTTGGGTGGTGCGGCAATATTACAAGATCGAACAGGATCGCGAACATTTCACTGAGGACGGCTGGTTCCGCACCGGCGACGTCGCCACCGTCGACGCCGACGGATATATGAACATCACTGACCGCACCAAAGATCTGATCAAGAGTGGCGGCGAGTGGATATCGTCGGTGGATCTGGAGAATACGCTCATGTCGCATCCCGATGTGCTGGAAGCGGCGGTGATCGCGACGCCGAATGAGCGCTGGGGCGAACGGCCGCTGGCCGTGATCGTTCCGTTGCAAGCCGGCGTCGATCAAGCTGCGCTCAATGACTACTTGCTGGGACACTTTCCCAAGTTCTGGCTGCCGGACAACTATGCGCTGGTGGATGCCATTCCCAAGACCGGCGTCGGCAAAATGGACAAAAAAGTGCTGCGGCAGATGTTTGCGGATGGGGCGCTCTAACTGATTTACGGCGCTGGAGCCCGGAAATCCAGCAGGCTCGGCGCTGAGTTCTTTAACTGACGAAACGAAAACTGAGAGAAGAACCCGATGAAGATTACTGGCATCCGTACGATCTTGTTCGAGCACGAGATGGCGCGCCCTATCGGCGACGCCAACAATCCGCGCGGACGCGCTCAATACGCGGCGCTGGCGGTGTTTCTTGATACCGATGTCGGGCTGACCGGCGTCTCGCTGGGCGATGCGGGCGCCGGCGCCACTATCCACACAATGGCCGAGAACCTGCTGCTGGGCCGCGATCCGCGCGGCGTCGTCGGCTTGTGGGGGCGCATGGCGAATTTCGCCTTCAAGGGCGGCAACCGCGGCGCAGTCACCGATGTCATCGGCGCCCTGGATGTGGCGCTTTGGGACCTCAAAGCCAAAGCCAACGACGAACCGCTCTGGAAGACCTTGGGCGCGTCGAGCCGCGCGGTAAAAGCCTACGCCAGCGGCATCGACCTGTCACTGGACGACGCCGGCATCCGCGCCTTCTACGAGTCCCAGGCCGCGCGCGGCATTGCCATCGGCAAGCTGAAGGTCGGGCTGGATCGCGAAGGTGACCTGCGGCGCATCGGCATCATGAAAGAAGCCTTGGCGACATCGGGCAAGGAGCCGGCCCTGCTGATCGATTCCAACGAGTATTGGTCGCCAAAGCAAGCGATCCAGCACATCCGCTTTTTCGAGCGCCACCACGAGATCTTCTGGGCGGAAGAGCCGGCTCGACGTTGGGATTACACCGGCTTGCGCAAGGTCTCGGATTCGGTCAACGCGGCGGTGGCGACGGGCGAGAACCTGGATGACGCCAGCGACTTCCGTCCCTTGATCGAGCATCGGGCGGCGGACATATTGCAAATCGGCGTCGGCACGGGCGGCATCACCGGCGCCATGCGCGTGGCGCAGATGGCCGACGGCTTCGACCTGCCGGTTTCGGTGATGAATTGCCCGGGCAACTATATGGCCGAGTTCGCGGCCGTGTTGCCCAATCATATCTGGATGGAAGTGGTGGATCCGGGCTATGACGTTGTTTTCGAACACGACAGTCGCGTCGAAGACGGCTATATCATCCTGGGCGACCGCCCCGGCAATGGCATCCAATTCGATTTGGAGAAGCTGGAGGCTTGTCGCGTGCGCGAGCGCTCGGCTTCGGCTGCGCCGAGTCCCTGGGGGCGGCGTAGAGGCGCGGGCTTGTATCCGGTGCGGGACGGCGAGCCGGAAGAGGTGGGGGAGGAGTAGAATTCACCACAGAGACACAGAGGCACAGAGAAAAGATATAAATCTAAGTCAAGTCTTGCTGCGTCTTACCGTCTTTCTGCTTAATAAGTAGATTTGTCTTTGCATAGCGCGACAGTTGACTATGAGTAGTAGAGATTATGGAAATCATCTCGGGACTATTTGTCACGATAGTGGGTGGACTGGCTGTTGGATATATTCTTTTGAGATTTGCGCCGGATAATAAACGCACACGACCGGGACGAAGAGTACTTCCGTCAGGACAAGAGCGCCGTGGAGAACACAATATGGAGTACAAGATTGAGATTTACAAAGAAGAAGTGATAGGTACGCATCGGCTTGTTTTTGGGGGGTCATCACAGGAAACGGTCAAGCGTGGACGACGAGAATGGACAGTGGAAGCGGACAGCGCAAACGATGCTATGGACATGGCTGAACAACGGATTCGGGAGACGTTTCCCGCCGAGGATTTGCTCTATTGGACGATAATTATTACATAGTCCTACGCGCCTTTGTGGTGAATCCCCTACATCAAATCCCGCTGCGCCTTGCCGTCGGTCGAGCGCTGCCGCTGCGCCTGCTTGAACGTGCCATGCTGGGGTGGCATATCGACCCCGTCCCCGCCCAGCAGATCGCGAATCGACAGAATCTGCAGCTTGCGATAGCGCTGATTCCAAAACTCGGATTCGTAGTAGCCGGCTTGCAGCGCTTCCTTGAGCATGGGCTGAGTCGGCAATTCCAGCGTGATGAAGACGCCAATCGCTGCCCCTTCACGCTCTATCACTCCTCGCAGTTCGTGAATATCCTTGCGCCCGACTTTGCCCGACTTGACCTGCGCCACCACTTTGTGCGCTTTGGCCTTGTCCTTGCCGTCTTGCTCGAAGAAGTTGATGACGCCGTCGATGCCCTTGTCCGCGCCCTTCTTGCCTTTACGAGAGCCACCCTGCCCGCCCACCGGCTTGGCGCCCACTAGCGACAGCGCCCACCACTCGAATTGATAGCGCCCTTCGTTGGCGGAATCGGTCGCCAGCTCGCGCGCGCCCGCTTCGGTAGTCGGCTCGCCGATGACCTCGTAATCCTCGCCCGAGACTAGCTCGAACATATCCTGCAAGCGATACTTTTGCAGGGCGATTGATAGATGCGTGATGTCGATGCCGATCCACTTGCGCCCCAGCTTGTGCGCTGCCGCAATCGCCGTACCGCAACCGCAGAAGGGATCCAGCACGACATCGCCTTTGTTCGACGAGGTGCGGATGATGCGCTCTAGCAATGCTTCGGGCTTCTGTGTGGGATAACCAAGCCGTTCTTTGGCGTGAGCGCTAATAGGATTGACGTCTGCCCACAAGTTCTGTAACGGTACACCCGGCATGTCTTTCAAATATCTTTTAACGCGAGGTACTCCCCCGTCCGGCCAATAAATGTAGCCATGCTCGTCCAGCAAATCGAGCCTCTCATTAACTGTCCACGAAAGCGCCTGTTCTCCCGCCAAACTCCGCACGACCTTCTTGGGAATACTCCAAGATCGGCCTCGGCTTGACGGAGTGAATCCCCGCCAGACTGAGCCGGAGTCGCCAGCACTAATCCTTGGTCCCGTCAGGTTGTCACTCGCGTAACGTCCACGATCATCTTCGTAGCGGAAAAACTTCTCGATGTACTCAGCTGAATACGGAGTGTGAATCGTATTCCATGTCGTATCGTAAGACTTTGTATAATACAAGATGGTGTCGGTAATACGCCCGTAGCGATTTGGATCGTTGTGTGCAGACGTTCGCTTCCAGATAATCTCATTTCGAAAGTTTTCTCCGCCGAATATCATATCGAGAATGAGCTTCAAATAATGGCTCGCCGTCGGGTCACAGTGCAGGTACAAACTGCCGGTCGACTTCAAGACCCGCCGCAGCTCGACCAGTCGCGCCGTCATCATCACCAGGTAAGCCATCATCTGGTTGCGGTCAATAAGATTCAGCAGCGCCTCAATCGCGGTCGACACTTTCTCCGGCGCATTGACAATCAAGTCGCGGTAGGTCGCTTCAGCCAATTCGCCCCAATGCCAGCTGTCCTCGAAGGCCGTGATTTGGGCTTGGCTGTCCGCGCCGCTCTCAGATTTGAAGAGCACGTTGTAATTGCGGTTGCTGTTGAAGGGCGGGTCGAGGTAGATGAGGTCGGCGCAGGCATCGGGGAAGTATTCGCGGTTTCGCAGTATCTCGAGATTGTCGCCGTAATAGAGTCGGTTCTTCATGGAAGACCTCACTGGTCACAACGAAAAAGACGACACAAATGTCGCCTTATATTATGTAACGGATAGCTGTTATGGAAAACGCCGCTTATCCTTTTGGTGGATGCGGGTCGTTTCCGTAGCTGTTTCTGTCACGAATCCTGTTGTTTCGCCCCTTTATGATAACTTCCGAGCGTTGGTTGCGAGCTATCTGCGTTGCGGCGTCGATAGCTTCACTTTGAGTTGGCTTGACAACAGTGACTCTTCCCTTGTTACCCTGTCCTCGTACGGCCCAACCGTCTTCATGCGGGACGACCCATTGATTCTTGCCTTTTGGCATGACTTACCTCCTGTCAATTCGAGCATGATTATAGCATTCGCGCATCCATCTGTCAACTCATGCGTTCTAATTTCTTGTAACTATGCCGCGCTACGAAGAAACTCAGTAGTACCAAGTTAGTCATGCGAAAAAGCGATCCGTGCGATTCAACCCCATCCCCCTCCCTGAGACATCTGGGAAGGGGATCGCTTTTGCCGGGATTTGGATAGGATTCAGAGCTTTCACCATGTAGTTTCTTTGCATTACTTTATGGATACTACTTCTGTGTCTTCTGTGATTAAATCTCCAAACTACACCCCCTCCACCAACGGCGCCGCCCGCGTATGCCAATCGTGCTCCCGCTCGTAGGCATTCGCAATCCGATAGACCATGGCCTCGTCGAAAGCGCGCCCGGTCAACTGAAAGCCGAAGGGCAAGCCCGCCTCGGTGATGCCGCAGGGCACGCTCAATGCCGGCAGGCCGGCCAAATTGGCGTTGAAGGTGTGGTGGCACATGCTGCCGACCGGCGTATCGGGATAGCCGTCGGCGCGCGGCGCGTTCAAGGCGTCCAGGGGCGCGGTGGTCATGGGCATGGTCGGCCAGAGCATGGCGTCCAACTGATGGTCGGCGAAGGCGCGATTGATGGCGTCGCGGTAAACTCTCCGCGCTTGCTGCGCCGCCAGGTAATGCGTGGCCGGCACCAGTTCGCCCAGTTGAACGAGCGCGCGGGTGGCCGGATCGTACTTGTCGCTGTGTTCGCGGATCAGCTTTCGGTGATAGCTGCTGCCCTCGCAGAGCACGATGGTGAAGAGCGCGTCCTGCGTGATCTCCAGCTCGGGAATGCTGAGCTCGACGATTTCGGCGCCAGCCGCGCGGTATTCGGCGATGACGCCTTCGACCGATGTCCTGATCTCGTCGATGAGGCCGTCATAAAAGAAATAATCGCGCTCGACGCCGATGCGCAAGCCGGACACGCCAGCTTCGAGATCGGCGCAGAAATCGGGAACCGGCTGCCGGGCGCTGGTGGGATCCTCCGGATCGTAGCCGGCCATGCCAGCCAGCAGCAAGGCGTTGTCTTTGACCCTGCGCGTCATGGGTCCGACGTGGTCAAGCGACCAGGCGACAGGCACGACGCCGTAGATGCTCACGCGGCCGTAAGTCGCTTTCATGCCGACCAGGTTGTTGATGGAAGCAGGCACGCGAATGGAACCGCCGGTGTCCGTGCCCAGCGCGCCGTAGGAGGAGCGGCTGGTGACCGCCACGCCCGAGCCGATGCTGGAACCGCCGGGATAGACCTCGGTATTCCAGGGGCTGCGACTAGGCGGCGTATTGACGCCGTAGGCAAATTCGTGGCAATGGGTCTTGCCGATGATGATGGCGCCGGCTGCCTTGAGCAAGCTGGCGCAGGTGGCGTCGTAGTCGGGCAGGAAGCCCGCCATCACCTTCGAGCCGCTTTCGGTGACGCTGCCCTCGGTGTAGATATTGTCCTTAAGCCCGATGGGAATGCCATGCAGGGCTCCGCGCCGGTCGCCCGCGGCGATGGCTTTATCGGCGGCACGCGCCGCGTCCAGCGCCTCTTCGGCGAGCACGCTGGCATAGGCATGGACCAGCGGTTCGGTCTTTTCGATAGCGCGCAGATTGGCTTCCACCAAGTCAAGCGACGAGACCGTCCCCGCGTCCAGCATGTCGCTAACTTCACTGAGTGACAGATCGGTCAATTCACTCATTGTTGGCTCCTCCCGCGCGGAAGATCGACGCCGGTACGGCATCCTGCAGATCAATACTGTCGAAGGACTGGAAGGCCGCCATTTGATTCATCAGCAAAGCCGTCAAGACCTCGGCTTCTTCGGGGGATATCGCCAATCCCATCTTGTTGGCCAGCGCCTGCACCACATCGCTGTCCAGCACTTCGTCCGAGCTGGCTCTGCCATAACCCATGTTATTTCTCCTTTACTGAAAACCGTCGCATGCGGCAGCCGAGAGAGCTTGTTTATTTCTGTGAGCGCTGCGGACTTTTCACCGCGCGCGCGCCGAGTGGCTCGTTTATATTGGAAGGCGAGACAGAGCTTTCGGTGGAGCGCATCAGTCGGCTTGCGGAGGCGTCTGTTCCGTAAAGCCCATGCGTCCGCGTATCCAACCCAGGCTCTCGCGCAGGACGGCGTAGTTTTCATTTAATTTGTCAAACTTGGCGTCGAGATTGTCCAACCGCGCATTGAGTTGATTGATGTCGTGCCGCAACCAAAGCAAGACGCCGATAACAGTGCCAACTGTGATGATAAATTGCGTATTCTGGTCCATGTTGTCTGCCCCGATTCAATGCGTTATCACGATAATTCTCCGGGTAAGTATAGCGCATACACTACGCTACATCAATTCTCGCTGCGACTTGCCGTCATTCGCTCGCAGCCGACGCTGTTCATATTTGTGTTTTTTCAGCGGTATTTCATTCGCGGGCTGACGCTGGGCGCTGTGAAGGGGTGAGGGCAACCGTTCGTTCTAGGGTAGTCTGTCAAAGAATTGCATGGCGGCAAAAAGCGCAATGCCGGTACCAACGATCCATTTGATGAGCGTCGACTGAAGCCGTTCGAGGTCCGCTTTGGTCGCCAAGTGGGGATAAGCGCCTTCCAGCCTTGATACCCTATCGCTCAAATTAGGCGGCGGTTGCAACGATTCATTCGCCATTTCAGTTGCCATTGCAATACGCTCTTATGTTATGTGATTGGCTATCTCTAATTTGCTTATAGCGGGCCTGTACGTTCCCACTTATTCCCGCTTTTCTGTGTTGGCGGGAACTTCTCTTTGACGTTTGCACGTTTAGGATTGGTCTTTTTCCCGCCGCGCGGACCTCTTTCAATGTATTTTCCAGGCTTTGCTGGCCTCTGCCCCGGCTTACGTAGTTTAGCCATTTAGATTTCTCCACTGCTTAGTTTTAGCAATTAGATTTTAATATATCAACTATAGCAGAAAACTTGTTTCATATCAATTCTCGCTGCGCCTTGCCGTCGGTGGATTTGTAGCGCTGCGCTTGCTTGAAAGTGCCATGCTGCGAGGGCATATCGACCGCCGAGAGCGGTAGCCGAGAGAGCTTGTTTATTTCTGTGAGCGCTGCGGACTTTTTCGCCGAGCGCGCGCCGAGCGGCTTCGTTTATATTGGAAGGCGAGACAGAGCTTTCGGTGGAGCGCATCAGTCGGCTTGAGGAGGCGTCTGTTCCGTAAAGCCCATGCGTCCACGTATCCAACCAAGTGTTTCTCGTAGCGCGGAAATACTTTCGTTCGTCCGGTCAAGTCTCGTGCTGAGATTATCCACCCGTGAATTGAAATTGTCGGACACTTTGTCAATCTTTGCATTTAGCTGGTTAATATCGTGCCGCAACCACAGAAAGACGCCGATAACAGTGCCGACTGTGATGATAAATTGGGTATTCTGGTCCATGTTGTCTGCCCCGATTCAATGCGTTCTCACGATGATTCTCCGGGTAAGTATAGCGCATACACTACGCTACATCAATTCTCGCTGCGACTTGCCGTCGGTGGATTTGTAGCGCTGCGTTTGCTTGAAAGTGCCATGCTGCGAGGGCATGTCGATTGACCTGCTCTCCGCTCTATGACGCGCAATGCGTCCTCAAATGCCGGGAAGATGCCCTCATTTTGCCCCCTTTTTGGGTAACAGTATAGATACAGTATGTATATGGGGGGGGAGGGTACCCCCTCTCCCGATCGGAAGCTGAGGACAGGCCAGGTTGACAGCGGCCGCCCCTCCAGAATTTCGTCATAAGCCGCTCGGCGCGTAACCGGCGAACAGGTTTCAGGAATGTCGCGTTCACACAAAATGATAGGCTTTCTCGTCGGATGGGCGACGCGGTTTATCAAGAGATACATGCCTGGCGATTGGTTCGGTTTCGGTTTGAAGATTGTCCGTCTTTGTCCATTTGCGGACAAAAAAAACTCTTTTTCGGACATTAGCCCTCTTTTCGGACAATGTCGCTTCGTGGGCCAAGCGCCGGGTTTGAAACGCGGCGGCAGCCTGTGTTTCCACGTCGAAGAATACAGCACGGCAGGGAGAAAAGGGCGACTAAATGGTTGCGGTTTTGAAACGGGGAGGATTCACCACAGCCGCTCGGCGGCAGCGAAAAAGTCTGTCGCGCTCACAGAAAATAACAAGCCTTCTCGTCGCATGAGCGACGCGGTTTATTAAAAAAAGGGACAGAGGGGTATGTTTCGGGCGACCTGATAGGTCGCCGGCAGCCGCTTTTGCAATTGTAGAAACGGGCGAGCTAATAGGGTCTGTTGATATTCTACTCTAACCCCTCCCCCGGCCCCTCCCCAAAGCATTGGGGAGGGGTGTAAACAGTTCAGAAGAGACCATTCTTTAAGACGAAAACCTATTTTTCAACAGCCTCTAATCGCTCGCCTCTACATGTCTATTGTGTTGTGATGCTGATAGGTTATGGATGCATTATTTTGTGTGTGTCAAGTCGTGACTTGCGTGCGACTGTGGTGAATTCCGCCCTGTGCCCGTCGGTTAATTCACCCCATCCTCATACAACAGGCAGGCCACGCCGTGATCGCGCGCGACTGATTGAAAACGCGGCACGGTATGCGAACAGGCGGGCAGCGCCTGCGGGCAGCGCGGATGAAAATGGCAGCCCGAGGGTGGATCCAGCGGCGAGGGCGGCTCGCCCTTTGGCAAGTCCCAGTTCATGCGCCGCGCTGGATCGGGCAGGGGTATGGCCGAAAAGAGGACCTGCGTGTAGGGATGCTTCGGCTCGGCGAACAAGGTCTCGGTCGGCGCTTCTTCGACGATTTTGCCCAGGTACATCACCGCCACGCGATCGCTGATGTGCTGCACGACGCTCAAGTCGTGGGTGATGAAAATATAGGTCAGTCCCAAGTCTCGCTGCAAGTCGGAGAGCAGGTTCAATGTCTGCGCCTGCACCGAGACATCCAGCGACGATGTCGGTTCGTCGGCGATGATGATGCTCGGCGACAATGCCAGGGCCGCGGCGATGCCCACGCGCTGGCGCTGCCCGCCGCTCAATTCCGATGGGAATGCCCGCTCGTGATTGCGATTCAGTCCCACTCTCTCCAGTAGCTCGTGAACGCGCTTTTGGCGTTCGCTCTTGCTGCCTTCGCCGTAGATATCCAGGGGCTCGCGGATGATGCGGCCGACTCTCATGCGCGGATTGAGCGAAGCGTATGGATCTTGCAGGATGATCTGCGCCTGGCGACGAAAGGCGCGCGTTTCCGCGCGACTCATGCCGAAGATGTCTTCGCCCTGGTAGAGAACCTGTCCGGCGCTCGGTTGCAGGAGACGCAGCAGCAAGCGTCCCAGGGTGCTCTTGCCTGAACCTGATTCGCCGACGACCGCCAGCGTTTGCCCGGCGTAGACATCCAGCGTGACCGATTCCACCGCTTTGACTGTCGAAGTGTTTCCGCGCAAGCTGGCCAGCAGGCCGGTTTCCAGCGGGAAGTACTTGCTAAGCCCGACTGCGCTCAGCAAGGGGCGCTGTCCGTCAGTCGTAGAGGACACAGGCAACCTCCTGCCGCGCCGAGACTTGTTTCAGCGGCGGTACAGCCTCGCGGCAGACGGCTTTGGCCTGTGGACAGCGCGGATGAAAACGGCATCCGGAGGGGCGATCGGCCAAGCCCGGCACGCGGCCCTGGATATTCTCCAGGCGGCCACGGGCGATGCCTTTGCTGGGCAGGGAGTTCAGCAAAGCCTGCGTGTAGGGGTGCAGGGGGTTGGAGAATAGCGAATGCACATCCCCGAATTCGACGATTTTGCCGGCGTACATTACCGCCACGCGATCACATACTTGCGCCACCACCCCGAGATCGTGCGTGATCAGCAGGACGCCGGCGCCACCCTCGTCGACCAGCAGTCGGCGTATAAGCTGCAGAATCTGAGCCTGGATGGTGACATCGAGAGCGGTGGTTGGCTCGTCCGCGATCAGCACCTGCGGATGACAAGCGATGGCGATGGCCAGTGCGATCCGCTGCGACATGCCGCCGCTGAATTGATAGGGATAGGCCTTCAGGCGTTGCTCCGCCGCCGGGATGCCCAATTGTCGCAGCAACTCCAAGGCGCGCTGCCGCGCTTGTGCCGGGTCGAGATCGAGGTGTTCCTGCAAGGTTTCGATGACCTGATGCCCGACCGTGAAGAGTGAATCCAGGGCTGTCGTGGGATCTTGAAAGATCATGGATATTTGGCGCCCACGCAGGTCTTGCAGCTGCTCCTCGTCGAGGGTCGCCAGGTTGGCATCACCAAGCCAGACTTCGCCGGAACGGATACGGGCATTGCGGGCGAGCAGGCGCATGACGCTATAGGCGATGGTGGATTTTCCGCAGCCCGATTCGCCGACCAAGCCAAGAATCTCGCCGCGCTGCAAGTCGAAAGCGACATCGGACACCGCCTCCAGCCAGCGACCTTCGCTCTGGAATTCGGTGCTGAGATCGCGTACAGACAGCAGGCTCATTGGCTCATCGACCCTTTCCGGCCGGATTCAATAATTCTTGCAAGCCATTGCCCAGCAGGTTGAAGCCCAGTACGGCAAGGGAAATCGCCAGTCCGGGCACCATGACCATCCAGGGCGCCTGCTGCATAAAGGACCGGCCTTCTGACAGCATCAAACCCAATGAAGGATCGGGCGGTTGTGTACCTAGGCCGATGAAGCTCAAGGCGGATTCCAGCAGTATGGCGATGCCCATCAGGATGGAGGCCTGGATCAAGACCGGCGGGATCGCGTTTGGCAAAATATGCCGCAGCATCAATCGCAGGTGCGACGCGCCGCGAGCGCGCGCGCCCTCAACAAAAAGTTCATTGACCACTTCCAGGGTCGATCCGCGCATGACGCGCGCGAAAATCGGCACATAAACTACGGCCACCGCCATAATCATCACCGAGACATCACGACCGACGAAGCCCGTCAAGGCCACCACCAGCACGATAGCGGGAAACGCCATCAGCACGTCCATCGGCCGCATGATGATATTGTCCAGGATTCCGCCGAAATATCCGGCGAACAGGCCCAGGCCGACACCGACGATCAGGCCGAAACCGACCGATCCCAAAGCAACCGCTAATGAGATCTGATAACCGTAGAGCACCCGCGTGAGAATATCTCGGCCGAAGTTGTCCGTGCCCAGCAAGTGCGCGGTCGTTGGGGGGCTGAGCGGCGCCATGAAGTCCATGGCTTCGGGGCTGTATGGCGAATACAGGGACACGGTCGCGGTCATTACAACCAGCAGGCAGATGATGGCGCCCCCCAAAAAAGCCGACCGGCTGGCGGCATAGGTATTGCGGATGGCGGTCGGCAGGCTGGCTTTGAGCATCAATCCGGGTTTCATGCGCCGGCGCCTCGTATTTTGGGGTTCAACAGTCCATAAAGCAGATCCGTCACCAGATTGACCAGGATGAACATGAAAGCGACTACCAGCATACCCGCCTGCACCACCGGATAATTGCGCTCCAGCGTCGCGCTCACGATCAAGCGACCGACGCCCGGCAAGCTAAATACCTCCTCCACGATGACGGCGCCGCCCAGCAAATAGCCGAATTGCAGGCCAATGACGGTCACGATGGGTATGCTGGCGTTGCGCAAAACATGCTGATAGATCACCAACCGTTCGCGCAGTCCTTTCGCGCGCAGGAACTTGACAAAATCGCGCTCCATGACCTCCAGCACAGCCGAGCGCGTAACGCGCACCAGCACGGCTGACAAGCCAACAGCCAGCGTCAGCGCGGGCAGGAAGAATGAGCGCAGATTAACCAGAATGTCCTCGTGAAGGCGCGCATAGCCGGATGAAGGAAACATGCGCAGAGCCAGCGAGAAAACCAGGATCAACATGATGCCCAGCCAGAAATCCGGGATTGAAATGCCAACGAGACCCAGCAGCATCGATCCACGGTCGGCGACGCCACCGGGTTTGATGGCAGCGCGAATGCCAAGCGGCACGGCGATCACAATCGCCAGCGCCAGCGACAGCAGCGTCAACTCAATAGTCACGGGCAGCCGCACGCGCAGCAACTCGGTCACCGCTTCGTTGCTGCGGAAGTCCTTGCCGAGATCGCCACGCAAGACTTTGCCCAGCCACTGGCCGTATTGCTGGTGAATCGGCAGATCGAGCCCCAGCTCTTCGCGCACGATAGCCAGACGCTCGGGCGTGGCGCGCAAGCCCAGGATCACAGCGGCGGGATCGCCCGGGATCAAACGCAGCAGCAGAAAGATCAGAATTGATGTACCAAAGAGGACCGGCAGCAGGAGCAGCAGACGGCCTGCAATATAGCGAATTAAGCGCATGGGCGCATCACCGGCGAGATACCTGGAAGAATCCGCTCGGCGCGTAACCGGCGTAAAGGTCTGCCGCGCTCACAGAAAATAACAAGCCTTCTCCTTGCGCGAGCAAGGGGCTCTGTTAGAAAAAATCAAGCGGAGCGCGGCCGCGCTCCGCTTGCACGTCGAATATCAGGCGTCAATCCAGACGTCTTCCATGCGCAATTCCAGCGTCGGCAGCGTCTGCGCGCCGTGTACGTTGGGCTGCGTCCAATATGTGCGCTTGAAGTTGACCTGGAATACTTGCGGCGAGGATTCCTGGTGCAGCCGCACCACGTTGTTGAATGCGTTCTGCCGCGCTTCGGGATCAAGCGTGAAGCGAAATTCGTCCAGCGCTTGATCCAATTCGGGCGAATCCCTGAAAGCAGAGAAATTCCAGGGTGACGTCGAATGAGAGAGCGGATACAGGCAATGTTCGCCTGGATCTGCTGTGGCGCTCCAGTAGGTGCCGGTGATTTCGTAATTGAGGGTGAACAATTCTTCGAACCAGCGCGCCGATTCAAATGACTCGACTTCAACGCGGAATCCGGCCGGGGCAAGCTGCTGCTCCAGGAGTTGGCCCACCAGGGGCTGCGTCGGCACTTGCGGCTGGGAGGCGTAGCGGATTGTCAAACCGTCTTCATATCCCGCTTGCGCAAGAAGCGCTTTCGCCCGATCGATGTCGGGACCGCCGTCATAGACGTTAGCGCCGGAATACCAGGGATTCGACGGCGAGACCGGCTCGGCCGACGGCGTCGCCTGGCCGAACCAAACCAGATTGGCGATAGATTCGCGGTGCAGCGCCCACTGCAAAGCCTGGCGCACTTCTACTTTGTCGAATGGGGGTTTGGAGCAATTGATCAAGAACATATCGGGGAAGAATTCGCCGTCGGGGTTTGCCTTTAGGTCGGCATTCGCGCGCAGCTCGTCGGCGCGATGCAGCGGCACCTGCTCGATCCAGTTCAGCTCGCCGGTCTGCAAGCCCGTCAGACGCACGGTATCATCGGAGATAGCGCGGAAGATTACCTTGTCGAGATAGGGCTGGCTGGGCTTGAAGTACTTGTCCCAGCGTTCCAGCTCGATGAAGTCGTCTTTGACCCATTGCACAAACTTGAAAGGTCCGGTGCCGATAGGCAGCAGTTTGGGATCGTTCTCTTCAATAGCCTTCTGATTGACCACCTCGGCGAAGGCGCCCAGCGCCTCCAGCAGACCGCCCCAGTTGGGTTGCGTGATGATACGGAAAGTATAGTCATCGACCACCTCAACGCCTTCCAGAGGTGTGAAGAAGACAGCGTTTGGCGCGCCAAGATTTGGATCAAAGAGTCGCTCGAAGGTGTATTTCACGTCATTGGCGGTGCAGTGCTCATCGTTGTGGAAATAAGCGTTGTCGACCAGGGTGAATTCCCAGGTTGAATCGTCGATTTGCTGCCAGGACTTGGCCAGACCGGGCAATACGTTATTGTTCCGATCCAGGTTGACGAGCTTGGAAAATATATTTTGATAGACCTGCATCGACGAGTAGAGTTCGGCGAAGGCGGGGTCCATATTGACGGGCTTGTCGATGGTTGCGGCCACCAGCGTGCCGCCGCTCTTGGGGCTGCCCTGCGCCAGCGCGGTCGCCAGGCGGAAGCCCGGCATCATGGACTGCGCGACCGCAACCCCGCCAACGGTCGTCACCGCTTGCAGGAACTGCCGTCGCGAGATGCGCTCTTCGGAGTACTTCTTGATAAAGTCATGAACCTGCTCTTTTCGTAAACTCATTCATTTCTCCTTAACGCTAATATTGCATATCCAATGGACCGCGTTACATCTTGAGTGTATCCAACCAGGCAACAGAGGTCAAACGGGCGGTAGTGTATCGAAGTCGGTTGAAATAAAGAACAACAACCGCCTGACAGACGGTATGGGCGATCCGATGCATCGCCCGACGAACAGAAACTGAAGGACTATCGGGCGACTCGGCGAGTCGCCCCCACCAACGTCGTTCGATACTTTTGAGTTCAGGGTCTCATGTCGAGGACCGCCCAAGGTATTTCAACCGAATAGGATTTACTACCATACCGGCAGCGGGCAGGGGGCATTTTAATATTCTGGGACGATGGGCAAAGGCAATCGCAGCAAATTCAAAATACGTCAAATATCACATGAGTCTGGCAAAATGTAGGGACGACCCGCTGAGCCGTCCGTTTTCATCAACTTTCTATTCGCGGGCGTTTCAGCGAAACGCCCCTGTTTACGTAAACCGCGTCGCTCTAGCGACGAGAAGGCTTACGATATTGCGCTCGGCGGCTACATAGCCTCCTATTTGGCAGGCAAGAGGTTAAAGCTCGGTGTCCTCGGTGACCTCGGCGATTAATTGCCAATAATCTGAAATGCACTCGTTTTGGCCAGCGTCATTTGACAAGCGCGCATGTTTTACGTTATATTCCACCTATATGAATGTTTATTTGAACAATTAGTACGCTTGTTTCATGGAATTTCGCACAAGTTTTCCGAACGAATACCCGGCTAACAGTTCAAGAGAGCCTCGGGCGAGGTCGCTGCGATGACGAGTAATGCGCGACGGTTGACGATTGTCAACATGCTGGAGGCGCGTGGACGGGTATCCGTCGCCGAACTCAGCCGTTTGTCCGAGGTCTCGGATATGACCATACGTCGCGACCTCGAGGCGCTGGAACGCGAAGGTGTTCTCAGGCGAACCCGCGGGGGCGCGGTCAGCGCGATCTCCCTCAGTTACGAGCCGCCATACATAATTCGCAAGGACAGCCATACATCGGCCAAGTCCCGCATCGCAGCGCGGGCATCGGAGATGCTCAACGAAGGTGAAACGGCCATACTTGATGTTGGAACAACCGCTGTCGCGATTGCGCAGGCCCTAAAAGGCCGCGTCAATCTCACCGTGCTCACTTCCAATTTGTGGGCTGCGGCGATCCTGGCCGACGAACCGGGAATCGTACTGATGGTTACCGGCGGCACGGCGCGCTCGCGCGAGCGATCCCTGGTTGGCAGCCTGGCGACTCGCGCCTTTGGCGAGCTGGTTTTTGATGTGTTCTTCCTGGGCGTCGCCGGCGTGCATCCGGAGTTCGGCGTCACCGACTACAACATGGAAGAAGCCGAGGTCAAGCGCGAGGCAATCCGCGCTGCCCAGCGGCGAATTATCGTCGCCGACAGTTCAAAGCTGGGCAAAGTCGCATTCGCCAAAATCTGTGGCCTGGACCAGATCGATATGATCATCAGCGATAGTCAGGCGCCGGAGGAGATCGCCGCATTGAAATCCGAGGGGATTGACATGGCGCTGGTGTGATGGTTTTTTCCATTTGCGCGCGAGCGGATGTCGAAGCAGCAGAACCATCAATTTATGCGAGGAGCCAAGTATGACAAATTGGTTGCGCGACATGTTTGCCGTCCCCAAACCTGTCATCGGCATGTGCCATCTGCAGGCGCTGCCCGGCGATCCCGCCTATGACTGTGATATGGGCCTGGAAGCGGTGGTTGAGGATGCGCGAATGAACATACGCGCTCTTCAAGACGGCGGCGTTGACGGCATCATGTTTTCCAACGAATTCAGCTTGCCCTACCTCACCAAAGTGGATGCCGTAACGGTCGCGGCGATGGCGCGGGTGATTGCCGAACTATACGATCTAATCGAGGCGCCTTTCGGCGTCAATGTGCTGTGGGATCCATACGCTTCGCTTGATTTGGCGGTGGCCACGGGCGCGCTATTCGTGCGCGAAATATTTACCGGCGTTTATGCCAGCGATTTCGGTTTGTGGGATACCGATTGCGGCGCCATCGTGCGCCATCAACATGCGATCGGCGGCAACAACGTACGGCTTTTCTTCAATATTCTTCCCGAAGCGGCTGCCTATTTGGCAGATCGCGATATCGTTTCCGTCGCCCGTTCCACCGTTTTTAATGCCAAACCGGATGCAATCTGCATTTCCGGCTTGACCGCGGGCCAAGTGACATCGACCGAAACGCTGCAACTGGTCAAAACGGCATTGCCGGATATGCCGGTCGTTGCCAATACCGGCGTTCATCTGGGCAATATTCAGGAACAACTGGCGATCGCGGACGCCGCTATCATCGGCACGGCGTTCAAACGGGATGGTGTATTTGAAAACCCGGTTGATGCCAAGCGTGTACGCGTGCTTATGGACAAGGTTGGGTCAATGAGCTAGATACAGCCGCCGAAGTAGAGAATCGTTTTGATCAAATAGAGCTTATTTGGAGGACATATATGGCAACAAGGGATGAACTGGAGCAACGCTGGCAGCGCCTCGCCACGGCCGGCCGCGAACATGACGTCGATGTCATTCTCGTCTATTTTGACGAGTACAACATGGCTGACGGTTATTACCTGACCAATATCTGGACGCAGTTCGAACGCGGATTGGTCGCGCTGGCGACGGCGACTGCCGAGGTATGCCTGCTGGTGGGGCCGGAGACTGAAAATTATGTCATGACGCACGAAGCGGACTTACCCAGCCGAATCGTGTCGCTGTTCCTGGCCTGGGGCGCCGGTTATCCCAATACCGAATGGGAAGAGGCGGCGGATGTGCTACGTGAAATGGTCGGGCACAATCCGCGCCGTATCGGCATCGCGGGCAGCGGTGGACTACCGGTGGGTCTTTATCAGGCGCTCGGCGATATATCGCCCGATATCGTCGATCTCAGCGAGAGTCTTCAGAGCGCGCGCGCAATCAAAACCGGCAGCGAGATCGACAATACCAGAATGGCATTCGAAATTGTCGATGCCGGCCTGGAAGCTATGCTAGACGCGCTGGAGCCGGGCATGACCGAGACTGCGCTGGCGGGTGTGGGAGAAGGCGCGATGCGCGCTGCCGGCGCCCAGGGCTATGCCTATTCGACTATCTTGACCTCCCAAGCCCGTAGCAACTCGGTATTTGGCCGGCCGACGTCCCGCGCCCTGGATGATGGCAGCATGCTCATGATCGGCATCAGCCCCAGGTACAACGGCTACTGCGCATCGCTCGGCGTGCCGATCACGGTGGGCAAGCTGAGCCCGGAACGCCGGCAATTCATTGAAAACACGCTCGCGGTCTTTCGCTCCGTGCAGGTGCAATTGGGTCCCGGCAAGATGTCTGCCGATATCTATCGGAATTCCCGCGAGGAACTGGCCCGATACGAACTGGAGAAGTATCAGATTTATGGGGCAGTGCATTCCTGCGGCTTGCTGGAGGCGGAAGCGCCCTTCTTGTCGGCGAATCCAAATTGGGAGTTGATGCCGGGCATGGTGCTGCTGATTGATCTGGCCGTTTTCCATCCGCAGCTCTGGGGCATCCGCTGGGAATCGGGCTATTTGATTACGGAAACGGGCGCGGAGCACTTGTCGGGATATTTTGACAAGGCCTGTGAAATCGTCTTGCAGCGGGCGGCGCAGGGGACGCAATGAGCGCTTATATCAGCATCAGCGATGTCGCCAAAACCTTCGACGGCACCAGCGGGCAGATTGAAGCTTTGCAGAATATCAATCTGGATGTGCCGGCCGGCGAGTTCTTGTGCCTGGTTGGTCCTTCGGGATGCGGCAAGTCAACATTGGTATTCATCATCGCCGGCCTGATTAAAGCGAGCGGCGGTGTAGTGCGCGTCGGCGGCAAGCCGGTGGTGGAGCCCGATCCCGACCGCACCATGGTCTTCCAGGGCGATGCCGTCTTTCCCTGGATGACGGTGGCGCAGAACATCGGTTACGGCTTGCGCTTTGGCGGCATGTCCAAAACGGAACAGGAAGAGACCGTGATTCAGTTGATTGATCTGGTTGGCCTAACCGGATTCGCTGACGCCTTTCCCAAAGAGCTTTCCGGAGGCATGAAAAAGCGCGTCGACCTGGCGCGCGCCTATGCGACCAACCCGACAGTCTTGTTGATGGACGAGCCTTTTGGCGCGCTGGACGCCATCACCAAGGAGAAGATGCAAGTTGATCTCATGCGCTTGTCGGTGACGGACACGGGACAGCGGCGCACGATAATTTTTGTGACGCACGACCTCGAGGAAGCTATCTTCCTGGCCGACCGCGTGGCGGTCATGACGCCGCGACCCGGCGCCATTCAAGTGGTTCTTGACGTCCCTTTTCCGCGACCGCGAGAAGCATCAATTCGTCTATCCACGGAATTCCAGGCGCTGCGCGGGCAAATTCGCGAACTGCTGGTGACCGAGGAGGAAGAGAGCTGACGTGAAACAGGACGAGTTGGCGAATAGCGTTGATGCGGTCAGCGAAGAAGCCGCGAAAAAGCGTCGCTGGATAACGGGCGAGAGTATCGTGAGCGTCATCACTGTCTTGATACTGGTGGCGCTGTGGACTGCGCTGACAGATTCCTACATTGATGATCTTTATTTCCCCTCGCCGATGGACACGATTCAGGTAGTGGGGCGCATGGAAGGCGTGCTTGTCGGCTACTTCCTGGCGACGATGTATCGCGTGGTGGTGGGCATGTTAATCGGAGCGGTATTGGGCGTCGTTTCCGGCGTCGCGATGAGTTGGAACAAATGGATCAACGCAGTGCTCGATCCGCTCATTGAGGGGCTGCGTCCTATACCGGCTGTGGCTTTGATCCCATTCTTCATACTTTGGTTCGGCATAGGCGATACGGGCAAGTTGATCCTGACGGCAATCGGCGGCTTTACCGTGATGGTAGTAACGACTTTGGAGGCGATCAAGCATGTCTCGCCGATCTATATCATGGCGGCGCGGACGCTGGGCGCCAGCCGCTTGGAAATCTATCGCACGATTATCCTGCCGGCGATCACGCCGACTTTGATTGGTGGTGTCCGCGTGACGGTGGCGCTATCCTTTGCCTTGGTCATCGCCTCCGAGTTCATGGGCGCACAGAGCGGGCTGGGATACATGATCATGTTGGCGCGCAGGACGCTGCAAACGGACGCGATTCTGGTCGGCGTCATCATCATCGGCATCACGTCCTGGATCGTCGATCGTTTCGTGCGCATTATCGGCAATTATTTGACGCGCTGGGCGCCGCGGTCGGAATAGACCCGCGACTGCGCCTGGCCCGCATGATGGAAAGCCGCTCGGCGCGTAACCGGCGAACAGGTCCCAGGAATGTCGCGCTCACGCAAAACAGGTAGCCTTCTCGTCGCATGAGCGACGCGGTTTACATCAACAGGAGCGCAAATGGGCGCGATCCATACGCTTATCACTCAAATCGTCCAGACAGGAGGTGCATATCGATAGACTTGGCAGGGCATATCGCAATATCGTCAAATATTCTTAGAGAACAGGAACGAATCAAATGAAAGGGAACAGAAACTTACGCCGAGTTCTATTGCTGCTGACTATTTTGTCGCTTTGTTTTGGCGCGATGACATCTGTCGCGCAGGATGAATTGACTCACGTCAGGCTGGGCATGACGCCCTTCCAGGACATGCTGGCGATCGTAGTCGGCGATGAACAGGGGATTTACGAACAGGTCGGCATCGACCTGGAGTTTATCCATCTCCCCTACGAAGCCGTGACGGAAGCCGTAGCGGCCGGCTCGCTCGATCTGGGCTCCATCTGTGAGACGACAGTGGTGACCAGTTGGGACGCCTTCCCGCATCAACGTCTGGGCAATATCTTCTATACTTTCGAGGGCTCGGCGATCATGGTGCGCCCGGAATCGGGCATGTCAACATACGAGGAGAACCTCGCTTCGATGGGTGATCATTCCGCGGCTTTGACGGCGACAGTTTCCCAGCTCGAGGGCCTGGATGTGCTCACGACCAAGGGCACCGATATGGAAATGGGGGTTGGCGCCGCGCTGGCCGCCGGCGGTCTGGATATCACCGATGTCAATGTGATCGATCTGAATCCGGACGATGGTTTGGCCGCCTTCCTGACCGGCGAGGCCGATGCCTATTTGGGCGGCTTGCCACAACGCTTCCGCCTGGTCAAAGAAGGTATGAAGACGCTTGTCACCGCGCAAGACGTCGGCTCGCAAGCGGTCATTCTCTGCGGCTTCCTGACCACAGCCGATTACGTTGAATCCAATTTTGATACTTTGGTCGACTTCGCCAAGGGCACGTTCTTGACCATGCAATATGTCAATGCCAATCAAGACGCCGCTTTCGGACGTATTGCGGAGATGCTGAATTCCATGACCGGCGCGCAGATGACCATCGGAGACATCAAGAACCTGTGGAACAAAATCGAATTCTTCCCCACCACAGGCGCCGAAATGTACTGGCTCTTGGTCAGCCCGGACGGCAACCGTTATTGGCGGCCGCGCATGGAATTTGTCTACGACTTCTATGCCGGCCTGGGCAGTGTCGAAAGCGAGATGGATTTCGACGAAGTCTTCACCTTCGCCAAGGTGCTCGAGGCATACATGGCGGAACATGAGCCGGATGCCTGGGCAGTCATCCAGAGCCAGTCCGGCTAATCCGAACGCTTCACGACGAAGCGAGCGACCGGGGCGACCCGGTCGCTCGTCTATCAATTCAGGGAGAAGACTATGACTTATCGCGTTCACTGGATGAATACGGGGGAGATTGAGGTCAGCTTGGGAGTCAGCTTGCTGGGCAATGGTTACAATCCGCATGTGCCCGGCGGCCAGGTGCTCCCATATGGCTATCGCGAAAGTTTCGAGCGACCGGACGGAACGACAGGTACGGGCACAATGGTGCCGATTCCTTTCTACTACATTGAGGGGACCAAGAAAAAAATCATTATCGATACCGGCACCAATATCGAAACTTGCCGGGAAGGCGAAAAGCTCACTGAAGCCTACGGCGGCAGGCAATACTGGTACCATAGCGACGAGCAAGACGCCCGCACCCAATTGAGCCGCTTGGGCGTGACGCCGGAAGAAATCGATATTGTCATCATGACGCATCTGCACCTGGACCATATCGGCAACACCACGCTCTTCCCCAACGCGCGATTCATCGTACAGCGGGACGAGCTAGCCTGGTTCATGGCGCCACCGGTCGCCAGCGCCTTTTACTATCCGGAATTGCGGCATTACCTGCTCGATGTGATGGACCAGGTCGACTGCATTGAAGGCGATATGCAGGTGGAACCGGGACTCGATCTGGTGCTGGTCGGCGGGCATACGCCGGGCAGCATGGTGGTCGTGATCGAAACTGCGAGCGGCAAGGTCGCTCTGGTAGGCGACTTTTATTATAACTACGTCAACATGGAACTGGATTGGCCGCCCGGCGCCTACTGGGATCTGGGCCAGTGGCTGCGCAATTCGCTGCGAATCAAGAGCCTGGCCGATATCGTCATACCCAATCACGACTACCGTTACATGGAGCTGTATCCCGACAACATCATCGAATGAAGCAATGCAGTACCGTCCTGGCGGATCGCGCAGCGATGGGCCGCGCAGGTCGCGTACGTCGCGTAGACACTGACCGCCGATACTGACCGTCCGTCGCCGGATGCTCATTCAGTATCGACTCGTCGGGCGATCCATCGGATCGCCCCACATGCTGTCAGTTGGTTGCTGCTCTTCATTTCAACCAACATCGATACACGATCAAACACTGCAATGATCGCTGCTATGTGGCAAAATAGCTTGAATTCTCTCGACCACAAGGAGCAGCGATAGTGGTGATCAAAACAGGCGGCGAAGCAGTCGTCGAAGCCTTGATGGCGCAGGGCATAGACACGCTTTTTGGCTTGCCCGGCATCCAGAACGACTGGCTTTACAATGCGCTATTCGACAGGCGCGACAAGATCAAAGTCATCCACACGCGCCACGAGCAAGGCACGTCCTACATGGCGCTGGGCTATGCCCAGGCCACGGGCAAGCCCGCTGTTTTCAACGTGGTGCCGGGGCCCGGCATATTGAACGCCTCGGCCGGACTGGCCACGGCTTACTCGCTCAACGCCAAAGTCCTCTGCCTGACCGGCCAAATCCACAGCGCCAATATCGGCAAGGGCAAAGGCGACTTGCACGAGATCCCGCAGCAATCCGATGTCCTGCGCGGATTGAGCAAGTGGTCGGATCTCGTTATGCACCCCGCCGATGCCGGGCGCAAAGTGGCGCAGGCATTCTACGAGATGCGCTCGGGGCGTCCGCGGCCGGTCGCATTGGAAGTGCCCCCGGATATCTTGAAGATGCGCGCCGAAGTGCCCGATGACGCGCCGATCTGGCAGCCCTTCCACCCGCCGGTTGACAGCGGCGCCATCGAAACGGCGGGAATGTGGCTGGGTCAAGCGAAACATCCCATGATATTTGTCGGCGGCGGCGCGCAAGGCGTCAGCGCCGAGGTCACGCAACTTGCGGACCTGTTGCAGGCGCCGGTGGTCGCCTATCGCACCGGCCACGGGGTGCTCGACAGTCGCCACTATCTCAGTTTGAAGAACCCGGAATCTCACGAATATTACAAGAAGACGGATGTTGTGCTGGCGGTCGGTACGCATATGCGCGTTCCTTTGAGCCGCTGGGGCAGCGACGACAATATGAAAATCATCCGCATTGATGTCGACAACGATGCTATGCGCCGGATTCAGAAGCCTGATCTACCCATCGTGGCGCGGGCGGAAGATGCGCTGCCGCCCCTGTTAAATGCGGTCGACAAGAACAACCTGAAACGGGAATCGCGCGAAGCGGAAATGCTGACGCTCAAAGCGAAATGGCGGGAGGCCATCGCCTACCTCGAGCCGCAGAATGCCTATCTGAGAATCCTGCGCGAGGAGCTGGACGAAGACGGCATCTTCGTCGATGAACTGACGCAAGTCGGTTATGCCGCGCGCATCAGTTTCCCCGTCTATAAACCACGCAGCTTCATCAGCAGCGGCTATCAAGGGACCCTGGGCTACGGTTTCCCGACAGCATTGGGCGCCAAGGTAGCGAAGCCGGAATTGCCGGTGCTTTCGATCGCGGGCGATGGCGGTTTCATGTTCACGGTGGGGGAACTGGCGACCGCCGTTCAGCACAAGATTCCGCTGGTGACGATCGTTTTCAACAATGAGGCCTACGGCAATGTGCGCACGATGCAGATCCGCGATTATGACGAGCGCGTGATCGCTACCGATCTGCTCAATCCCGATTTCGTCAAGCTGGCCGAGTCCTTTGGCGCCAACGCCTTCCGCGCGGAAACCGGGGATGAACTGCGGCGAGCACTGCGCTATGGTTTCGCGGGTGACTTGCCGACGCTCATCGAAGTTCCGATCGGCGAGACGCCCAGCATGGATCGCCTGCGCGATCAAGGGCGCATTCGCCCGCCACGGCAACAATAAGCGAGCGCATATGCCAAAGACCATCTTGCCCGAGGAATCGCAGATCTATCGCTGCTTTGTTGATCTGATCCGCAGCGCCGATCGCGTCTTTTTCGCCGGTTTGCCCGGCGTCGGCAAGAGTCTGCTGCTCCAGCAACTGACGCTGATGGCGCTCGAAGCCGGGCGGCCAGCGCACCTCCTTCAATGGGACACGGCGCGGCAGCCCTTCGAGTCGCCGCGATATCCGCTGGATCAGGGCGCGACGCATCCGATGGTGATCAAAGCGGCGGGCGTTTGGCTGCGGCGGGCGCTCCCCAAGTGGGACAAAGCGCACTCGCATTCGGAGGCCATCTTGATCGGGGAAGTGCCGCTGATCGGCGACCGCTTCATGGAAATTGTCCGCCCTGCAGACGATGAAGCCGAATCACTGCTCGCCGACAAACGAACGCAATTCGTCTTGCCCGTGCCCTCGCGGGAGGTGCGCGCCCTCATCGAGAGTCGGCGCGAAGCGTCAATCGCCAATCCAGCGCATGAAAACGAAGCGCAGGACGCGCCGCCCGATCTCTTGCGCGCGCTCTGGCGGGATCTTTTTCACATAGCCGCGCAACTGGGCATTGCCGAGGCCGCCGCAAATGACGGGCTTTATTCGCCGGAGATCTACGAGGCGACGTATCGCCATCTATTGCGTCAGCGGCGGGCGCGCGTTCTCGCACTTGACGAGCCGCTGCGTCCGGTGGCGTCGGTCTACGCTTTCGACGCCGCGCTACCGCAATTGATCCCAGATCGCGCGCAAGCGCAAGCCGTGCTGCGGGAAGTAGAGGCGACGACATCAATCCCGCGCCTGCTGCGCGACGCCGTCGCCTGGTACAAGCTTTGAGCGCCGGACTTATGCCCGATCGTCCGGAATCACGGCGAAGACATCAATCTCGAAATCGGCATAGGGCTTGCCCAGCGCTTTGACAACGACGCCGGTCGAGCAGGGATGGACATCCGGCATATGTTTCGCCAGCACCGGATAGACCAGGTCGCGGTAACTGATATCGGTGACGTAGGTGGTGATCTTGCAGATATCTTCCATGCGCGCGCCGGCCGCCTCGAGGATGATCTTGACGTTTTTCATTGCGTTGTCCGCCTGCGCCGCCGGATCGCCCTCGCCCACGAAGGACGTGTTATCCATCGTCAAGCCGGTCTGACCTTCGACGAATACCAAATTGCCGGCGCGCACTGCTTTGCAGGTGCGGTAGTCGATATCGGGGAAGATATTGCCGCCCTTGCTGCTTTTGGGGAGAATCCGCTGATGCGCCATGTGACACCTCCAAAGGACATGAGTTTCAGTTCAGTGAGAGTAACATAGCCAGGAATTATTCAGCAAAGAACGCGCGTTACGGACCAGGGCAATCGCATCAAAACTGTTATTCGCCGATACCTCCGAAATCAAACCGCAATCTAAGCACAGAGGCGCAGAAGTAGTACCAAGTCATGCGAAACTCGTCGAAAGGTCGCAATGTAGGGGCGACATACCATGGCGCCCGAAATCTATACGTAGCAATGTGGGCGACCAGATTGGTCGCGTAGGTCGTTAAAATCTCCTGGGCAACGCAGGTATTGTAGTTTGAAGCGATTGCCCCGGGCGATCTGGCGAGTCGCTAACGCCTTTGCCGCGGATTGGCTATAATCTGCGCGAGTGCTGCTGAAGAGGGGATCGATTCATGAAAGCGCGACGACGTTACGCGATTGTGGGCGCCGGATCACGCGCGGGCATGTACGTGAGCGCGACTACAAAGACATTTGCCGGCCGCGCCCAACTCGTTGGCATGTGCGACCTCAGCCAGACGCGCATGAGCTGGTACAACCGGCAACTGCGTCAGAACGGCGCGAGTCCCGTGCCCGCTTACCACGCCGAGAACTTCGACGCCATGATCGCCGAAACCAGACCGGATACGGTGATTGTGACCACGATGGATTCCTGGCATCATCATTACATTGTACGGGCGATGGAACGGGGCTGCGATGTCATATGCGAAAAGCCGCTGACCACAACGCTTGAGAAGTTGAGGTCTATATATGACGCGATAGATCGAACCGGCCGTTCCCTGCGCGTGACATTCAATTACCGTTATGCGCCGGCCTTCACGCGATTCCGTCAACTGGTCATGGACGGGGCCGTCGGGCATCCACTGGCGGTCGACTTTTCCTGGGTGCTGGATACCAGCCATGGCGCCGACTACTTCCGGCGTTGGCATCGCGAAAAGGAAAACAGCGGCGGATTGCTGGTTCACAAGGCGACGCACCACTTCGACCTGGTCAACTGGTGGATCGATTCTTATCCCCAGCGCGTTTTCGCTCTGGGCGAACTCAAGTTTTATGGCGACGAGAACGCCTCGGCGCGGGGCGAGCAGTACAGCTATGCGCGCTATACCGGCGCCGGGGCGGCGCGGGACGATCCCTTCGCCCTGTTCCTCGATCGGAAGGCGGCTTTTAAGGGTTTGTACCTGGATGCCGAAGAGGAGACGGGATACATCCGCGACCGAAACGTCTTTGGCGAAGCGATCAGCGCTGAAGATACCATGGCGGTCACTGCGCGTTATCAGAATGGCGTAATGCTGTCTTATTGCCTGGTCGCATACGCGCCCTGGGAAGGCTTGCGCGTCGCCATCACAGGCACGCGCGGGCGCATCGAATTGGATGTCACCGAGAATGTGACGCACTTGAAAACGGACAGCGAATCAGCCGCGGCCAGCAAGGGTCCATTCAAACGGACGCAGATACGCGCCTTCCCCATGTTCGGGGAGCCATACGAGGTGAGTGTACCGGCGGGGCAGGGCGGGCATGGCGGCGCCGATCCCCTGATGCTCGAGGATATCTTCGCCGAAGACGCGCCGCCCGATCCCTATCGACGCGCGGCATCGCACATCGACGGGGCGGCGTCGGTTCTGGTCGGCATCGCAGCGAACATGTCGATCGATAGCGGCGTGATGATCGAGGTGGGGAATCTGTTTGATTTGCCAGGGTAATAGAATGCCCCACAATGCGCTTACAGCAATGTGACCGCTGAATTCAAGTTGCTATTCAAGGTACGGAGAAGTGGCAGATTGGCATTATTAGCTATCTCTACTCAAGATAAGAACAGATGTGCTACCATTATAGCGCAATTCTTTATGTAGCATATGGTATAGTTGAAATGAACGTCGGGAATAACTACAGGGGAGATCAGCATGAATACAACGGAGGTTAGCAGAAGCGACATACTGCTAGCCATCATAGCGGCCGCTAATGGTAAGGAACTCAGCCGCGTACACTTGCAGAAGGTTGCCTTTCTGGTGTCTGAGGAGTTTAAGGGCAGGTTGCCTGAGGATTTTTACACTTTTGACAAGCACGACTACGGGCCGTTCTGTATTGACATCTACAATGATACAGCCATGTTGGATTATTGGGCGCGTATACGAACTAAGCGAGGCGCTGAGGGAAGCGATGAAAGGTATGTTATCTCAGAAAATGTTAGTTTTGATAGATTGCAACTCGACGAAGACATCAAACAGTACATAAAAAACACCGTAGCTTGGGTCGCGGATATGTCGTTTGGCCAGGTTGTTCGCGCTGTTTACCGACTGTATCCTGAGTACCTTGAACGGAGTACGTTTGAATTCGATAAAGAACAAGCAATTCACGAAAGCTTCGAAAGAAGCTTGAAACAACTGCGCGACGGGCAAACTACTTTGGCCGATGACTTTATTGATGAGTTGCGCGCAGCAGCGAGGGAGAATGAGTAGGGAAGTTCGACTGGGTGATGACTTCAAGCTGGAAATCAAAAAGCTGAGTAAAAAGCGCAAACATATAGCGACAGACCTCAAGAAACTAGTCAAGAAGTTCGACAATAACGCCTTGCCAGGGAAAACTCTTAAGGGTGCGTCAAGCTTGTCCTTTAAATCGGTCCCAATGAGCGACAAGTCATCGAATAAGGGTCCACGCGGCGGCTTTAGAGTCACCTACAAATACACGTGCGAATACGTACTACTATTGCGAATCGTCCCGCGCAAAGAAGAAGACTATATTGCGCCGTGGCGGCTTCGGAAGCTAGCAGAGCAGTACGCTTGCGAGTGCGATCGCACGGCATAGTCAGTAGTACACTGTTTACAGCAGGGATGTCTACCACTATCCCACATTATGACTTTCACAATTGCAGACGCTAGCGATAGCGCGAATCCGCGCCGATGCCCCACATATCGGGATCGGGACCGAGCTTCGCTTTGAGATCGGCTGTGGCCTCGTCCAGGCGTCCCACGGTCTCCGCCGAGAGCGACAAGCTGCCAGCGACCAAGTTGCTATTGACCTGTTCCCGGTTGCGCGCGCCCGCCAGCACCGAGGTCACGGCCGGTTTGTGCAGCAGCCAGGCCAGCGCCACATGCACCATCGCTTGATTGATGTCGGCGCAGATCTCGCGAATGGCGTCGACCGCTTCGAATGTCTCTTTTTCAAAACCGGGCGTTCCATGGCGGGCATCGCGCCGGTCGCCGCGGAAGTGCCGTGTCCGCGTGCGCGAGTAGGGCATCTCGTCGGCGTCACGATATCTGCCCGTCAGCAGGGCTTGATTGAGCGGGCTGTAGGGCAGGATGCTGATATTCTCTTCGGCGCACTGCGGCTGAATCTCGAATTCGATGGCCCGCCACAAGAGACTGTATGGCAACTGATTGGCGTCGTAACGCCCGTATCGCAGCATGTCCGGCATATCGAGCGCCCCGAAGTTGCTGACCCCGATGGCTCGGATCTTGCCGGCGCTCTGTAGCGCCAACAGCGTATCCATCGTGTCTTCAAATGGGACGTCGCGGCTGGGCCAATGTACCTGATACAGGTCGATGTAGTCGGTGCCCAGGCGCTTGAGGCTGCGCTCGCAGGCGGCGCGGATGTCGTCCGGGGCCAGATTCTTCTGGCTGACTTTGCTGGCGATGATGGCTTCACCGCGCCGGCCTTTCAGGGCGCGTCCCAGCATCTGCTCGGAATAGCCGTCGCCATAGCCCTCGGCGGTATCAAAGAGATTGATGCCGACATCCAGCGCGCAGTGAACGGCGTCCAGGGTGTCGGCTTCGTCTTGCGCTCCCCAGTAGTCGCCGCCGACGATGCCCCAAAAACCGACGCCGATCGGCGAAACCATCAGCGAGCTGTTTCCCAGTTGTCTACTTTGCATGAAACGGGTCCTTTCCTGAGCGGCTAATGCGCGCCGAGTTCGTCCTCAGCGCGTTCGATCAAGGCGCGCATATATGCTATGGCATAAGCCGTGCCCGCGCCAAGATGGAAATCGCCGGCGAATTCCGGCGTGTGATCGAGGATCATCGTGCCGTCGTATCCCGACGCCACGAATGCTTTCATCGCCCGGTACATATTGAAATAGCCGTTGTCGAGGAAGGTCTCTTTGAAGACAGGCTGCGGCGCGCTGACGTTGCGAAAATGCGCGATAAAGATGCGCCTTTCCGCGGCGAAGTCATGGATTGATCCCAGCATATCACCGAAGTCCTTGCCGCCTTCGAGCCAGCAGCCGGTGCAAAACTCCATGCCCAGCATCGGGCTGTCGGCGATAGCGAATGCGCGCTCGTAGCGCGCGCGGCTGTTGATCAAACACGGGATGCCGCCGAGCGCGTCCGTCGGCGGGTCGTTGGGATGCATCGAAAGTCGCACGCCGCTTGCTTCGGCGACCGGGATGACGGCTCCCATGAAGTATTCGAAATTCGCCCACAATTCCTCAAGGCTATATGCCCGCTCATGAGTGAAGGATAGTGCCTTGAGCTCGTCAAGATCGACGTGACGCGCTTTGGCGAAGCGGCTCTGGCCGGGCGCCGAACTCCAGACCTGGTCCGGCTCCCAGGTAAAGGTCGTTATTCCGATGCCCGCCCGGCCGAGGTCGCGCAGCATCTGCGCGAAGCGGGCGATATCGTCGTCGCGGCCCGGCAAGCCCAGATGAATGCGCGCGGACTTCCCCAGGTTGAGATTGCCGACGTTGTATAACGTTAGGCCGGCGCCGGCGGCGCGGTCGACCAGCGACGCCATGTATTCGTAGTTCGTGAGTTCGTCGGGCAGCCAGGTGTAACAATGGCTAAGACCCAATTGACGCAGGAAGGTCAATTCGTCGTCGCTCGGGCGCGGATTGATCCAGGCCGAAAGTTTGATCTGCGATTCCACTCGCGCTTCCGCGCGTCCTATGCACGCCATGCCTGCCGCCTCCAGATTGAATCAAGAACTGAAATTATACGCGGATATGATTCCAAGCCAAAGTCCGCGCCGCCCTGGGGACGCATTTCAATATTCTCGCAATATAGTAGAACCGCAAGTTTCGCCAAAGCAACGATCTGTAGCCGCTCGGCGGCAGCGAAAAGGTCTGCCGCGCTCACGCAAAATCGTAAGCCTTCTCGTCGCTAGAGCGACGCGGTAAACGTAAGCAGGGGCGAGATTCCATGTCGCCCGAAACCAAGATCTCGCATTTGGGCGAGCCGCCGAGCGGCGTAGACACACGCTGTCGCTCGCCCCTACCGAGATTTCGCCAATTGAGGGATGGGGCTC
>JAPOOU010000084.1 GCA_026713245.1 Chloroflexota bacterium
CCGAAGGGGAAAAAATGAGCCGGGAAACGGTGGGAGGTTCAGATGACAGCTGCAGCCTCGTCGGCACTGTATGGATTTGGACGCGCAGATCTAGAGCGGCGCCCCTGATCAGGCTTTGCGCAAGACGTATCGGTCTTATGGTACTGATGAAGTCGCCAACGGGGACACAGTGATCGCTGCTGTTGATAAGTCCATCGCCGGTCGTATCTTCAATAAATCGACAGCTATCTTCCGTCACCGGGCGGCCATATTTCGCGCTGGTAGGGATGCCAATCAATTGCCCCAGACTGTCGTATGCGCCTCCGCCGGACATTGTCCCCGGTAGCTCAGCCCTGGTCTTGAACCATGCCCGTGTACCGCCACGCGGTTCCGAGATGAAAGCTGTGATTGTCCCACGCGCGAGCGTCACGGCTTGATTGCCTATGTCCCGATATCCGGACACGAGTATGTTGTCATCAATGTCAAGGTCCGCCGAGGCCCCGATCGCGACGAAAGGCAAGACTGGTAGGGCGCCAGCCGCAATGGTACGACCATCCAGTTCGCGCGTAATGCGCAAAACCGCGATGTCCAGACCTTGGTCGGCATTGGCGATCTCGGCGCGATATTTTGGCACTGGCGGTTCGTTGAGGTCGACATTCATGGAAACGATAAGAGTTTCGCCGTCACAGGATTGGCTTGGTACGACGCTATGCGCATTGGTGACGATCAAGCCGTCGGCGCTAACGATTGTGCCGGTGCTGACACATTTTACGACCAGATCGTTGGCCAGACTTTGCACTTGGTATATGAAGACTGTCGACCGCTTGATGGCATCCAGATCCATTTGGGCGACGCCAAACGAAGGCGCAAACAGCGCGAACAAGAGCCCGCCAAGAATATATATCGAGAGCTTATTCACCGTTACAATCAGAACTCCAGGCTCTGGATGAATCGATCTAAAGTCGCCCGTTCACGCTGAAAGATGCTGGCGTCGGCGCGAAAGGAGACGATGACCGCTTGGCCACGGCTGATCGTGAGCACGTCCAGGCCGGCGACGATTGCCGACACTCCTTCCAGGAATGGACTCGCGTCTCTGGACACATAGGAATAGGACATCGTCACTGCCGCAGTGTCATCAGGAAGGATATAGATATCATAACCGAGTACCGTATAGTCAATTAGCGTCTGGGAACGCCGAAGTGTCAAGCGGTCCAAAAGATTGCGCTCGGTTGTGTCGGGTCCAACGGGCAATGTGCGTACCTCTATGAGCGTGTTGAATCCCCTTTGCGCTGTGTTCTCTACGCGGAAGACATAGTCCTCGGTCTCGCTCAAAAGCCAGCGATGCGGATAGCGCGCTGTGATGCCGGCTTCGACATTGCTGTATACCAGAGAGCGATTGAGGCTGCTGTCGCGCAAGTTGGCGCCAGCGATCAGGCCGAGCCCAATCAATACAAAGCTGAAGACCATAGACCAGCGCTGCCGAGGCGTCAACATGACTGCCTCGGCCCGACCCGTATCAAAGACCATCTCTGTCTCCGCTGCCAACAAACATTTCACGTTCCCGCCTTTCGGATGCGTTATACAAGAAATATGTCAGCGCTCCCGATAAACAGATTGCGGCAATTAGAAACAGTATGCCGAACAAGGGCCGATCTTCATTTCCGGCGGTGCCTAGCGGTCCGCTCATTATCCCGGTAAAGACGGGCGCGATGAGCCCGGTAGTTGCAGCCGCCGCAATCACGTTTGTTGGCAGCACAAGCGGAATGGCGTTTCCGAAATAGGATTCCGCGATACCCAAGGCGATGAACATGGCCGATGCAAATTGAATCGCAAGATTGGCAAGCACATAGTTGGCCGCAATCGCCAGGGACGGCTGGAGCTGCAAGACGATTGCTATATTGAGGTAAAAGCTGTAGCCCACTGCGCTCGCCAGGCAATAAGCCACCGCATCGCTTCGCATTCGCAATTCATTGGGATAAATGGTGAACCTAAGCACCAGGAGCTTGAGGCCGGCATCGACGAGTCCAGCCGTCAGGGCGAATCCTAGAATCCGGCGGAAGACCGTCTCCAAAGGGAGCCACTCTTCCAAACGAAAAAAGTCCTGCACAAGCGGCAGACCGATAGCCGCGGCCGACAATGCGGACAGGACTGCGACGCCAATCAGGCGGCGTCTGGGCCGACTACTTTGAGCTTCGGGCGCTACGGCGACTGCAAGCCAAACACCGGGCGCGAATACAAGCAATACAGCCGTGAGAACACGACTGACGTCGCCCTCCGGTTTTAGCGACAATGCTTCTGACAAGACAAGCAGCAGCAGACATAACGCGACTATCATAGCAAGCTGAATCACTATGTTTCGCCAGACAGGTACTGTCGCATGGCGCTGGCTATCGTCGGCAGAATCCAGTCCCTGGAAGGCCTCGATCATAGATTCACCACTAATGGCGCGCAACGCCGATGTTCAAACATACTTAAAAGCTACGCAACTTTGCTGCTCTTGTAAAGTGGAAAGGCCTGTCACCGTTTGTCTGCGCAAGTGTCAAGGCATGGGACATCTTTCCAGCGCATGTGGTATCCTCGATTCAGGCAAGGGTATGGGTAATATGCATCGATTATGTAATGTCGCGTTGCCGGTCTTCATCGCGTTCAGTTTCGCCGCTTGCGCGGGCAACAGCGCCCGCGTACCGTGTGAGCAGGATAGCCGATGCGCCCGCTATGCATTGACTGCGGATTTCCCGATTCTGGATCCGCATATCGCCGAGCTTCCCGAAGCCGGTATGATCTTTCGGCAGATTTATGACACGCTCGTATACCGCGATACCATAACAAAAGAATTCCTGCCCGGCTTGGCCCGATCTTGGGAAACATCGCCGGATGGCTTGGTTTATACGTTTCATTTGCGCGAAGATATTCGCTTTCATGACGGCACGACCTTTACAGCGGCGTCCGTGGCGGCCAATCTGGATCGGATTGTGGATCCTGCCACTGTGTCTCGCCGCGCCCGGAGCCTGCTTGGTCCCTTTAGCCACTATGAAATCCTGGACGCGAGCGGGATTCGCCTGTACTTGCATTCGCCGTTTGCTCCGTTGCTTGACAGCCTGGCTCAGCCTTTTCTCGGGATCGCAAGCGAACATGCGCTTGCTTCATACGATAGCTTGCGTTATCAGTTTCATCAGTCAGGCAGCGGGCCATTCCTTCTGGAAAAGTACCTGCCCGGGGACCGCATCGTGCTGCGGCGCTACGACCGCTACGCGACTAATGCGGGAATCTACTCTTCTTTGAGCGGCGGAGAGGTGCAACGTGTTGAATTCTACATAATGGAAGGACAAAACGCGACTTCGCAACAAGTATTGAACGAGGCCTTTGATATTCTCGATGAAGTCCCGCCCAAAACTGCCACAAACCTCGCTGGCAACAGCCGAATCCAGGTGATGCCAATTGAGATCCCCGGGCAGACGGTTCAGCTTCTGTTCAACACCAGGCGCGAGCACGTAAATGACACTGATGTCAGGAGGGCTTTGCTTGTCGCTACCAATCGCGTAGCGATCGCGAACAACATTTATGGTAATTACTCGCCGGTGGCATGGGCGCCGCTATCAATATCAACAGGATATTCTCACACCGGGTTTGTCAACGAGCTTGCTTTTGATCTGGGAGCTGCTCAGGAGATACTAGAACAGAGCGGATATCAAGACCTGGATGAGGACGGAATTCTGGATCGTGACGGCCTGCCGCTAAGACTATCAATTGTTATTCCGCCGTGGGGACAGTTACCCGAAGCTGCCGAATACATTCGGGAGCAGTGGCGGCAAATCGGCGTGCAACTTGAGATCGATTCTGTTCCTGGATTCGGACGGCTCGCCGAAAAAATCCAGGCGGGTGAAAACGACTTGGTCGCTATTGAGAGTTACGGGCTTGATCCCGCGATTCTGGGCAATGTATTCGCTAACCAAGCGATATACTCACGTTCCAGAATGGAAGACGAAGCGCTTACCGATCTGTTGCTGAACGCAGTGGAAACACTGGATCCGTCTTCTCGGCGCAGCCAATACTATGAAATTCAATCATATCTGATGACAAACGCGCTCATCCTGCCTCTCCGCGAGAACGTACGGCTGCGTCTGGTGAGATCAAACGTACGCGACCTGCGTTTCGACGCCTACGGATTCTATCCATTGTTATTCAATATGCGACTGGACGGCGACTGATCTACGGCCGCAGGGTGATTCTAGTGCCTGTCTGCTGATCTTGACTCATCAGATCTGTCAACACGTTTGGCCGACGGCCGTTAGCAATGATGACTTCCAGGCTCGGAACCGCAACAACCAAGGCCACCATCTCTTCGACCTTCTGCAGCATGCCACCTGTGACATCAAAACCGGAGGAACCTCCCATGACAGATTTGACCGAATCGAAACTCGAGGGTGTGATCGACGGGATCACTCGTCCGTCGCTATCCAGAACGCCGTCAACTTCGCCTAGCAGAATCATCCGCTTCACCGGAAAGGATTTAGCCAGATACGCGAGTATCCGCTCCGTTGAAATGATAGTGCCGCCAATTTGACTGTCGAGCGCAACATCGCCATGCACCAGCGGGATGATATTGGATTCCAAGGCTTGCGCGATCAAGCGCGTTCGCATGTCGACGATTTTTCCGTCTGCCGACTTGATGAAAGACGATGGCTGAAAGCGCATCGCCGGCAAGCCTTGCTCCAACAATTCGAGCAAAACAAGGTGGCTTAGCGCCCCGGCCGCCTCGGCAACTTTGGTAAAACCGAACCACTGTTCGGCCGATTTTACGCCGGCCGCCGTATGATGGGTCATCGCCGCAAAATGACCAAAGGAACCGCTGCCGTGTCCAATGATCAATCGCAGGCCGGGCTCGGCTTTCCATACTGCCTTTATCTGGCTCGCGATTGTTCTTGTGGCGTCCTGGCGAAATGTCCGCGCTTTGCGCTTGTCCGTTATAAGTGAGCCGCCGAGCTTAATGAGAGTAGTCACGAGAAAACCGGTCTTAATTCATTACAAAATCGATAACGCTCACGGCGCCCGCGAGACTTAAGGCTCGCCTCACAGCCTGGACGGTTGATCGGTCTACCAAGGCGATTATGTTGCCTCCCATTCCGCCGCCGGATAGTTTTGCTCCCATAGCGCCTGCGGCAATGCTGGCGTCAACAAGCTTATCCAATTCGGGAGACGATATGCCAAGATGGCGAAGCAAACGATGGTTTTCGCTCATTAAGGCGCCCAATCGCCTCTGTTTGCCGCTCTCAAGCGCATGTCGAGCATCGCGCGCCACTTGGCCGATTCTCAGGAAAGCCTCCTGAGTATCTGATTGTCGTTGGTTATAGCGCTGGCGAATGCGGCCAACGGCATCCCTTGTCATCGTGGCGCATCCTGTATCAGCAATCACAATGCGACAGGACCGCTCGACAGTCAGCAGATCCAGGTCTTTGCCGCGTTCAAAGTAGACTGGGCGCTCGTATACCACGACAGTATTGTCTATTCCACTCGGTGTACCGTGATGAATCTTCTCCATTTCGAATACCAGTTGATTCAGGTCTTCATTCGGGATCCTCCGACCAAACAGCGCCGCCAAAGCGCGTATCGCAGCGGCAGATACGGCTGCGCCACTTCCCAACCCGGCTGCGAAAGGAATATCCGATCTAATCACGAGATCCCCGGTCGGTTTCCTGACACCGAAATAGTCGCATGTAATCTGCAGCAACCGTTGCATCGCTCGCGCGGAGTCATCGGGAACGGGCGCGTCGATCGCGACGCGTTTGTCGAGCTCGACAGAACGGATGCTGAGCGCGGTATCGGAGGGCCCGGCGCAAGCGTAAGCGCGTAAAGAATGTATCGGCGCAGCGATCGCCGGCATTCCATATACAACGGCATGTTCTCCCAAGAGAATGATCTTCGCCGGCGCGCTCGATCTAAAAGGGAGTCCGTTACAAAGCATAGAGAATTATAAAATAGGCAATGCCAGCCAACATGACCGTGATCTGGATCGGGCGGTCAGAGAGTAGGATTTCTTCAGGCGCGCTGGCAGTTTCTTCCACATGCAACAAGTATAAGTAACGGAACAGGCCATACAGTACAAACGGGACCGTAATCAATCCCCAGTTCGCTCCATGCCTGGTCATCGTTTCCACTTCAATCGTATATAGAATGTAGGTAATGAGCGTGGAAGTCGTGACGATCCTCAACATGTCGTCCAGCAGGGGAAGATTGTATTGCCGAAATGTCAGGCGCGTGTTCGCGGCTTGGTCGCCAAGCATAACGAGTTCTTGGCGGCGCTTGCCAACCACCAGGAACAACGCCAGCAAACCGGTAAAGGCATATAACCATGGTGAAACTTCGACGTCGATGACCACACCACCAACCATAACCCGAATAACAAAGCCCGCTGCCACGATGAGTACATCAAGCAAGGCGACGTGCTTCAGACGAATCGAATATACCAGTTGGATAAGCAGATACAAGGCAAGCAGAAGAAATAGCTCGAAGTCCAAGCTATATGCGAGCCCCAAGCTAACAGCAGCGAGTACGGTTGATGCCAGCTTCGCGACCGACGCAGAGAGCATGCCAGAGGCGATCGGACGATGACGTTTGTTCGGATGCGCTCGGTCCTGATCCCGGTCCATCAGGTCGTTGATGATGTAGACACTGCCCGAAACAAGAACGAGCAATCCAGCGGCGGCAATCACCCGAATCAAAAGATCGAATTCCAGAAGTTTGGCGTCGAACAGAATCGCAGGGAAAACGAAAAGAATGTTCTTTGTCCATTGCTGAGGGCGGATGGATCGGATTAGCGCGCGAAACGTTCTCAACCTGGGCCTCGCTGCTTAGACAGTAGACAGGTTTAATAGTTTAGTGTTATCGTCCAGCTTTGCCAGATGCATTTGTTACAGCAACAGCTTGGTCTGCGAATTGGAACTATGGTCACTGAATATACTGCAACGGCCAGGGCGCATTCAAATATTGCCTTTGTCAAGTATTGGGGCAACAGAGATTCCGAAATTCGGCTTCCGGCGAATTCGTCGCTCAGCATGAATCTTGCCGCCTTGCATTCTACGACCGGAGTAACATGGTCCGACGCACTGGAAGAGGACCGCTTGATGATTAACGGGGAGACCGCGGCGCTGGCAGCCCGTCTTAGAGTCCGCGCGCATCTCGATATTCTGCGCAAGGAACTGGGATTAACCGGGCGCGCCGATGTATCGTCGGAGAACAACTTTCCCATGGGCGCTGGTATTGCGTCATCGGCGTCGGCCTTCGCCGCGCTGACGGTCGCGGCAACAGCTGCGCTCGGAATGCGGCTTTCCGAGCGCGAATTGAGTCTGTTGGCGCGGCGTGGATCCGGCTCGGCAGCGCGCTCGATTCCCGCGGGTTTTGTTGAATGGTACGCCGGCCGCACGGACAGGGAATCATATGCGGAATCCATTGCACGTTCAAATTATTGGCCGCTTGAAGACGTGATCGCGGTCATTAGCCGCGATCATAAACATGTCGGATCAACTGCGGGCCATGCCACGGCACATACCAGTATCCTGCAAAGGGCTCGGGTCGAAACCGCAGCCGATCGACTCGAATGCGCGAAACAGTCGATTCTAGCGCGCGATTTTGATGGTTTGGCCCTCGTTGTAGAAGAAGATAGCAATTTGATGCACGCTGTCATGATGACCAGCAAGCCTTCGTTATTCTATTGGTTGCCGAAGTCCTTACGCATCATGCTCGCTGTTCAAGAGTGGCGGCGTCAAGGCGTACAAGTGTGTTATACACTGGACGCCGGTCCAAATGTTCATTGCATTTGTGGCCCCGAGGATGCAGCCGCGGTCGCGGCTCGCCTGAAAGAACTTGACGCGGGTATCGAAGTCATTCGTTCGTCCGTTGGCGGGGGCGCGCAGCTATTGAACGCGAATGAACGGTTGGATTAATCTTGGTTGCGCAATTTGACGCCTAAGTCCTATAATGTAAATTAGCTGAAGCCAGAACAAGGTGATTATTCATGATCTTCTCCGCTGCGGGTAACGACATCATATTAGCGGTACTGGCGTTTGGAATCATCTTGATCCCCGCCATCATCATTCACGAACTTGGGCACTTCTTTGCTGCCAAGCTGGTCGGCATCAATGTTTTAGAATTCGGTATTGGATTCCCGCCGCGCTTGGGAAGACTGTTTATGTGGGGCGAAACCGAATTCACCATCAACTGGCTGCCTATTGGCGGTTTTGTGCGTCCGCTGGGCGAGGACATGATCGGTCCGGCCGCGGACGACAAAGTGAAGCGAGATCGCGAAACCTTGGAAGAGCGCTTTGACCATTATGACGGACGCTTGACCGAGCGAGAACAATTGCGCTTGCGCGGCGTCAACGAACACCGAATGATGTCCGTAAACGAGGCGCCGCCTCTGGCGCGGATATTCTTTATGGCAGCGGGCGCGCTTGCCAATTTTGGCACGGCCATGATCCTTTTCTTCATTGTCGCGTTGATTGGCTTGCCGACCGACGTTGGCGGGTTGGCGCAATTGGTGGCAATCCCGGATGGCTCGCTGTTTGCTGACAGTCCCGCAAAGGTCGGCGACGCCATCGAACTGGTAAATGGCGAGCGTTTTGATGATTTCGAGGCGTTCTACGAGATCCTGGAATCGTATAGTGGAGATACGATAACATTTTCGCTGCTGCGACAGGAGACAGGCGAGCCGTATACGGTTACGCTCAGGCCGGGTTTCGAACAGCGACGCGCCTTCGTACAGGTCGTTGGCGTACAAGAGGAATCGCCCGCGTTCCGGGTCGGTATCCAACCAGGCGACCTGCTTACCCACATTAATTCGGCGCTGATTCCGGCAACCGGCGACGCAGTGGCAGTATTGCGGGAGATAACGCGCGAATACGAAGGCCGCGTCATGAGCTTGACGTTCTTGCGCGACCTGGACGATCGCGAACGGCTACAATTTGATATTCGAGTCGTACCGCGCGTCAACCCGCCGGCGGGCGAAGGCCGGCTCGGTGTCGCGATACGATCCCAGTTCGGTCTAGGTGATGAGACTCGTTTTGCGAATGCAGGTTACAGGACGGAGTTGATTCCTCAAGGCATTTCGGCAGCTATTTCTCACAGCCTGCGGACGACCCGCACTACCTTCGAGCTTATTGCTTCGATTCCGGGACGTCTCCTTGATGGATCACTGAGCGGCAAGGATGCGCGTCCAATTAGCATTATTGGGATAAGCAAGATCGGCGGCGAGTTTCTCCAGCGCAGCTTACAAGAAGGTCCTGGATTAATGCTCAATTTCATTGCGCTCATCAGTATATTCCTGGGGATCAGCAATCTGTTGCCGATCCCGGCGCTAGATGGCGGCCGAATTGTGTTTGTCTTGCTGGAGATACTGCGTGGCAAGCCAATGAATCCCAGGATTGAAGCGCGTATTCACCAGATCGGAATCCTGCTTTTACTGGTGCTTGGAGTGATCATAATGGTCATCGATCTGTTGGATCCGCCCAGCATTACCTAGCACTGCGAGGCAGAGGCATGACAGAGTCGGAGATCACGTTGGAGAAATCGGGCGCAAAAAAGCCTGAGTTGACTGAAGTTATCGAGGCGTTGCAGAGCGAAGCCCTTGCGGATTCATCTACGCATTCGTCTGCTGTGATCTATGGATTATCCGATTTGTCCGAACTGGAATTGGATCGGATGGCATCGGTTTGGGCGGGACTGCCCGCGACTTTCAAGCACCGAATCCTTAAGCAATTGGTCGAGACCAGCGAAGCGGTATTCGAATTGGATTTCGGCGCGTTTGCTCATATGAACCTGGTAGATGAAAGCAGTCTGGTTCGGTCAGCGGCCATTGAGTTGCTTTGGTCCGACGAGTCCCTTTCGACAATGCGGCAGTTGATGGAGCTGGCTCGCAGCGACAGGTCTCACGATGTGCGCGCCCAGGCGTTTTCGGGTTTGGGTCGGTTTATTCTGTTGGGCGAATACGGGGACATTCCGCCAAATGACGCGCGCGAGGCGCAGGAGTTGGCGCTGAGTGCCGTCAATGATATTCATGCGCCGATAGAGATCCGCTGCCGGGCGCTGGAAGCAATTGCCAATTCTAGTCATCCGGAAGCGGCGGCCTTGATACGGGAAGCATATGATGATGGCAATCACTTGCTGAAGGTCAGCGCGATTTATGCCATGGGCCGAACCTGCGACAAGGTGTGGCGCGATGCCGTCCTCGAAGAACTGGAGAGCAGCGACAACCAGATCGTATACGAATCGGTTCAAGCTTGTGGCGCGCTGCATTTGGAAGAAAGCGTTCGATTGATCGGGGACTTGATCGCCGGCGACGATCGCGAGATTCAATTTATGGCTATATGGGCTCTGGGTGAGATCGGTGGAAAACACGCATTCGAAATCCTTTCCGATCTGGAGGAGACCGTTGAAGACCGGGCAATCCTGGAAGCTGTTGAAGACGCCATCGACGCCGCAAGTTTCAGCCTGAGCATGTCGTCGCGTGACTTCGAATTCGACAACACCTAGGTGTATGTCAAACTCGAAACTCGCTACAGCACGCATCAGGCGCGTTTGGCTCGCTCAGAACCCTCGCAGAAGCAAGGCGCCGTCAGAGCCAGATCGGCAACAAGTCATTGGGCGAACATCGTCTGCAATTTCATCGCCAGGCTCATATCACCAAGAATCTTGAGCTTACCGGTCATGAATGCTTGCATCGCATTCAGTTGGCCGGTGGAGACCGCGTGCCAGTCGTCAGCGCTTGCTTTCAAGGTCATCGCAGGGTCGCCGATTTCGCCTTCTCCGTGTTCGATCGATCCACTGCTGATCTTGAGCCAAAACATGCCTCCATTGTCTCCGCTAAGGTCAAAGAGGATCGTTGCATTTATGCCGTCGGCTTTTTCCGGCAGGAATCGCTCAGCCATGCTTGGAAATATGTTCTTGACTTCGTCGGCAGCAGCCATAAGAAACTCCTTGGTCTCGTTTCGCGTATTTCAATCCTGGATTAGTATACAATTGTTGCCGCAACCGCCCAAGAGCAGCTTAGGCTAACCGTACCAGACGAATAATTACAATGCGACTGTCCATCATTTCCAGTATGCTACTTCTCATCGTTGCTTCAGGATGCGCGTATTCTGGCTCGACAGAGAATCCAGTTTCCGCGCAAGGCGCGACAACTGTTTCGGGTAAGAGTGCGCCAGCGACGAGCGCGCCATTAGTAGCAGCGACGCTACAGAAACCGCAGACAGAGCTTTCGCCTACCGGCAATTCGCGGCAGTCAGAAAGGCGCGACGCAATTCCTGCTACCGCGACGCTCCCACCGCAGTTGGCATCCCGTTTTGCCGACGCAACTGCCATCGCCGGCGCCGCAACAGTCAACCTGCAATCGTCGAGTAATGTTTCGGAGCATGTCGTCGTCTGGGGCGATACGTTATCAAGAATCGCCTCAATTCACGGGCAGTCCATCGAAACACTGATGGCGATTAACGACTTGCAGAACCCCGACTTGCTGAAGGTTGGACAAGTTATCAAGCTGCCAGAGCCGCCCGACGAATACGGACCGCCGTTTCCTATTCTGCCGGATAGCAGGCTAGTGCGTTCCTATGGCGCTCAATCTTTTGATGTCCAGGGTTATGTTAATTCTCAGCCTGGCATATTGGGCAAAATGGGCGGCACGGTCGTGACGCGTCAAGCGGACGGCAGTACGGCTAATATCTCCCTGTCGGCTAGCGAAACCGTGCAAAGGGTTTCGTTGGATTTCAGCGTCGATCCGCGCGTCTTGCTGACCTTCCTGGAATACCGGGCCGGGCTACTTTCGAACCTTGATGACGAAGGCGAGCGGTTGCGTTATCCATTGATCTCGCCGGAAGCGTCAGGCGGAATTGACCGGCCCGGACTATATGCCCAGTTGATCTGGTTAGCTGACCAACTCAATCATGGATACTACGGCAAAAAGTATCGCGGCGTTGCGACTGTTGATTTCGCCGACGGCAGCCGCCTGCTTTATCATCGAGATCTAAACGCAGGCACTGCCGCGATTCAGCACGCTTTCGCCAGAATGACGTCCGGAGCGATTTGGGCGCATGATGTTGGCGACGAAGGCTTCTATCTCGCATATCGCGCCCTGTTTGGCGAACCGTTTGCAAATGCCGAGCCGGGGGATGCCACCGAGTTGAGACAACCCAAGCTGAGCCTGCCGTTTCGACCGGGCGAGGTTTGGCGCTTTACGGGCGGACATCACGGCGGCTGGGGAAACGGCAGCGCTTGGGCTTCGGTCGATTTCGCGCCGCCTAAAGAAGCCGGTCCGGTGCGCTACTGTTATACGAGCAGTTTTCCGGTTACCGCGGTCGCTCGCGGCAAGATCGCCAGGCTTTCCAAAGGCGCTGTTGTTCTGGATCTCGATCTGGACGGCAATGAGGGAAGCGGCTGGACAATCTTGTATTTGCACACCACCCATGCCGAGTCACTGAAGATGGGGCAGATCGTGGAAGCGGGCGATGCCCTGGGTTTCCCCTCGTGCGAAGGCGGCTATTCAACAGCGACTCATCTGCATATCGCCCGCCGTTACAACGGAGAATGGATACCCGCCGACTGTGTCAACTGCCCAGTTTCGCAGCGTTTACCGCCATTTACTATGAGTGATTGGCAAGTGGTCGGGTTGAGAAATCAACCATATCAGGGTTTTTTGGTCAACTCGGCCGATAATCGCAGTGTGATCGCCGAGCAAGGTAGAAACACGAGCATTAATCAAATATCATGGTAACAAGCTACGGACCGTAATGCTCAAGATGTATGAATTGCTTTGGTTCCTGAGCTCGGCAGTGCTGATCTGTATCCTGGCGGCGCCGAATGTTGTCGTGGGCGCGCAGGCGCAAAGGACCTCCACACCGATTACCGTCAGACTAGTGACCGCGACGCCGCCAGGCGTCGAGCCATTCCCTCCAACAGTTACCAGCCTTCCGACAGCGACTTCGCCGGGTCCGACCTTCCTCCAGGCGCCTGAGACCGCCGGCAACATCAACGTTCGCGCCGGTCCCGATCTAGAGAGCGAAGTGCTGGGGACGATTTCCTTCGGCGCCATCTATCCGGCTCTGCGTCGGTACTTTCAGTGGTACGAATTGCGCTACGAGCCCTCTCCTAGCGGCAGAGCCTGGGTCTACGGGGAACTGGTCGAGGTTACGGGCGATTTAGACAACATCCAAGTTGTGGACGATTTTGCGGATATCAGCATTGTTCCAGACGGAAACAGCAACCTTGAAGCGGATGACGGTGGGGCAGCCGCGGTAGCGGGTGGCGATTCGCGCGTATTGGTAATCTCTACGGAAGACGGGGCGGCACGACGTTCAGTGACAGAGAGAAGGGCGTCTCCCTTGCCAACCTTCACGCGTCCTCCAGATTTGCCGTCAACCATTCCCACCGGCGACATTGATCAGCCGACGCATGATGAGGCCGGTATAAACTCCGATCGGCGATCGGAGTTCCCGCCTTTTTTCCCGATCGTGATGCTCGCTGGATTCGGCCTTGTCGGTCTGCTAATTAACTTGATCCGTCACTGAGTCTCAATCGCAGACAACCGAACATAAAGCCGCCAAATGGCAGGCAAGGTTTGTAGAGTATTGCCAAATCAATGACAATTCTAGTAGCTGCTACAGGTGCCGCAACCTTCGGTGGCCGCGCCACTTTGGTCATCTGAAGACTTAAAGGAGTGCCCACAGCCGCAACTGGAAGCGGCGTTGGGATTGTCGATGCGAAAGCCTCCGCCGATCAATGTATCGACGTAGTCGATCGTCGCTCCACGCAGATACATCATACTGGTTGGATCTACCAGCAGGCGTACCCCATCGGCTGATACCACTGAATCACCGGCCTCAGCAGATTCCTGAAACGCCATGCCGTATTGCATGCCCGAGCAGCCACCGCCGGTCACGAATACGCGCAGAGCGTGCTCGGGAATATCGCGCTGTTCCAGCAAATCCTTAATGATAGTGACGGCCGCCGGCGTTACCGTCAATTCGGAACTGTCCACATGAACTGCTGTCTGCATTTGTTGAGCGAGCGCCATGTTCTATCCTCTCCCTGTATCAGGTACGTCGCCAGTTTAACATAGGTCATACTAGGTGTCAATTTCGCGCAGGTCTATCTAGGTGGATTTAGTTCTGTTTTTCGCGCCAGTCCCGGCAGACGCCTCTTTCAAAACACTCGGCCAGCGCGAACACGCGCGTCTTGCAAGTATACTACATCGGCAAATTCGATAGACTTAACGTCGAAGACGCCGACATAAGGAATTGCCCCTTAATTCAGTGTTTATTCGTTTGCGCGAAATTAACCCTGAACTTATACTGAAATCGCTAAACACGCTGAAATATTTCGCCGCACTTGTCCAAATGAGACAATTTATTGTATACGGGGGGAGGGGTATGAAATCGTACTTTGGCTGTCGCTTAGGTTTGGTCTTGTTGGTCGTTTTGCTTTTGCTAGCGACATTTCCGTTAACGGGCTTTGCGCAATCGCCACATTTGGTGGTCAACACGCACCGCCTAAATATTCGTAGCGGTCCAGGGGTCGGCCATCACGTCATTACTTCGGTTCCAGGGGGCACCGAGCTACCGGTGACGGGTATCGACATCGGGAGACTCTGGTTCCAGATATCCGGCCCGACGGGACCCGGCTGGGTCAATTCGCATTATGCGATTGACCGGGGTAGTTTCTCCGGCGTCCCAATCATTGATTCGAGACCGGCCAATGTACCCGTGATCGCGCCGGGCCAAGCGCATTTGGTCGTCAACACCGGGTATCTAAATGTCCGAACCGGACCCGGCGTGGGCCACAATGCTATTGGCAACGTGCCTGGGGGTACCGAGTTGCCGGTTACCGCAATTGATAGCGGCGGGCTGTGGTACCAAGTCGACAGCCCTATGGGAAGCGGTTGGGTCAACTCCCACTATACCATCCCGCGCGGCGTTTTCTCTGGTATTCCGAGGATCGGCAGGCAAGAAGCCGCGGATCCTATCGCTCCCGGCACGCCACATCTGGTTGTGAATACCGGCTATCTAAATGTCAGGAGCGGTCCGGGCGCAAGCCACGGCATCATTACGACAGTGGCTGGGGGAGCCAAACTGCCGGTTATCTCGATTGGCAGCGACAACTTGTGGTACGAAGTGAACTCCCCGGCAGGTCCCGGATGGGTCAATTCGCATTACACGGTGACCCGCGGCAATTTTGCAAGTTTGCGGCGCCCGCGCGTCTTGAACGACCCGCCGACTCCAGCGCTGTCGGGACCGACCCCGCGCTGTGTGGTGAACACGCATCGCCTTAACATTCGTACGGGTCCAGGCGCTAACAATGACATAATCACCAGCGTTCCCGGCGGATCGCATCTTGCGGTATTGGGGCTTTCCCGCGGTCGGGGTTGGTATTTGGTCGAAGGCAGTTTTGGTCAAGGCTGGCTTAATAACGACTTCGTAGTATTCCGTGGCGACTTCAGCCGGGTGCCTATCGTCCAGTAGCCGACGCTTCTGGTTGAAATATACAAGTAAGTATAGAATACACCCCATCGTCCGGTGGGGTGTATTTCTTTAGGCATAACACATGTTAAACGCAGCGGAGCGAATGAAATCAATCGGCAGGCGCGCTGCCTCCGGTCCCTCAACTTCCTCGATATTTGGCAGCACCGCCATCTTGTCCGACACCATCAATACAGAAGACCCCTTTCGCATCGCTGTCTATCCGATTATCAGCGACGCCATGCCCGACCTCGCGATGGGCATCGCATCCTGCCTCTGCTACTTGCTGGAGCAGTGGCCGGGCATCAAGGTATATCGCTGTTTTGTCAAGATCGAAGCGGACGAAGATGATAGCGACATCACGAGCGACGATTACCAGTTTTCACCAACTGACTGGGAACTGGACGGGCTTGACGACAATTTGGCGCTGTATGGATCCGCTACTTTGCAAGAGGCCAGAGCGCAGCTGCAACTCCACATCGACGCGAGCATGGTCGAGGCGGAAATTGATCCAGTTCTTACATTTGATTATCAGAGCGTTCCGGAGCTCCTTTCGGCTTTGCCGACAGTTGCCGCGGAACTTGTATTGAATCTGTTCGACCAAGCGCCGCTTTATCTTGTGATTGATTATCCCAAGTTCGAACAGAAATCCGCCCTTATTCTAAGCATGCTCGAAGACCTGTTCGCCTGGAATCTGGACCTTTATCTGAGTCATTGGGCTGTCGAGTGGCCAGACGATGAAATCGAGTCACAATTCCTGTCCCTGGCCAAGATCTGCCACGAAATTGGATCCGATTTCGCCTTTTGGTGCCTCGGAATGGCCTGCCAACAGATAATGCAATTGGGTCTGGAGGAGCAAGGAGAGGTCATCGTTCCGCTTGTCAACCGTGCCTTTGGGGACGACGGCGCGGCCGCGCGCGGCCGGGCGTTGGCAGCGCTGGGCCTAAGCAGATTGGGCCATGTCGACCGCGCGCTGAGGATGCTTGAGGAGCTAGCGGCAAACAATGCGGAACCGAGCCTATGGTATACATTGATCGAGATTCTCCTCGGCGCCGGGAACGCATCGGAGGCGATCGACGCTTGCCAACGCGCGCTGGAAACCGGCATTGAGCACCCGGCGCTGTACTGGAAATATGCCGAGCTCTTAATGGTGTCCGAAACGAACGATTGGCTGATTGAAGACGTGCTGCTGATTGACCCCGACGATATCGACGAAAGCGAGCAGATTCCCTGCGAAATCATCGGCGCGTTAAAGACATTGCTGAAATCGCAACCCGACAATTTACAGGCCCTGCAACTGGCGTTGATGTACATGATTGATATTGAAGACTTCGAGATGTGGGACTACTTCGAGCAATTGGTCAGTCGCGATGAGAATTCTACATACCTGGGCGAGATCATCGAGAGGTTGGCCGATGCCGAATCATTGACGCCGGCCTATCAGATTTTGCAGAACGCAATTGTCGAGCCCGTTGCAAACCCTTACCTGTACGCTAATCTGGCGCGGCTCGCCATCGTCGATGGCAACTCCCAGTTCGCCAAGCAACAACTGCAAGAATGCCGGCGCGTCACAGAAGCTGTTGATGAGGAATTGGAACTTGAATTGCAGAGGCTGGAACTGTCTGCCGATCGGCCGGATTTTGAGCAGAGTTTCGCCGAGATAAAAGTATTGCTCAACGCGAAGCGGTCCATACGCGAAAGCGATGTGGAACTGCTGGAAGAAGCCATTGAAATCGCGCCGCGAATGATAGACCTCTATGTCACATTGTCGCGCTGCTATTTGAACTGGCGCGATAATGACAGCGCCATCGAGGTACTAAACGAAGCAAAGAATCGAGCCGGGAATCATCCTCGGATCGTCTTGGGTATGGCGCAGATCCAGTGGACGCGCATGATGCGCGACGAAGCCATCCTGACGCTGAATGCCGGCATCGCCGAATTCCCAAACGATGTTTCCTTGTTGGCGCAAACTGCCAGCTATCTGATAGAGAATGATCAGCTAGACGATGCGAAACAGTTTGTCGAGCGGGCGGAAAGCATCGCGCCATCGCATAGCGCGCTAATGCAATTGAGGCGCTACATTGCTTCGAGCATGTCGGGCTAAAGCTGCGATAAGTCAACTACTGAAACCTGGGCCGAGCTGCGCTCTTGCAGGTCCGCGGAAAACGCCGGCAATTCATCCGCGGCGAATCTCACGATAATAAGAACCTGGGCCGCAAATTCTTCTTCCTGGATTTCTCCACGGTAGGTCGCGATTAGCCTTTTGACAGTATTGTATAGCGAATAGGGCATCTCGAGACCAACCACTCGCTTCTCGACCTTTAATTCCGTTTTCAACAGTGACAACGCTGCTTGCGCCGACTCGGTATAGGCGCGGACCAATCCGCCAGTCCCAAGCTTGGTACCGCCAAAGTAGCGCGCCGTCACCAAGGCGATGTCGCCGACTCCCGAACCGCGGACCACGGCAAGAGTAGGCGGACCCGATGTGCCCGTCGGTTCGCCGTCATCGCTCATGCCTTCCGTCACCGACTTCCCGAAGCCGACGCGAAAAGCGTAAACATGGTGGTGCGCATCCGGCATTTCCGCGCGCGCACCAGCGATAACAGCGCGCGCTTCTTGCACAGAAGCCGCCAGTTGCACGGTGGAAATGAATCGCGACTTCTTGATGACGATTTCTGTTTGGACTCGTTCGGCCGGGATCAAGTAACTAGCGCTCATCCGCGCTGGCCTCCCGTTGTCGATTCAGGGTCTATATGGACCTGGGATCGAGCATCAGACTGAGAGATAGGAACGGCGACGCACATTTAACTCTTTATACATCTGTTTCTATAGGGTTACTTCATCGCAGCGATTTTCTGCCGTCAATCGGCGCGTGAATGATAAGTATAGAGTCTTGCGCCTGGAATAGATCGCTTTTTGGGCAATTTCTATGGGCGGCAACAGCAATCGCGCTTGGTCAGACCGAGAATCGGTCTCGCCATTCCACAGTCGTGGACGGCGTATTCGCAAAACAGTTCGACAATTGATTGAAACGATTGTGCCCCATAGGAGACTCGAACTCCTGTTTTGGCCTTGAGAGGGCCACGTCCTAGGCCACTAGACGAATGGGGCTTGAGTGATTATTTTAAATCAGCCAGCGGTCTTGGTCAAGACGGCGCCAGGAATCCCATGCGATCCTGCGCGAGCTTCAACGTCGGCTCGGCGACGGCGCTAGCCTTTTCGCGACCCAGCTTCAGCACGGAATCCAGGTAACCCGCCTCGTTCATCAGTTCGTTGTAGCGCGCTTGCAGGGGCTCGAGGGTCGAAACAACGGCCTCGGCGACAGCCTTCTTCAAGTCGCCATATCCCTTGTCGGCAAAGTCTCCCTCGATTTCTTCGCGCGACTCGTCCTTGATCGCCTGATAAATGGTCAGCAAGTTGTTGACGCCGGCGCGCTCCGGTTCGTCGCTGAAGCGTATGTCGCGATATGAATCAGTCACGGCGCGCATGATTTTCTTGCGGGCGCGCGACACGTCATCGAGCAGGAAGACGGCATGATTATCCGAGGTTTCGCTCTTGGACATTTTCGCTGTCGGGTTGTCCAAGCCCATGATGCGTGCGCCGGCCTGCGGATTCATCACCGAGGGCAAGGTGAATGTCTCGCCATAAAGATGGTTGAAGCGCCGCGCCAGGTCGCGCGTGAATTCCAGGTGCTGATTTTGATCGTCGCCAACCGGGACCAGATCTGCGTGATAAAGCAGAATATCCGCTGCCATCAGCGAAGGATAATTGAGCAGCCCGGCGCCAATCGACTCCTGGTTCTGCTTTCCCACCTTGTCCTTGAACTGCGTCATACGCTGCAGCCATCCCAGGGGCGCCATGCAGGTCAACATCCATGCCAGTTCGGAGTGCGCGGGTATATGCGACTGTACGAAAATCGTGGAGACCTCCGGGTCAATCCCGGCAGCAATGTACATGGCTGCGCTTTCGCGGGTTTTCTGTCGCAGCTCGACGGGATCTTGCCCGGCGGTTATGGCGTGGAGATCGACTACGCAGTAAAAGCAGTCATAGTCCCGCTGCACTTCCACCCATTGCTTTAAGGCGCCGAGGTAGTTGCCGATGGTCAAGTTGCCTGATGGCTGAATCCCGGACAATACGCGCGGCCTGCTGTTGTAGATATTTGCCATAGTTTGGTCTAGTCTCTGGAAAGCGCTGTCACGTGTGGCGATTCTAACATCCTCCAGGAGGCCATTCAACCGCCGTGTGACGCCGCCGATCGGCTAGCGCTCCTTGAGCGCCCTGGCGATTTGACGATCGGCGTCACGCTTTGCCAAGTCGGCGCGTTTGTCATACCGCTTCTTGCCTTTGGCGATGCCAATCTCTACTTTTGCCCGGCCGCGCTCCAGGTAAATTTGCAGCGGAATGGCGGTCATGCCGTTCTCCCGAATACGAGTGATGATCCGGTTGATCTCGCGTCGGTGCAGCAGGAGCTTGCGCGGTCGCCGCGGATCGGTATGGCCGAAGTGTCGCGCCTGCTCATATGGCGCGATATGCGTATTCATCAGCCACAGTTCGCGCTCCCTCTCTTGAACGAATCCCTCGCCAATGCTGATACGATGCCCGCGAATCGATTTGATCTCCGATCCCAGGAGCGCTAATCCGGCATCATAGCGTTCTTTGATCAAATAATCTCGATGCGCCTTGCGATTCTTGCTGATGACTTTGCGTCCGTCGGTCATGGGGCTTCTCTTGATCATTTCAAAACTGAAGTGGCGATAGGCCATAGAATCTGCAAGCTCTGGCATATAGAGCGTCGATGGCCGAACACCGGACATTGTGATTGTTGGCGGACAATAGGATAGCCGCGATGCAAGGCGTCGCCAACACCCGGTAAGGATGAGTATGCTGTTATGTCAAGGGGCGCCAAGCTCTCTGGAAAGTCTTGGCGTCGATCTTCTCCTCGGCGAAATCATCGAGGACGCTGCGCTCCACGCCAATAGTCCGCACGCTGGCGTTTGGGTCTGCACAATTTACCAAGCTCACGGCAAAGGCCGCGATCTGTGGCGGGATACTATCGGACACACTCACCGCCGCATCCATGACCCCTTGGAGCCGAACATTGAATTCCGGACCCGGCTCCGCGCAAACTAGAATATCAAAGGTCATGCCGAGTTGGGTCTCTCTTACGCTACTGCGAGACGGATCTATCGGAAAATCGGGGATCTGCTCGCCGACAAGACCAACGAGCGTCGCTAACTCGGTGGCGGACAAGGTGGGCGCTGCGGTGGCAGTTAACGTAGCCGTAGCAGCGGGGTCCGTCTCCGCTTCCGTTTCGGCTGTAGGCTCCAGTGTCGGTTCAAACGTGGGATCCGAAGCGGGATCCGACGTCGGATCATCGGTTGCCGCTGGCGCGACCGCGGACGCGGTTGCTGTCGGTTCTTTGGTCGCTTCGGGCTGCGAGGGCAAATCAGTCTCGGTTACTTCAACGGTGGACACGGCCACAACAATGACCGGTTCGTTCGTTGGTTGGCTAAACAGCGACAGGATCTCATTAATATCAATCGCTCCCGAAAGAACGAGCACGGCGCCAGATGCCAATACCAGAAGCGCCACGATAATCAGAACGAAACCACGCCCCGCGCCCGGATTCGCAGAGGTGTCTTCTATCACGGGTTTAATCGATTCCCAGTCATCAATGTCACCTTCGTCAACAATTGATGACTGCGCGCTTGCCAATTCCTGTTCAGGATCCAGATCGCTGGCCAGCAGACCTTGCGCTGAAAGGACCTCCGCTTTTAATTCACGCGCCCCGGGATACGTTGGGTCGAGCTCCAACACACGATCGAGCGCGGCAACACCGATTGCGCTGTCAGAGACGGCATGAGCATACACCCACCAGAGCGCAGAATTATTACTCTCTGTCTCCAGCAACGGCGCCAGCACTTCTTCCGCCTGCTCAAGCTGATCGTTTTCGATCAACTCGTGAGCGCGGCGCAATATAGCATCAGTGGATTCACTCATGCAAGCGTCCTTAGTCAAGAGCCAGATTCTTCAATGGCAGTTTACATCTGCTTCAAATTGAGCGCAACAAAAAAGCCCGCCAACCGCGGCGAGCCATTCGAGATGCCCTGAAGAGGACTCGAACCTCCACCCCGTTAAGGACACGGCCCTCAACCGTGCGCGTCTGCCAGTTCCGCCATCAGGGCAACTTGTTGCGAATAGTACATGGTTTTGGCCTTCAATGTCAATCCTTTGCGTAGTTCCCACATTATCCTTAATTGATCTTGAGCCAGCCCCCTTCCTGTCCTATTATTAGCACTTGTCGAATTTGGCTGATTCTAAAGAAAGTCTCGGATACATGCGCATTGCTGTGGATGCGATGGGTACGGACACTCGTCCAATTGCGGACGTCGCCGGGGGCGTTATGGCCGCGAACGAGTTTGGCGATACGATTGTCCTCGTGGGCGACAAGACAACAATTGAAGACGAGCTAAAAAAGCACGAGGTCAGCGCCGGCAATGTAGAGATCCTGCATGCGCCCAAGGACATCGCCATGGACGAGAAACCGGCGGATGTGCTTAAGTCCAAAGCACGATCTTCGATTCACGCTGCGCTTGACGCTGTCAAGACAGGCGAAGCCGATGCCTTTGTTACGATGGGCAATACTGGCGCTGTGCACGCGATCGCGACTTTGAAAACCTTGCGCCGCATCCCGGGTGTCAAAAGACCGGTGCTCTCGGCCTTGTTTCCTATCAACAATCATCGGATGATTTTTCTTGACGTCGGAGCCAATACTGATGTCAAACCCGAGTGGGTCACTCAGTTCGCCGTGATGGGCAGCATCTATGCGCAGCGCGTACTCGATTACCCGCAGCCGCGAATTGCCCTGCTTTCCAATGGTGCGGAAGATACAAAGGGCAACCTGCTCATTCGCGAAGCGTCGGATATCCTGACGCGAAGCAAGCTGAACTTCGTTGGCAATGTCGAACCGGTTCAGCTCATGGGTTCAGTCGCCGACGTCATTGTGATGGACGGATTCGTAGGCAATATTGTGCTAAAGATGTTTGAAGCGACGACCCATTATGTCGTAACGTTGATTCGCCAAGAGCTTCGCGGCGATGTGATTTCCTTGCTTGGCGGCGCTCTGGCGCGGCCAGCCTTCAACCGCATCCGTCGCCGGGTCGATACGTCCGAAATCGGAGGCGCGCCCCTTTTGGGTGTCAACGGTGTTGTCATTATTGGACACGGGCAGAACTCCGCGATCGGCATCAAAAACGCGATCAGGCAAGCGCGCACTGCGGTGCAAGAAAACGTCATTGGCGCGATCCGCAGCGGAATATTGCAGGAGTCGTCCTCTAGCGGAGTCTCGCAAAATGCAATTGACGCGACATGATCGCAAGCGGGTCGTAATCACCGGACTCGGCGTCGTTTCTCCTTTGGGGGCAAAAAACGAGTTTTGGGAAGCCATTGCGCGGGGTCAATCGGGCGTACGCCACCTGCGTAACGTTGAGACAGAACACCTAAACGTCAAGATCGGCGCCGAAGTCCTTAACTTTGATTCTTCACAGTATATTCCTCCCAAGCAAGCGCGCCGAATGGGGCGCGCGTCACAGTTTGCCATCGTGGCGGCTGCCCAGGCCGTAGAGGACGCCGGATTCCAGATAGAGGATATTGCCGAAATAGGCAACCGTGTAGCGACGATACTTGGCACGACGCTCGGCAGCTACGAAATCGGCGAATCGGGGATCCGCGACTGGCGCGACTCCGATTACAAGCGCGCCAACCCGATGAGCATTATCAACGCGCTGCCCAATATGCCCTCCCACTATGTTAGCCGCATGATGGGCGCTGTCGGTCCATTGATTACGCCATCGGTCGCCTGCGCCACCGGCGTTCAAGCCGTGGGCACCGCGACAGATCTGATACAGTTTGGCAGATGCGATGTCGCGATTGCGGGCGCGGTTGACGCCGTTATGTTTGATTATATTCTCGCCGGCTTTAGCGCCACGCGCGCCCTGACCCGGGGCTACAACGATAATCCAGCTGCCGCCAGCCGTCCTTTTGACGCCGATCGCTCTGGCTTTGTGCTGGGAGAAGGCGGCGCCGTCTTTCTTGTCGAAAGCCTGGAACATGCGCGGCAGCGCGACGCGCCAGTTTACGCCGAGGTCCTGGGGTATTCGTCCTCGTCCGACGCCTATCATGTTGCCGCGCCCAATCCTGAGGGCGCGGGCGCCCAGCGGGCCATGCAGTGGGCTTTGGATGATGCTCGGGTTGAGCCGACGGAGATTGAATACATCAATGCCCATGGTTCATCGACAGCCGCCAACGACTTGATCGAAACAAAGGCGATAAAGCGCGTCTTTGGCGAATCCGCCTACGGCATCCCGGTAAGCTCGACCAAAAGCATGATTGGACATGCGATGGCCGGATGCGGTTCTCTGGAATTGTCCGCCTGCTTGATGTCTCTAAAGCGCGAGCTATTGCACCCTACCATTAACTACGACACGCCGGATCCCGAGTGCGACCTTGACTATGTGCCGAATCACGCGCGTGAAGTCCCGGGCATCAATACCCTTATGTCCAACAGCTTCGGCTTGGGTGGGCAAAACGCCTCAATTATCATCCGTCGGCTCTAAAGGACAGAAGCCCAAATGAAACATACCGTGACAGTCATCGGCGGCGGATTGGCAGGTTGCGAAGCCGCCTGGCAATTGGCGGAACGCGGACATCACGTTTTGTTATACGAAATGCGACCCCAGCGATCGACCGGCGCTCACGTCAGCGACCGATTGGCGGAATTGGTCTGCAGCAATTCCCTTGGTTCCAAGTTGCCAGATCGCGCGACAGGAATCTTACAGGCGGAAATGAAAATGCTGGGTTCGCTGCTCATGCGCTGTGCCGAATCTGCTTCCGTTCCGGCCGGCGGCGCATTGGCCGTAGACCGGCTGCGCTTCGCCGACGGCGTCACGGAAACATTGAATCGCCATCCCGATATTGAGGTGATACGAGAGGAAGCAACCGAATTGCCCGCGGATGCGCCCGCGATCGTCGCAACGGGTCCGTTGACGTCGCCCGCGATGGCCAAAGAGATTGCGCGATATACCGGTGAAGACTACCTATACTTTTACGACGCCATCTCCCCTATTGTAGACGCCGGCAGCATCAATATGGGGCGCGCTTTCTCGGGCAATCGCTACGGAAGAGGCGACGGTACCGGCGGCGACTATATAAACTGTCCCATGGACAAAAATCAATATCTGCGCTTCGTACATGCCCTGAAAAGCGCGGAGACGATAGAGCTACGCGACTTCGAGCGTGAAGACGCGAACTTTTTTGAGGGCTGTGTTCCGATTGAGCAATTAGCGAAGCGCGGCGACGATACGCTGTCGTTTGGCCCCATGCGTCCGGTCGGTTTGACCGATCCGCACACGGGACGCCGCCCATATGCGGTCGTTCAGTTGCGGCAAGACAACCTCGCTGGCACGCTATATAATCTCGTTGGTTTCCAAACTAACATCCGCTGGAAACAGCAGAAAGAGATTCTCCAGCTCATTCCCGGGCTGGAAAATGCCGAGTTTATTCGCATGGGTCAAATGCACCGCAATACTTTTTTGAATGCCCCGGCGCTCCTGCATGCGACAATGCAGTTTCGTCAGAATTCAAATCTGTATTTTGCCGGTCAAATAACCGGCGTCGAAGGTTATGTCGGCAATACGGCCACTGGCTACATTGCCGCGCTAAATCTGTCGCGACAACTGACTGGCTTGCGCGCATGGGCGCCACCGCAAGAGACAATGTTGGGCGCCCTGTGTCACTACGTGACGAATTGCCCGCCAAAAGAATTCCAACCTATGAAAGCAAATTTGGGCATATTGCCGCCGCTATCGGTCAAGATCAAAAACAAGGCTCAACGCAGGCAAGCGTACGCTGAACGCGCGCGCAGCGCGATGTTGGCCGCGCTTGGTGATTTGGATGATCAGGTGATTCAAGCTAATCTCGAAAACAGCGAGTTGGAACAACATGTCGAAACCTGAGCTAATTGCAAACGAACATGCCGAACGCGCCTATCTGGTCGGAATCGAGGTGCAGCGGGTAGCCGCCCCATTTTCAGTAGCGGATTCCTTAAGTGAGCTTGCGCTCCTCGCCGAAACCGCCGGACTTGAGGTCGTCGGGCAAACATTTCAGCGCCTGCGGAAGATCAATGCCAAGACTTTCATCGGATCGGGCAAGCTCGAGCAGATTCTGGACGAGATTTCATTTGTCGACGTCAACGTCATCGTATTCGACGAAGAACTCTCTCCGCGTCACCAGCGCGAACTGGAAAAACAGCTCGGAGAGACGATTCGGCTGCTGGATCGTTCGGCATTGATTCTGGATATATTCGCACAGCACGCGCGAACCAGCGAAGGGGCGCTGCAGGTTGAACTGGCGCAATATGAGTATCGCTTGCCGCGTTTGACGCGGCAGTGGACGCACCTCGCCAGACAGGCCGGGGGCGGGGGCGCGCGAGGCGGATCTGGCGGCGTCGGTTTGCGCGGTCCAGGCGAAACCCAGCTCGAAGTCGATCGGCGCGAGATCACCCGCAAGATCACCAAGCTAAAGACCGCGCTCGAACAAGTACGCTCGCACCGCAGTCTGCATCGAGCCCGGCGCCAGGGCTCCGGATTGCCCTTGGCAGCGCTAGTGGGCTATACCAACGCCGGAAAATCGAGCCTGCTGAATGCGCTGGCGGATTCCGATGTATACGCCGCCGATCAGCTTTTTGCGACGCTTGACCCTACGACGAGGCGCATTTCTTTGCCCAATCACTCGGACGTCCTGCTAACCGATACCGTCGGCTTCATCCAGAAGCTGCCGACCACGTTGATTGCCGCCTTCCGCGCGACTCTTGAAGAGGTCGTAGAAGCCGATCTGCTCTTGCACATTGTCGATATTAGTCATCCAAACGCCCTGCAACATATCGACGCGGTGGAAGATACGCTGGCGGAAATTGACGCCTCCGGCATGCCCCGGATTCTGGTATTGAACAAGATTGACCTGCTAGACGGCGCGCTTCCACAGTTGCCGCTCGTCGACAATTACCGCAGCATTGTCGCTGTCTCCGCTATAGATGGCGAGGGTATTGCCGACTTGCTGTCGACTATGCGAGACGTCTTGGCCGAGCGCGATACAACGCTTGAGGTGCTGCTACCCTATTACGCTGGAAGCGAGTATTCAAAACTATACGAGCGCGGATATATTCGCCGTCAGTCTACGGAAGAGAATGGTTGGCTCTTGACGCTGTCCATGCCCGAGCAAGTCAGCAACTACTATCTGAAGTTTGCTATCGAAAGCAAGGAGTCAACTTAATCATACCGTCTAGTGATAGTCAAGTTGGCAACTGCGCCCAGTAGACTTCCGGGCGGAATCGGCTGTGCAAATAGAGCCGCAGGTCGGGCGAGAGCGCCAGAGTCACTGGCGCCGGAATATCCGAGAAGACTACCATTTCCGTCTCGTCCCCGCTACAGCCATGCTCGAGGCAGTGTTCGGGATTGATGCGCCCAACAACCGCGCGCGTGCCCAGCGCGTAACCGAAATACAGCAGCCCGTCATCGCCGAGGATGATGTTGGTCGTGTTTTGCAGGCCGTTCACCAAGGGCTTCGGCCCTGAGATCGCGCCGTCTTCCTCTATCTGCATCCACTCTATGCCACGACGCGCGCTACCGCCGTTCGCAAAATAGATCCGCGATTCGTCGATGGCGATGCCGGTTGGCGACCGTAATCCTGAAGCGATGGTAAGCGCTTCGCCCGCCTCGGTCACTTGAATGATGGCGTTTTCCCTGGTGTCGGTCACCAGAAGCGAGTCTTCGTCCATTCGGGCTATACCCCAAGGCGCCGCTAGTTGGTCGAACACGCTTACTGGAGCAAGCCGGTTTTGGTTGACCTTCCACAGCGTCTCGCTTTCGGGATCCGGGACCCACAGGTCGAAGCCCTCTTCAGTGCTCTCCATGAGCATGCTGTGGCCATTCTTGATACCAAAAACGTATGTGATGGTATCGCCATTCCGATCATCGATCTGATAAATCGTCCAGTCGCCGTTGCAGACGGTATAGAGATAATCCTCAAACCAGACCATGGCATTGGGTCGCTGCACGTTACCCACCAGCAAATGCAGATCGTCCTGCAAGAATGGAGTCGCGAGCGCGACAACAATGCCGTCATCCGCATCATTCATGCCCGGCACAGCAGTTTCTACGGTTGGGGCCTCGCCGTCGTTTGAATCAGGCGACCCAGTGTCTTGGGCGCTGACGACAGTGGCAATCACTGCCAGGAACGTGAGTATAGCGAGCTTCATTGATACTCCAGCCGATTAGTCCCACAAACACTGAAATTAGAACGATTGCGCGCTTGAGCGCGTACGGATGACTAGCGCGTTATTCTACTACACATGCCCCTTGTCAACTAGTTCGCAGCCTTATCCGGCAAAAATACCAGGGCCGTGTTTGCGCCGCCATTCAGGCGCTGCGCTATAATACTTGCGCCGGCCAATTGGCAATCTCGTCGGGACTGGCTCAGCGGAAACGTCATGCGAATGCAGGTTAATTCCAGAACGTGAAAACAGGGAAACAAGCACAGATGCGCAAGCGGGCTAGCCTTTCCTGCGAATTCGAGTTGGAATGCATTCCCGGTTTGGAAGCGTTCGCGATGGACGAACTCAATTCGTATGACGGCACAATTCCTGAGAGTGTAAAGACCCTTAGACCGGGACACCTCCGCTTTCGCTTTGCTGGCGACTCGCGACCGCTCCTAACGCTCCGGTCCGCAATTGCGGTGTACGACGTACATCGATTCGAGGTCCCTCGCCCAAGAGCATTGCTTGGTCATCAGCATCTCACTCGCCTGACCGGTATCTTGCGGGCTGCCCAGCGTGACTGGACCCGGCAAAATCCCAGAATGGGTATTGGCGCCGCCGGAGCGAACTCCCAGGTGATAACGCGTTTGAAGGAAGAATTGGCAAAGTTACTCGGCGTTGAATTGGCGGGAGAAAACAAAGGTGAACTCTATTTGCGCCTGGTAAGACCAATTGACCGGTCTGCTTGGGAAGTTCTCGTTCGCCTCGGATCGCGTCCGCTGTCAAAGCGCGATTGGCGCGTGATCAATATGCCAGGCGCGCTGAACGCGACAGTAGCTTACGCCATGACCCAGATCCGGTCACGAGACGCGCAAGAGAGAGTCCTTAACATGTGCTGCGGATCCGGAACTATTCTCGTGGAACATGCCCTTGGCAAAGCATCGGGTCAATTGCTCGCGATCGACAACAGCGCCACAACCCTAGGCGCTGCCGGACGCAATCTATGCGCGTCCGGCACGAAGCATCGAGTTGTTCTCTTGCAGGCTGACGCTAGTAATACGCCGCTGCCTTCGGGCGCTATTGATCGTATCTACGCCGACTTGCCCTTTGGCGGGCACGTTGGTTCTCATGCTGACAATCTTCGGCTGTATCCGGCCTTGCTGCGAGAAGCCTGTCGAGTTTCCAAGCCAGACGCAATACTTATTCTGCTGACACATGAGGTCAAATTGCTTCGAAACTGCATCGCTCAATCAAACTGGCGAACGGTATCGGAAACCAAGATAACTCTAAGCGGCTTGCATCCAAGGTTATTTGTCCTCACACGAAAATCGACTACGATATATAGGTAATCATCAACGGATTCCAAGAGGACCAGTATATTGATCCGCTCTTGCTCGCTGGCGTTTGTATTGCTTGTCCTGGTCGCGTGTCGAGCGCCAGTTGAAGAAGTAACGGTGAACATTTCCTTGTTTGCCGATGGAAAAACACAGACTTTTACTTTCGCTTATCGGGTATCTGTCGATGAACTGCTGGCGAACGCCAAAATCGTCCTGGGTGAATTGGATCGAGTCAGTCATCCCCTTGGTCTTCAACTCGCGGACGGAATGCTTGTTACGGTGCGCCGAGTACGAGAAGAGCAAGTCTGCCAGCGCGAGAGCCTGCCCTTCCAGCGTCAGCAGATTCCCTACGAGGGTATCGCCCCCGGGCAAGAACGATTGAGCCAGAACGGCAGGACCGGCATGCAGGAAGCCTGCTATCGCGTCACCGTTGAAGACGATGTCGAGTCCGGTCGGAGCCTCATTGGGCAACCTACGATCCTCACCGAACCACGTGACGAAATCGTGCTTGTAGGGCCCGCGCGTTCAGTCGAACCATTCGAGCTTGCGGGAAGGCTAAGCTATATCAACAACGGGACTGCCTGGAGCATTCGTGACAACACCCTGAATAAGCGCGCCATGCGCAATAGCCAGAATCTGGACTCGTTGGTATTTGCGGCCAGCCCCGACGGATCGCTTCTGCTTTACACTGTGGCAAGCGGCAAAACAGAAAAGTTTTTTAACGAACTCTGGATGGTATCCCTCGATGACGACGACGAGCCCGTCAAGTTGGCGCCAACCGACGTTCTCTTTGCAGAATGGCGGCCAAGAACCAGCAATACAATTGCCTATTCGACCGGCGAACGAGGCCAGGGGCGCGCGCCATGGAAGTCTCTTAACAACCTGTGGCTGATGCAGATCAACCGTCAAACGGGTCGTACGCTTTCCATCCAGGAGATCATTGGGGAACATGCAGGAGGACCATTTGGATGGTGGGGGACCAACTTTGCTTGGTCGCCTCGCGGGGACAGGCTCGCCTGGGTCAAGGCCGACAGTGTGGGCGTAATTGAGATTGAAGGCAAACAAGTTAGAACTTTGCTGAAGTATCCGGAGTTTAATACGTCCGGTTCCTGGGTATGGCTCTCGCAGGTGTCTTGGTCCCCCGGCGGGGACTATATTTCCGCCACAGCCCATGGCGGCCCGCTGGCCAGTGAACCCGCCACAACCAGTCCAGTATTTGATCTCGCGATCCTTGGCGCCAATGGCGAATTTCAGGCGACAATGAGACGGGCTGTCGGGATGTGGGCGGCTTCAGAGTTTTCCCCGAGGATTGCGCTGCCGGGCGCCGAACGCTCTGAAAGCTACCTGGCCTGGTTGCAGGCGCGCGAACCGTACAATAGCATCTACAGCGAGTACGACCTCGTTGTGGCAGATCGCGACGGCAGCAACCAGAAAGTGATCTTTCCCGACGCCAATCAATCCGGCATTCGCAAAAGCGACTTCGGTCTGACCGCAACCGACATGAGCTGGAGTCCGGATTCGCGGCACATCGCTGTCGTGTATCTGGGGAACATTTGGTTGGTCGACATAGAATCAGGCCAAGGCCGCCAGATAAGTTTTGACGGTGGCGCAAGCAATCCGGTTTGGACGCGATAATGCGACAGTTGATACTGATCATTATCAGTTTGCTGCTGCTTTCGGGCAGCTTGATAGCCACCCTCGGCACAATTCACTTTCGTGATTTCGAACTTCGCGGCTATGTTGATCCAACGGTTGATCAGAATCTCCCCTTCCTGACGCACCGGCCTGGCGTAAATGTTGACTTGCGTCAGTATGAGCTTGACAGCCTGCATGCAAATCTCGCGCTTATTGGCGAATCAGGTTTTGTGTGGCTACGACAATTCGTCTATTGGGATGAAATTGAGCCTAGCAAGGGCCAATACGATTGGGCGCAGTGGGACGAGATCTTCAATGTTCTGGGCGATTACCCGGGTTTGGAACCTGTAATCGTGCTCATGCACTCGCCCCAGTGGGCGCGCATATCGCCGCCGGGAATAGAGGCGACGGTGACAGCGCCGCCGCAGTCTCTCGCCGATTTCGCGCGTTTCGCTGGCCGCTTCGCGCGGCGCTATGGCGACTCCGTAAATTATTATCAGATCTGGGACGAGCCGAACCTCGGCGACGCCTGGGGATCGCTTCCGCCCAGACCAGCTGATTATCTGGCTCTGCTCGCCGCTGGCGGGCAGGCAATCCGCGCCGAGGACGCAAGCGCGAAAATAATCGCAGCGGCCTTGGCCCCGACCACCGAGCGTGGCGGTCAAAACATCAGCGACCTGCTGTATCTCGACGCGATGTATCAACTCGGCGCAGCGGAACTCATGGACATCGTGGCGGGAAAGCCCTACGGATTCTCAACATCCCCATTGGATCGCCGCGTTGATGGTAGCATCCTGAACTTCTCCCGGATTGTTGCCTTGCGCGAAGTGATGCTAGCTCATAATGATGGGCATACACCGCTTTGGGCGAGCCACTGGGGCTGGAATTCATTGCCGGCTGATTGGGCGGGCGATTCGTCCATTTGGGGTAGCGCCACTCCGAGTGAGCAGATCGTCTATACGCTGCAGGCATTCGACCGCGCCCACCGCGAGCTTCCCTGGCTAGGCGCGATGTTCTTACACCATTGGCAGCCCAATGTAGAAAGCGCCAACGCCCAGTGGGGATTCGCGCTGATTGGACCGGACGATCAGCCCTCCGAATTGTTGACGGCCGTGCAAGGCTATGATTTTCCCGCCGTGGCGCAGAACGGTTTGTTCCATGCGCGCACAGAACATGCCCGCTACAGTGGCGTCTGGCAATTCAGCGAGTTAGGAGCGGACATCGGCTGGCTGGAGACCAGCGACAGTCAGCTCGAACTCGACTTCTACGGTACAGATCTCGCCATGCTCTTGCGCGAGGATGACTATATAGCCTTCTTGTATCCGACTGTCGACGGTATCCCGTCAAATGCGACAGCCCATGACTCAGACGGGAACAGCTATATCTTCCTCCGAAGCAACTCGCGCGGTCCGGAACAGAATTTGCTGCCCGTCGCACGCAACTTGTCCCTCGGGCAACATGCCTTGCGCATTGTGGCAGATCGCGGCTGGGATCGTTGGGCGATCGCCGGATACGCCGTCAGTTCAGGCAATCTATCATTCGCCTTCGATCGGCAGATTGCGCTCGGCGCTATTGCGACGCTCTTGTCGCTGTCCATCGTATTGTTGACCCTTGCCACCTCGCCTTGGCGCCGCTGGATCCCTGCTGTCGGGCTGGTGTTTGCTGGTCTGTCCGCAACAGCCCACCTGGCGATCAGCAGCGTCGCGTCTCTGGCGCTGCTCTTTGCCATGACCTGGACATGGACAAGTCACAGACCTGCCCTCTTCGTCCGCGACGAGATTAATATCCTGATCGCTCTGGCAACCGGCGGCGTCCTTTATTTGTCACCCTCGTTTTTCTTGACAATTATTTCGGGGCTGGTCCTGTTCTTATTGATCTTCCATCGCCTGGAAACGGGTTTGATCTTGACACTGTTCTGGGCGCCCTTCTTTCTAACGCCAGTCGAGTTGTATCGGTTTGCTTTTCCAATGGTGGAAATCCTGATACTGATCACGTCAGTCTCAGGTTTCTTTAGATTTTGCGTCTGGCTGGGCGAGCAGTATCAAATGGCAAACAGCAACTATCCGCTAAGACTCAAGTCGCTATTCTCGCAGATCAACATCATTGACGTAGCGGTGGCCGGGATCGCGCTTGTCGCCGTTCTGTCGCTGAGCTGGGCGCGCTATACGGATGTGGCGACGACAGAACTGCGCGCGCTCGTTGTGGAGCCGCTGCTCTTCTATGTGATATTCAGAGCGCTGCGTCCGTCCAGGCGAACTATTCTGCACTGCGTCGCCGCGCTTATCGGCGCTTCAGTATTGGTCTGCGTCATCGGCTTGTTGCGATATTTCTCGGGAAACGATGTCATAGTCGCAGAAGAGGGCGCGCGTCGACTCATTTCAGTATATGGCTCGCCCAATAATGTTGGCCTATTACTTGGCCGGTCGATACCGTTTGCGCTGGCGCTGCTGCTGGTCGGGCAGAGCGCGCGTGCGCGTCTCGTCTGGGCGCCGGCGCTGCTCGTCATGGGCATTACCGCACTCTTGACGCAGAGTGTGGGGGCGATAGTTCTCGGAATCCCCATAGGAAGCGCGGCAGCGCTGATCGCTTACGCCCGGCGAAGGGCAATCGTCCCGATCTTGGGTTTCGGGGCTGCGCTTGCGGCTGGATTGGCCATATTGACGGGGGTTTCGGCGCGTTTTGCCAACATACTTGACTTCACCAGCGGCACCAGCTTTCTACGTATCAGGCTATGGGAGAGCGCCATCGAAATCATTCGCGACCATCCGGTTCTCGGAATCGGATTGGATCAGTTCCTGTATTATTACAGTGGGGAATATGTTCGGCCGGACGCGATCTGGGACCTTAATCTGTCGCACCCGCACAATTTCTTACTGGACTATTGGACGCGTCTAGGTATTGCCGGGCCGATCATCTTTTTGCTCTTACAGTTCGCATTCTGGCGATATGCTCTTGTCACCCTGAGCAGGTTGAGACATACAGACAGAAGCGGTTTCGCGGTTATGCTGGGTCTGATGGGAAGCATGGCGGCGCTACTGGGTCATGGTCTAATTGACAACAGCGTCTTTGTCATCGACCTGGCCTTCATATTTATGTTCCAGTTGGCTGCAACCGCGCGCCTTCATGAACTGGCGCCAGCCATAGAATTCGATTCCAATCACGGCCAAAGCCATGCCCTGCCCTAGTCTCTTCAACTCATGTTATAAACCAAGTCGCTCATGCTACGAGAAGGTCTATTATCTTGTGTGATCGCGGCATACTTTTTCGCCGGTTACGCGCCGAGCGACTGTGGTACACTTTGCTCAGCCAATCTAGTCGAGGTACCAAGACGTGCGTGTACTGATAACAGGTGGCGCCGGGTTCATAGGATCGCATTTGTGCGACCGATTTCTGAGTGATAGTCATCGCGTGGTGGCGGTTGACAATCTCATCACGGGCACCCAGGACAACATCTCTCACCTGGCTGGCAATCGTCATTTCGAATTCGTGTATCACGATGTCAGCAATTTCATCCACTTGCCCGGCCAGATCGACGCCGTTTTGCACTTTGCCTCTCCTGCCAGCCCGATAGACTATCTCAAGTATCCGATACAGACTTTGAAGGTCGGCGCGCTGGGCACGCACAACGCGCTGGGTTTGGCCCGGGCCAAGCGCGCGCGCTTTTTACTCGCGTCTACATCTGAGGTCTACGGCGACCCGAAGGTACACCCACAGAGCGAGGATTATGCTGGCAATGTTGATCCGGTTGGTCCACGTGGCGTATACGACGAAGCCAAACGTTATGCGGAAGCTCTGGTGATGGCTTATCATCGTCAACACGGTATGGACACGCGCATCGTGCGCATTTTCAACACCTACGGGCCGCGAATGCGCCTTGACGACGGGCGGGTTGTCCCCAATTTTGTTGGCCAGGCGATCCGTGGCGAGGCGCTGACGGTCTATGGCGACGGCAGTCAAACGCGATGCTTTCAATTTATTGACGACCTGGTGGAGGGCGTTGTGCGTTTGCTTGACAGCGGTTTCGTCGAGCCGGTCAATATCGGTACCACTCGCGAAGTGAGCATCCTTGACTTTGCGAAAGTCGTCAACCGCGTATCGGCCAATCCCGCCGGCATCGTCTTTGACGACGGACTTCGGATTGATGGCGATCCTCAGACGCGCAAACCGGATGCGAGCCGCGCCCATGATCTGCTCGATTGGCGACCGCAAGTGGCGCTGGAAGATGGCCTCACGCGCACAATCGCATATTTTCGTCAAGTTATCAACGCCACCACTTAAGATGCATGGGTTCCAGGACCTTTTGCGCGGCAGGACCTTCTGGCTGGTCATCGCAGTCGCCGCCGCGATTGCCAACCTCTTAGTAGCGACACCTGAAATCCTTGGCCTTACCCTCGCCAGCTTCTGTTTGATCGCGGCGCTCGCCTCTCCAACGGCAATGCTTGTCGTTTTGTTGGTTCTCGCGCCCCTGCGAGCGCTGATTGCGACAGAATCCGCTATTGATCTCCCGTTGGATATCGGTCAAATCCTTTTCGTTCTTTATGTTGGCGTTTGGCTGGCTCATCGTATCGCGCGTCGCAAACCCGTCGTTGCGTTACATCGCAATATCATATTGTCCGCAATCTTGTGCGTTTGCGCCGTTTTCGCGCTCGGGTCCTGGACAAGCGCCTCGCAGTCCGCCTGGTTGCGCGAGTGGCTAAAATGGATCTTGATAGCGGTTTTCGTATGGCAAATTACGATCTCGGAACATAGCTTCTGGCGCTGGCTGGTATTCGCGCTGCTCGTGGCCGCTACAGCAAATGCGCTTGTCGGCTTGTATATTTTCTTTGGTGGCAGCGGCGCAGACCATCTCGCAATTTTGGGTCGGTTTTTCCGCGCCTTTGGCACCTTCGGGCAGCCGAATCCCTTTGCAGGATTCATGGGGCTTATGCTCCCGCTCGCATTAATGGGCGCCTTTGTTCAGGTTAGCTCGATTCTTTCCGTGTGCCGCAGGAAACAGGGGATTCACTGGTATTCCCTGGGGCTCCTTATCTGCTTCGGGCTGTCAGCGGCCTTGATTTCGGCCGCGTTACTTGCATCCTGGAGTCGCGGCGCCTGGCTCGGCACAGCGGTTTCAGCAGCAGTTATGGTCTTTGCGCTGCCAAAACGCGCCACAACCGGATTCGCCGCCGCCCTTGGTCTAGCATTTCTGATAGTGGGTCTATGGTTAGGAGGATTATTACCGCGGTCCATTGTCAATCGCTTGACGGCTTCTGCTGAAGATTTTCTCACGATGGAAGATGTTCGGGGCGTTGATGTCAGCCCGATAAACTACGCTGTGGTTGAAAGAATCGCCCATTGGCAGGCGGCGCTTCATATGGCGCGATCAAACCCAATTCTGGGGGTCGGGCTGGGAAACTACGAAATCGTCTATGACCGGTATCGACTCATCAATTGGAAGGAGCCATTGGGGCATGCGCATAACTTCTATCTGAATACGCTAGCGGAAACCGGCGTGCTCGGATTGGCCGCGTATCTGGCTTTTTGGCTCGTGATAATTATCGTCACCTGGCGCGCGCGCGCGCATCCGGATTCATATGCTCGCGCAACAGCGATCGGGCTGCTTGGCAGTTGGACATACCTGGCAGTCCATAGCATTTTTGATAACCTCTTCGTAAACAACGTCTTTCTGCACATTGGTGTATTATTGGGTATACTTGCGATTTTGTATTCGCAACTCAGTCACAAGCTGATTCTGGATTAACTATGTCCCAAGCGATTACGCCGGATGTTTCGTCCAAAAGCGAAGGTTACCAAGGGCTGTCAACGCCGATTGATCGTTTCATCATTGCCCTCGCAAGACGGGTCGGCGGCAGACGCGCGAAAGAAGTCGAGCGATTTATCAAATTCGCATTCATCGGTTTACTGGGCTTTGTCATCGACTTTGGCGTTCTTTTTATTCTGCAGTCGACAGTCTTGCCAGCGGCAGACGACCAAAACATCGCGTTGCCGCTCAACGTGGCGCTCGCAACCACCATTAGCTTTACATTGGCTGTCAGCAGCAATTTCACATGGAATCGTCTCTGGACGTACCCGGATTCAAGATCATATTCAGTCCGTCGCCAATTGACGCAATTCGCCCTAGTCAGCGTGATCGGCTGGATCGGCCGAACTTTCTGGATTACGAGTTCCTTTGCCGTCGTTGGCCTTTGGTCGACCACCGCGATCCAAAGCGTGATTTCGACCTACAACCCTGTTCTACAAGACGAGTTGAAACTAGGCACGATGATCTCGCAGTTTATTGGTGTCATAGTGGTGATGATTTGGAATTTCCTCGCAAACCGCTACTGGACCTTTAACGACGTCGAATAACGTGTCCCGTATTGCCATCGACTACACACCTGCGTATGAACAGGGTGGCGGAATCGGGCGCTACGTTCGCGAGCTGACGGCCGCGATGGCCCTAGAAGATCCGGTGACGGACTATCGGCTCTTCGTCGCCGGCTCGAAACGCAATCAACTCTCCCATCCGCCCGGACCCAACTTCGATTGGCGGACGACAATCTTGACCCCACGGTGGCTGGCAAGGATCTGGCAGCGCGCTCGAGTTCCGTTGCCAGTCGAAGCCTTCACCGGGCCGGTGGATCTGTTCCATGCGACCGACTTTGTCATGCCACCGACATTGCCCCGGACGCGAAGCTTGCTGACAGTGCATGACCTATCCTTCATTCGCGTGCCAGATGCCGCCAGCCCGTCTCTTAGACGATACCTGGAAGCCGTCGTGCCGCGTTCTGTTAAGCGGGCCGATCACGTACTGGCGGATTCCCAGGCGACTAAAGACGATCTCATGGAATTCTACCGGACGCCTGCCGACAAGATCAGCGTTCTGTATTCCGCAGTGGATAGCCGTTTCGGTCGGGTGACGGACGAATCGGCATTACAAGAAGTATTGGATAGGCACGGTTTGAAAGATTTAGCATATGTCCTGTCGGTCGGTACAGTCCAGCCGCGCAAAAACTATAGCGGAGCAATCCGCGCATTATCAAGACTGCGGGATGAAGGCATAGACTTGCATTATGCAGTTGCAGGCGGCAGCGGTTGGCTCGAAGACGAAATGTATCGCAGCATCAGGGATACGGCGATGGACGATCGCGTCCATATCCTTGGTTTCATCCCGGATGAGGACCTGCCCGCCCTCTACTCCGGCGCGCGGGCGCTTCTCGCCGTCTCTCTGTATGAAGGCTTCGGACTACCTGTTCTGGAGGCTATGGCCTGTGGAACACCGGTGATCACGAGCAATCTGTCGTCGCTTCCAGAAGTTGCCGGCGACGCCGGCATTCTGGTGGACCCGCTGGATACCGAAGCAATCAGCGATGCTATTATGCGGCTATTGACCGACGCCGCCTTACGAAAGCAGCTAGTCGCCGCGGGCCTTGAGCATGTAAAGCGATTCTCCTGGGCGCGTGCAGCGAGCCAACTTAAATCCATCTACGATGAATTGCTTGGCTAGTCAGTAAATGCCATAGTCCTGTGAAGAAGCGAGGTCTTCATTACGTATGAACATGGCGAATAGCGAAAAAATCTCTCATGGGAACGAAGCGCTTGTTCTCTTGGTGCTGGCGCTCGCAGGTTACCTGTTGCCGTGGGTAACAGCCCCAAATTCGGCTATGACGCTCAACGCCTTCGATTTGGCCGAGTGGACGAGCTTGCATCCACTGCAGCAGGGTGCGACGCCGCAACTGCTTGTGCCCTTGCTGCTGCGCGCGCAACTGTCGATTCTAGCGACGTTGATCGCGCTTTGGTCGACCAGCCGAAACGAGCGTATTCTCGCCTTCCTATTCGTCGTCTTGGTGGCGGCTGCACAACTTCCTCCGCTGGAGTTTCTGAACAACATCGCCGATGCAAACTACCGGCAACTGCTGTTTCTCGCCGTTGCGACGATCCTCTTGGCAACTGGACTGGGCTACATGCTGCCGGCGCGGTTTCGGCCCATTGTCATCATCTTGCTTGCGATTACGGGAATTGTCACGTCGCTCCTGGGACAGTCGCAAGCGATTGAGCTGTATCAAGTTACGCTGGAGCGAGGCGAGACAGGTGGCGGCTTATGGCTAATCATAGTGGCTTATGCCGCTTTGGGTCTCAATATGCTGCGAAGATTCCTAAGACGTCGATGATGTAAGATATGCGGCCGGCTTTCCTAGAGCTTCGGCAATCATCGTCATCTGACCAACGTGGTAGCTTTCATGGAAATGGAAATACAGCAGGCTATCGAATACGCTGTTTTTGCCGTACCCGGATGGTCTCAGCAGCGCTGCATCGTCTATTGACTGCAAGCTCGCCTGTAACCAGCATTGTGTCTCGTTGAACAGGCGCACTAATTCATCGAACTGCAGCACCGATTCGTCTTGATAGCCGATTGGACTGCTGCCATGACGATATCGCGCTCGTCGCGCGTCCGACCATACGTTTTCCGCACCAAGCAGACTCAATGGCGTGGTTCGGGCGGAAACGATATGGCCCAATAGCCAGTTGATGCTGTGCGAATTGTCGAAAGGCTGGAACAGGCTTTCAGCATGGCCGACGACAGCTACTTGCATACGAATTGTTTCCGCGCTGTATTCAAAGCAATTCAAGAGAGCCCTGTGGAGCATCGCCTATATCCTCCTTAGCGCAGGTCGGTTTTCTTCTATGCTTATACACGCTTGGCCTGCAAGTCCGGTCCAAAGACAGGCGGCTTGCCGCTGCTTTGTCGATGTCGGCCTCGGAAAATGAAAAGAGGCAGCAGGCGCTGCCCCGTTCAGTTTAGAAAATGCCCGTTGCGTATCGGATTATTCCATGTTGGATTGAATATACTGCACAGCTTGACCAACAGTTTCGATTCGCTGCGCGTCCTCATCGCTGATTTCGCCGCCGAATTCTTCCTCAAATGCCATGATCAATTCGACGAGGTCGAGCGAGTCGGCTTCCAGATCTTCGCGGAAACTCGCGGTACTGACGACACGTTCTTCTTCCACACCAAGCAACTCGACCACGATTCCTTTGACCCGATCTTCAATAGATGCCATCTTGGTCACTCCTCCCCAACGGAATCTTTAGCACTCACATAAGCGCCAATTATACCGTTTATCACTTTCCATGCCAGCCTGTATGGCGGCGACGCGCATAATTGACACGTCAAAACTTCGACAGTAGGATGATTCGGCGGCGACCTGGAATTATCAACCGCCTCAATTAAGGGAACACTTCTTTATGCCTAAAGTCACGGAAACACCTTCAACCGAAAGCCGCAAACTGGACCACATCCGGATCAACCTGCAAGAGGATGTACAGTTTCCCCGAATCAGCACCGGGCTTGAACGGTATCGATTTACTCACCAGGCGCTTCCCGAGTTAAGCTTGCATGATATCGATACGTCGCTTCAAGTATTCGGCAAGCCACTAAAGTCGCCGATCATGATTTCATCGATGACAGGCGGGACCGAAACCGCGAGGCGCATCAACGGACATCTTGCGGCGGCGGCCCAAGATCATGGTATTGCGATGGGCTTGGGCTCACAGCGAGCCGCGATAGAAGATGAATCCTTGGGAAGCTCCTTTCATATCCGTCAGGTGGCGCCGGACATCCTGCTATTCGCCAACCTCGGCGCAGTGCAGCTCAATTATGGCTACGGCATTGAAGAGTGTCGCAAGGCCATAGACATGGTGGCTGCCGACGCCTTGATTCTTCATTTCAATGTTCTGCAGGAAGCCGTTCAAGCCGAGGGTGATGTCGATTTTTCCGGTCTCTTAATGAAAGTAGAGTCAATATGCAGGCATCTCGGGGCGCCGGTTATCGCCAAGGAAGTTGGCTGGGGCTTTTCCCACAGAAACGTATGCGATTTGGCCAACGCGGGCGTCTCAGCAATTGATGTTGCCGGATCAGGAGGCACGTCCTGGAGCGAAGTGGAGTATCACCGCGCGCCGACGCCTTTCCACGCGCGCGTGGCCCGCAGCTTCGCTGACTGGGGAATCCCTACTGCTGAGGCCCTGACTTACGCGCGGACGGCGGCCCCAGATTTGCCGGTGTTCGCCAGCGGGGGCTTGCGCGACGGCGTCGATATCGCCAAATGTATCGCGTTGGGCGCGTGTCTTGCCGGCCTGGCAAGCCCGTTCCTAAGCGCGGCGGACGAATCGGCCGAAGCGGTTGATCTATTAATAGCCGAATTGAACGCGCAATTGCGTATCGCGATGTTGTGCACGGCTTCGCAAGATATCGCCCAACTCCGCAATGCGGAGCTCAAGCCAATTGATTGAATCGCTCACACCAGTTCCCGGATAACCGCGTTGCTTAGCAACCGACCCCGCTCGCTCAAGCGGACGCGGTCCCTTTCCACATGAATCAAGCCCAAGGTTTGCATTTTCCCAATGCCGACCGAGAACTTATCGGCGATATCCACGCCGAAACGCCTTCGGAATGTCGGACGATGTATCCCCTCGCGCGTTAGTCTTATGCTCATCATAACAGTCTCATAAAGGTCTTCCCTGCTGTTGACCTTCGTCGACTTGGCCACGGCCGGCGTAAGTGGAAAATCATATTCTGCGCCTGAACGCTTGTTGAGTGACTCGACATATCGTACGGGATTGGCTATGTTGGAATAACGAACGCCGCCTGCGAATCCGTGCGCGCCGGCGCCGAATCCAAGGTAGGGTAAGTTGCGCCAGTACTGTAAGTTATGGCGACATTCGAATTGCGGACGCGTCCAGTTACTAATCTCGTATTGCGCGTATCCATCGCCTGCCAGGCGGCGCGACGCAAATTCGTACAGATCTGCGAAATTGTCGTCATCGGGCCGTGGCAGTGCGCCGGCGTCGACTTGCGCCCGTAATGACGTTCCACCCTTCAACTCCAGACCGTACATCGAAACATGTTCCGGCGCATAACCGAGAATGGCGTCAACCGTGGGCTTCCATTCGGCGAGGGACTCGCCAGGCGACCCAAAGATGACGTCCAGGTTCACATTATCGAAACCCGCCTGCCGCGCGCAGCGCACGGCGTATTCGACAGCATCGAGGTCATGGCGACGCTCGAATAGGCGGAGGACTCTTCCCGATGCGGACTGCATGCCAACGCTTAACCGGTTGATGCCGGCCTCACGCAATTCGCGTAAATACGCAGTCGATATGTCATTAGGATTGGCCTCTATCGAGACTTCAAGATCGACAGCCAGCGAGAAGCGCTTCGCCAAGCAATGCAGGATGTCCCGATAGTGGCGCGCTGCGAGCAGGGACGGGGTGCCGCCTCCGAAGTAGACGGTATGAATCTCCCGATGTGGATTGTTCGCGGAGGCAACCTGTATCTCTTGGCGCAGCGCGCGAATATACGCTGGAATCAGCGATTCAAGATCGGTGTAGACGTTGAACGCGCAGTAGCTGCAACGTGTCTCGCAAAAGGGTATGTGGATGTATGTGGAAAGCGGCGCTTGTGGGCTCATGATCGCGGCTGGTTTCAACGCAAGCCAGAGATTGCGCCAATGTTATTACTAAAATATAATTATGCAAGTCAACGTTCCCAGACATTTTCGCTAGAGAGTCTGGTCGGGTCGGCAACTCCACAAGCTAGCAGGCAGGATGTTGTGCAAGCCCGAAGCAATCGAATCGGAACAATCAGCGGAACCGAGTCCACGGGTATGGACGCGGTCGGTATTTGTATTTGCAAATTCCATGACCTCCGGCATTAGGGTAACGCGATGAACTTTTTGCGGCGTCTACTTGGCATGTCTCCTCCCCACGAGGGAAGGGACGGGATGTCTCGTCGTGTATCCCATGTTACACGCAGCAGGGACGCGCCGGCAGCGCCCACGCCAAGCGCAGCCGACGCCGAAGCCCAGCTCGTCGACGACGGCGTTGACCTGGAGGAACTGCCACCCGAGCAGCCTCCGCTGGAGGTCCATGATCGAGCGGCTCCAGAAACCGAATCAGGCCAAGAACCTAAAATACTGCCGGTACAGAGGCAGACCGCAATTCAACGGCGGCCACGCGCCGAACCTGCGCCGCCGCGACGCGAGCCTCCTCGGGAGTACAAGCCCAAGCGCGCATTGACCTACGGCATCGCGACAGATGTCGGCAAGCTACGTGACAACAACGAAGATGCCTGTTTCGCCATGCAATGGCATACGATGTCTGTGGAGAATCGCCCGGACTTTGGATTCTTTGCTGTTGCGGATGGTATGGGCGGACATCTCGATGGCGAAAGAGCGGCAGGCATCGCAGTTCAGACGCTCGCGTCAGAGATGCTGCACAGCGTCTATATGCCCCTGCTGCGGAATTTCAAAGCCGCGGAAAAGACTACAATTCTTGAAGCCTTGGTCGCCGCGTCGGAAAAGGCGAATTCAGCGGTCATTGACGCAGTGCCGGGTGGCGGCACGACCTTGTCCACGGTGGCAATTGTGGGCAATCTTGCCTATCTTGTACATGTGGGCGACAGTCGCGCCTATCTGATCCACAACGATGAAATCGAGCAGTTGACGACCGACCACACCTTGGTGCAGCGATTGATCGAAATGAAAGAACTCACGCCCGAAGAAGCCGAGTATTATCCGCAGAAGAATGTGCTTTACCGAGCGATCGGACAGAATGAGAGCCTAAAAGTGGAAAGGTTGATTCGCACTTTGCCCTCGGCGGCTCAAATGTTAATCTGCAGTGATGGCTTATGGGACCTGGTGAATGACGAAACGATGAAGCGCGTGACGCTCGAATCACCAAGCCCGCAAGAAGCCTGTGATCGGCTGGTAAGCCTTGCCAATGACCGCGGCGGAACAGACAATATTTCCGTCATTATACTGAATGTCCCGGAAAACGACGTCAGTATCTAGACTATGTCGCATTGCGTTGAGACTGCAAACAATGATCATATCTATTTGCACAAATTACAGCATGATGATCTGCCAATCATCTGAAGGAATAGACTGGAAAAAATGAATTCAGTCCCATCATCCATCAATCGGATTCGCAAGCGCAAAACTATATTGGTCGTCGACGACGAACCGCGCATGATTGGCTTCATTCGAATGAATCTCGAGTTGGAAGACCATCAAGTAATCGAGGCGCATAGCGGCTTGGAAGCGCTTGACGCGCTCCGCACGCAATTGCCGGACCTGGTTCTCCTTGACGTCATGATGCCGGATCTGGACGGCTTCGAGACCTTGCGCATGTTGCGAGAATTTTCCGATATTCCGGTCATAATGTTGACCGCCAAAGGCGAGGAAAACGACAAAGTACTGGGTTTGGAATTGGGCGCCGATGATTATATCACCAAGCCCTTTGGACCGCGGGAACTGTCAAGTCGCATCAAAGCGATATTTCGACGACTGGAAAAACCGTCTACCGATGAAGCCGTTTTACGCGTTGACGATCGCCTGAGCGTCGATTTCAACCAGCGCCAGGTCATTGTAAACGGCGCGGCCGTGAAGTTGCGACCGACGGAGTATCGCCTTCTGTATCACCTCATTCGGAATGCAGGCTGGACAGTACCGCACGATCAAATCCTGCAAAAAGTCTGGGGATATGAATACAGAGATGAAGCGCATTACGTGCGGCTATATGTCAATTATCTGCGCGACAAGATAGAAGAAGATCCTTCAAATCCGCGTTATATTATTACCGAACGCGGGGTCGGCTATCGATTCATCAACTTCAAGGATCATGATCAACAGTCCTGGACTTAGGCGGGCAAGAAGCCGAAATCAAGGTACAAGCACACTTGCTCGGGCCCGACCGCGGCGTATTCCGAGCATGCTACCGATCCATAATCACGAAATACAAAAACTCTGCGATTTCGCCGCTTGAGTTTTTTCTTGAGCGTGTTCCATTGCGATTTGCTTGGCAAGTCCGCGCTATTGATTAATTCGAAATAGCTCCTGCGGAAAACCGCGCGATAGTGATGGTCGTCGTATTCAATCAACTCTATCAGACTAGCTCCTCGCGGACCGGACAAGACATCATTGATAAAGTCTGCCGCAAAATGACGTCGAACCCTTTGAAACTCTGGCAACTCATGACGCATTCTCGGACCGTCCCCTTACTTTGGAACCCTCTTGCTCGCGCAAGGTCAAGGCTGCTGTTCTCTTACTTAGCCAACCGCCCTGCTCTTACGTGCAGATGGTTTATCGTTTTGTGCTAGCGCTATATTCTTGTGGACTATTCGCCGGTTACGCGTCGAGCGCCTGTGCTAGACTGAGTGACAGAAGCAATCGTACATCGTCGCTTCGATTTTCGATATTCATAGTCTGTCTGAATCCCTAAACGATATGCAACGCGTCCTCAACTTCCTTTTGATTATGCTGCTCTGTCTGACGCTTGTACATACCTTGGTGTACCTGGCCTTTGGCGTCGCCCTCATCCCTTTCCCCTTTGATTATGACCAGGCGGAGGGCTTTGAACTCAATAATGCGGTCTTGCTCGCCTCGGGACGCTGCCCCTACTGCAACAACGACGTCTTTCCCTTTTACGGCAGTGGCTATCCCCCGTTATTTCATTTGTTGATGGTCCCCTTTGTGAAGCTGTTTGGGCCCCAGTTTTGGTATGGTCGACTGATGATTTTCGGCGCGACGCTGGTCACCGCGCTGGCCATCGCTTGGGCAGTGTATCACGACTCCAGACATCGATTGATCGCCGCCATCGCCGGTCTCGCCTTTTTGTCGTCCAATTATGTCTATCACATCGGCCCGCTGCTGCGTCAGCATTTGCTCATGGTGATGTTCGAAACTTTGGCCGTGGTAACCATAGCGAGGGCCTTCGAGCCCGGCATCAAAACAAGACGACGTCTGATTGTCGCCTTTGCCCTGCTGCTTTGCGCCGGCTATACCAAGCAACTGGCCTACACCAGTTGTATCGCTGTATCATTCTGGCTGCTCTTGCGCAATCCACGCGCTGCTATTCAATATAGCCTGGGACTTGCGCTGGCGGCTGGCGCGATTTTCGCGCTTTTAATGCTCGTGACCGACGGTCATTGGTGGATTAACATAATCGCCGCAAACCGGAATCCCTATCAAATGGACCAATTCCTGGGTTTGCTGCAGCAGTTCCTCAGACTCCACGGCTGGCTGCTTGCGCTGGCAATCGGGATGGTCGTTTACGAGATGTACTTTGATCGATTGTCCGTCTTCTCAATCTGGTTCGTTGCCGCGCTCATCAACACCAGCGCCGCCGGAAAATGGGGCGCCGGCGATAGCTATTTCGTAACTGCGCTTGCCGCCATCTGTATTTTGAGCGGGATCTTCCTTGCCCGATCGGTAGCCGGAGGTTGGCATTTGCCGGCCAACTATCTGTCGCGCTTCCTGAAACCGGCCGCGAGGCTTGCGGATGGCAAACTGCTCCCGCTTTCAGCCGCGATACTTTTCCTGGCATACGGCATCTCCGTTTTCAAATTACCGACATCGGGACAGTTCTTCGCTCCTGTCGCCTCGGCCCTGAACATCCAACCTCTGCCTTCCTGGCGTTACCCCCTATACGATCCCGCCGGCTGGACGGTCGGCTACGCGGTAACCGGTCACTTGCCCTCGCAAGATGACTATGACAGAGGCTGGGAGATTGTCGATGCCATCAAACAAACCGACGGGCAGTTGCTCTCTGAAGATGCCGGTTTCAATCTACGTAGCGGTCGCGAAGTTATAGCCAATGCCATACAATTGAAAAACCTGTGGGAGAACGGTCTGTTCGACCCCACGGAGTTGATCAACGCGATCAGGTCTCACAGCTTTGCTTTGGTGATCATACGCGCGGGTCTGTTCCCTCCACCGGTGATGATCGCGATTCACGCCAACTATCAGCTTGATCAAGTCATTTCGATGAATGGCTTCGATTACCAATTGTGGACTCCACGGCGCAGCGCAAGCGCCGGCGATGATTGACTGACGCGCTCTCAGTTCTCGCCGGTGATATTTCGAACAAGTCCAACTAGAATGCCTTCAACGCAGAAGGAGATTTAATGAGCGAAGTCGACGGTCAAGCATTTAAGAACATCCTGGCCTGCTGGACGGCCGGCATCACAGTAGTATCTGTTTCCTCCGACGGAGATTGGCAGGCGATAACAGTCAACTCCTTTGCCAGCGTGAGCATGACTCCGCCCTTGGTATGTCTGAATATCGCCAATCGACTCGATACTCGCGCTCACATGGCGCGCGAGGGGCATTTCTCGGTGAGCATTCTTTCCGACCAGCAACTGGAGCTGGGCAAGCGCTTTGCCGGCTACTACGATGACAAACTTGATAACCGCTTCGACGGGCTAAACTGCGCTACGACCTCGCTGGGCGATCCAATCATCCCCAATGCGATGGCGTGGCTTGGCTGCACGGTCGAGCATATGATCAATGTAGGTGAAAATACCATGTTCGTTGGTCATGTTCAGGACGGCGGCTGGACAACCGACAAAACGCCGCTCCTGTATCATAACCGACTGTGGGGAACCTTTGCGGCTACCGAGGAAAAGTAGTCAATGTTTCTTCACTTCTTTACGCCCCCCCAAGCTCGCGCAAGGCGAAGGCCTGTTACAAGCTGTTAGCGCGACATTTCTTGCATCTAGTAACCAGCGACGCGCCGAGCGGCTTTGAACGGAAATATGTAGTCAGGCCAACTCGCGGGCAGCTATTGCCGCGCCAATAATCCCGGCCCGATTGCGCAATTGCGCTGGTACGATCCTTGTAGCGCAAGAAATATGCGGAAAGAACTTATCGTATTTCTTGCTGATGCCACCCCCGATGATGAATATATCCGGCGTAAAGAGCGCCTCAATATAACGCAGGTGTTCAGAAATGTGCTTGCCCCACTTCCGCCAACTGTATCCGTTTTCCTGACGTCCGCGGTCGGACGTGCGATCTTCGGCATCTTTATCCCGTATAATGAGATGACCAAATTCTGTGTTCGGTATCAAAACACCGTCTATGAAAAATGCGCTGCCGACCCCGGTTCCCAAGGTCAGGATGACGACTAATCCGTCCTGGTCTTTCCCGGCGCCAAACTGTAATTCCGCGATGCCGGCAGCGTCGGCATCATTGAGGACAAGCACCGCACTACCGCTAGCTGCCTGAAAGAGCGCCTGCGCGTCAATATCAATCCACTCGCAGTCGACATTTGCCGCTGTACGTGTAATCCCATGCTGTACGACAGCAGGAAACGTGCAACCTATCGGTCCTTCCCAGCTAAAATGCCTGACAATCTCGCCGACGACATCCGCAACGGGATCGGGCTTGGCAGGTTGCGGCGTTGCAATGCGAAGGCGCTCGCCCACGAATGCGCCCTTGCGCGTATCGACAATCGCGCCTTTGATTCCCGACCCGCCAATGTCTATACCCAAGACTTCCATACTTTCGCCCTCCCACTATTCGCGAATTGAAATTGTCCAATCATACCAAATTCGCAAACTATGTCATAATAGAGGCGAGTTCAAGATATCCTATTGGATGTTCAGGGCTGTCGGCGATTTCTATGTTTGAAGCAATACACGCAGCCTCTCGGGGCCTAACCGGCGAAAGAATCTGCCGCGCTAACCCAAAACAAGCCCTTTCCTTGCTTGCGCCAGGTGATTTGCCAATCAAGAAACCTACGATTGCTCTGTGCGCCGGCAAGCGAGCTTGAATTACTGAGCCCTTGGCCTTTATAGTGATAATGATAAGTACTCGTCCGACTCTATGGGATAGAAAATGCTTCGGTCACCTGTTTCCATACTTGTATGTGTCCTGCTCCTCAGTATAGCTGGCCTGGCCAGCGCGCAGAATAGCTGCGCGGCTGGACGTTGTGGCTTGGACCAAAGCGCCATCGCTTCATACCCCACGCCACAGGTGATTCCACTGCAGATTGATGAAGGGCTGCTCTTTGACCGCGAATACCGCCAAGTCAGCGCCGAACTGAACGTCTATGATCAACCGGCCGGGAACGTAATTGAAACGCTCGGCACAGGTTACAGCTTCGTCACTGTACTGGAAGAATTGGACGGATGGGCGAAAATAGGCGACGGCAAATGGGTCTTGTCCGACAGCCTGGCAGAGCCGTGGACGCCCTCAAGGTTTGCCGGCGTGAAATTGCCGGATCAAGAGCTGCCCTATACGATGGCCTGGACCTTGCGCCACTTGAATGGTTCGAACTCCCCGGGCGGACCCGAGGACGCAAGCAACCCGTTTCTCTACCGTTATTCCCGGGTCAACATCTACTCAACTGTCGAGGTTGATGGCTTCAACTGGTACCAAATTGGGACAAATCAATGGGTGCACCAGTTCAAGGTCGCCAAGCTCTTGCCGGTGGAAAGACCGGAAGAAGTTGATACGCACAAATGGGTCAGCGTCGACCTCTACGAGCAAGTCGCCATCGCCTATGAAGGTGACAAGCCGGTCTTTGCCACGTTGATATCCTCAGGTCTGGAAGAATGGCCGACCAACGTAGGCCTGTTCCATGTCTATGTGCGTTTCTCTCGCACGCTCATGAGCGGGGCCTACAATCAACCTGATTTCTATTATCTCGAAGAAGTGCCGTGGACAATGTATTTCGACGGTGATATTGCCCTACACGGCGCTTACTGGCACGATGGATTCGGCTATCGCAAGAGCCACGGTTGTGTAAACATGACAATTACCGACGCGCATTGGCTTTTCCAATGGGCGGAAGATGAATATGACTTCGCAAACGAGGACTATATCGGCCCGGCAGTCTTTGTCTACTCGAGCGGCGAGTACAACTGAGCTTCACATGGAGCGGGATCACTTCGCCATAGCGAATTCCGCCACCGGCGAACCTTGAATGTATCCCTTCACCGCCAGCAATTCCGCGTTCAAGATACTGCATCCCGCGGCCCCGCGCACGGTGTTGTGCGAAAGCGCCGCAAACTTGTAACCCAGTATGGGACATTCGCGCAGGCGGCCGATACTCGTCACCATGCCTTGACCGGCGTCGCGGTCGCGCCGGGGCTGTGGGCGGTCAATTTGCTCCAGATACTGTAGCGGACTGCTGGGCGCGCTCGGCAGCGAGGGCACCGGATCCGGTCCGCGATAGGCCATCCAGTCGTGGATGATCGTCTCGTGTTCGGGCGCATCTTCAAGCTCGACCGAGATATTCACCAAGTGACCATCAATCACCGGCACCCGCGTGCATGTCGCGCTGACAATCATTTCCAGTTCATCAATCGCGCCGTCGCGAAAGCGTCCGAGCATCTTGCGCGATTCGATCTCCATCTTGTTCTCGTCGCCCGGCACATAGGGGATGATATTGTCCAGGATATCCAGCGAAGGAACACCAGGATAGCCCGCCCCGCTGACAGCTTGCTCGCTGACCAGGTGCAGACGACGAATCCCATATTTCAGGAGCGGCTTCAAGGACATGACCACCGGCATCACCGTACAGTTTGAGTTTGCCACCAGCGCTCCGCCAGACCAGCCCCGCCGAGAACGCTGTACATTGATCAAGCCGACATGATCCGCATTGACCTCCGGCAACAATAAGGGGACATCCGGCGCCATACGATTTACGGACACATTTGTACAAACAACGTGGCCAGCTTCGGCCAACTCTACTTCGCGATCTATCGCCGCTTCCTTGGGCAAGGCCGAGAAGACCAAGGGAGAATCCAACGCGTCATTCAGCGCTTTTACGGTCAGCTTAGCCACATTATGCGGCGGATTGTCATCGAGCGCCCAGTGAGCGGCTTCGCCATACGCTTTGCCTGCGCTGCGGCTCGAACCTATGACTTCGCGCACCTGAAACCAGGGATGCCGGTCCAGCAGTTGAATGAACCGCTGTCCGACGGCGCCGGTTGCGCCCAGAACCGCTACATCAATTTTTTCCATCGTCCCAACCTGCCTTACATGCCTACTGTGCCGGATCGCACAGCGGGATAAGATCCCAGCATTTTCACAAATGATGTCAGGTGCAACAATTGCGTCAATACATCCTGGCACTTCGAGTCTTGCCAATGCCCCTCAAAGTCGAGATAAAACAGAGGCTCCCAGGGTCTGTTGCGGCGCGGGCGGGATTCCAGCTTGGTCAAATTCAAATCTCGCTTGGCGAACTCTCCCAGGCATCGATACAGGGCGGCAGGCTGATTGCGCGTCGCGAATACGATAGAGGTCTTGTTGTAGTCCGTGGGTTCTGGATCGCCGTGGCCCATCAAAAGGAATCGCGTATAATTATAGGGCTCGTCCTCGATTTCTTTAGCGATAATCTCCAGACAATAAAGCTCCGCCGCCAATTCCGTCGCGATGGCGCCCACGCCCGGCCGTGGATCATGGGAGAGATCATGAGCCGAGCCGGCCGTATCGTACCATCCCACAGGTTCCAAATTGTAGCGTTTCAGAAATCTCTCGCATTGCATCAAGGCTTGCGGGTGAGAGCGAACTTGCATGATATCATCCAAGGTCGTACCGGAAATCCCCAGCAAGGCGTGATGAACGTGGAGGATCACTTCCGCCTGGATACGCACATCGTGATCGAGCAGCATTTCGTAAGCGCCGCTGACCGAGCCCGCCAAAGCGTTCTCCACCGGCAGCAAGCTGTAATCAGCATCATTGGACTCAACAGCGTCGAAGAGGCTATTAAAATCCTGGCGCGGCAGGCAATCCACATCGGGCCCGAAATGCTGCCTCACCGCGATTTCTGAATTTGCGCCCGGAATCCCTTGATACGCTACCCTTGGCATATGTTTCCGTTTCCAAAATCGAGTGCGCCGAATCATATCCGATGACGCTAATTTATGAAAGACTTGAAATCGTTCTATGCCGTGACGTATAAATGGCGAGTCGCCGTGGCTCTTGCGACCGATTTTGCCTAAACTCGTATAATATGATTGAAGCCCTTGATGCCAGGAGACAAAATGACCGGAGAACAACGATTCGACCCAATGAAAGAAATACAGAACATTGGCGAGCACATCAGCAAACAGATCGAAAAAGGCATTCGCAATGTCACAAGCGGGCCAGAGCAGCTCGCGCTGGATATATACGAGGCGGAGGATCAACTCGTAATCCGCACGGCGGCCATCGATGGCTTGCTCAAGGAAAGTATCGAGATCAGCCTCGAGAGCAACATGCTGACAATCTCGCTCCAAACGGAATCCGAATCTACGCCGACAACAGCGCGCTACTTCTTGCAGGAGCGGCGCTTTGGCCGTGTCAGTCGCTCGGTTGAATTGGCAATCCCTGTCAAGGGAAACGAAGCGCGGGCAAAAGTGGAAAACGGCAACCGACTTGTCGTAACTATGCCGGTGGATGACAGCGTTTACGGCAACATTACTGTGACACCGGTTGAATAGACGCGGCCCTCGCGCCGAGGCTATCGTTGGCCGCGGCAACCATGCGCGTTCAATTGTCTAGATGGCTTAGCCTGGCGAACTCCAATTGCTTGTCGAACTTGTCAAGCAAGGTCTGCTTGCGCGCGTCGTCCAGGAATGACAACTGAATCGATCTTCGCGCCAGGTCAACGACATCTGTAAGATCCAGCCCGCATTGTTCGACCGCCATGACATATTCGTCCACAAGAGAGCTCTGGTAAAGTCTTGGCATTCCCGAGGCCAAGAGCACTTGAACGTTATTGTCCACAAGCGTTTGGAGAGGATAAGCGGAGGCATCGTCGACAAAGCCGCGCCGCAGCGCGCGACTTACGGAAACAACAATTGGAGTGCCGGATTCGGCAAGGTTGTTGATAATGTCCGGGTGCTCATGGATACCCCAGGTTTCGGTAAGCCGGTGCGGATCAAGCTCTTCCAACGCCGACTTCAACCCATCGGCGCCCAAACTGCTGCCGGCCTGCGCTACCGTAAAGACACCTTTCTTGCGCGCGGTTGCGAATGCGCGTTTGAATTGGCCTACCGGCTGGGCGTCTTCTTCTCCAATCAGACCGAGAGCAACCACGTTTCCATTCTTTGCCGCAGCGCCAGTCGCCCAGCGCGCCACATCATCGCCGACTCGCGGATTGTCCCGTGGAATGCAGAGAATCCAGGACATGTCGACGCCCCAGCCCCGCAGCGCGCGATCTCGACCGTCATTGAGCGCTTTGATAAACACGTCAACGCTCATCGAAGATGCCTGCATGAATTCGGAAGGCGTGACAGCTACTTCAGCATAGCTGACCCCAGTCTTGGATAGCCCAACGCCGATATCATATACCACCCGCGCTATATCCTCTGGATATCTCACCCAACTTCCGGCGACGGCGGCCAGTTCATCGACACGCTCATAATCGGGCTTGACCAATAAATCCGCCCAGTACGCAAAATCATCAGTCTCTGCGGGAACGCCATTTTGGCGCGCGATCATCAGCAAACCTTCGTCAACGAAAGCGCCGGTCAATTGCAGGTTGAGATCCACTTTTGGGATAGCGGCAAAGAATTCGCTTAGGCCCATATCACATTCCTCATATATCAATAACTAGCCGGATTCAGAATCGTCAACACTCGCGTGGGAAACTGGGATGCGCCATGCTCCTAGCGGACTCATTCGGTCGATTCCACGCCGGAATGCATCGCGCGCTCCATGATCGCTTTGGCGTCGCGAAAGGCCGCGGAAGCGCCTATGAAAGCCGAAAACAGCGGATGAGGTCGATTCGGTCGACTCAGAAACTCCGGGTGGAATTGAGTTCCCAACATGAACGGATGATCTTGAAGTTCAGAGATTTCTACAAGTACATTATCCGGGCTTAAACCGCTGAAGCTGACGCCATTCTTCGCAAATAGAGCTCTGTAATCATTATTGAACTCAAAGCGATGACGATGACGTTCCATGACGTCCTTGACGCCATAGGCTTGGGCTGCGAGCGAGTTGGGGACCAGCACGCAGGGATATTCTCCCAGCCGCATCGTACCGCCCAAATCGGTAATCGCGCGCTGTTCAAGCATAAGATCAATGATCGGATGTGGCGTATTTACGTCGAATTCAGAGCTGTTGGCGTCTTCCAACCCTAGCGCGTTGCGGGCGAACTCAATGCACATAACTTGCATGCCCAGGCACAATCCCAAATACGGCACATTATTCTCCCGCGCGAACTTGGCAGCTACGATTTTGCCTTCAATGCCCCGATAACCAAAACCACCGGGGACCACGACGCCGTCGAGGTCGCGCAGCTTGTCCCGATCTTTGCCTTTTTCCAAATCGCCGGAATGGATCCAAACGACCTCGACATTCTGATCCTTCTGAATCGCCGCGTGAACGATCGATTCCTTCACCGACATGTAGGCGTCATGAAGCTCCACATATTTGCCCACGATTCCGATGCGCAGCCTGTCCTTTGCCGCCCTAAACCGCGTAACCAGTTGCCGCCATTCGTCCAGGTCCGGCGCAGAAGCTTGAATCTTGAAGCGGTCGAGAATGTAATCAGCCAATCCTGTCTCTTCAATCAGCAATGGTACGGCGTAGATGTTGTCTGCCGTCTCTAACGGAATGACGGCGTCCTCGTCAACGTCGCAGAAGAGCGCGATCTTGTTGACGATTTCATGGTTGACCGGGTGGTCTGTCCGAGCGATGATCACGTCAGGCTGGATACCGATGCCGCGCAGTTCACGAACGCTATGTTGAGTCGGTTTGGTCTTCAGTTCATCGGTAGCGCCGATGTGCGGCAAGAACGTGACGTGAACATACAGGGCCTCGCTGCGCTTTAGTTCCGTACGCAGTTGGCGCAGCGCTTCGAGAAAGGGCAAGCCTTCAATGTCTCCCGCCGTCCCCCCCACTTCGACAATGACAACATCAGCGCCGCTGCGCTGGCCCACCAATTTCATGCAGCGCTTGATCTCGTTGGTTATGTGGGGAACAACTTGTATCGTGCCCCCGAGGTAGTCTCCCTTCCGCTCTTTTTCAATTACCGTTAGGTAAACTTGCCCGGCTGTAACATTTGACAGCCGGCTTACATTTTCGTCGACGAAGCGCTCATAGTGGCCCAAATCGAGGTCGGTTTCGGCGCCGTCCGCGGTTACAAAGACCTCACCATGCTGGTACGGGCTCATCGTTCCCGGATCAACATTGAGATAGGGATCCAGTTTTTGTAGCGTAACTTTCAAGCCGCGCGCCTTGAGTATGCGGCCAACTGCCGCAACGGTCAGCCCCTTGCCAACTGAACTTACGACACCGCCGGTACAGAATATGTATTTGGGACTCACAATCTCACTTCCCCCCTTGCCCCCTACTCTATTATCGCGCATAAGCTCGTCAACAAGCTGCTATTTCAGATCTCGCCAGCTGCATACCGCCTCGCTCCGACACCGAAAAAGTTAATCTAGATCATTTTCGCCAAGTCCGACGCCGCGCGGCGCATATCCAATAGCAGCAGACCTAACTTGGCTTCGGCAGTAACGACCGATGTCAGCACGGCGTCGTCGTTGACAGACATCATAAGCACAAACCCGTAATCGCCCTTGATCATAAGATGATCCAGGCTGCCACGCCCCAACTCCATCACAATTCGCTCGCCCAGGCCCACCATCGCCGCACTCATCGCGGACAGGCGCTGATCGTTTAAATCATTCGGCACAAACGACGCCATATTTACGCCCTCGACGCTGACAACCGCGATCGCTTCCAGTTCCGGGTTCATGGCATGCACTTGGCGAAGGCGCGCAAGCAAGGCATCCGCCCCCAATTGTTCCATCACGCCGCTCCCTTCGATCTCAAAAGCCCCTTCACAACGGCGGTCCCAAATGCGAAATTTACGCCGAATTGCGGCGCCGGGCACACGATCAACTTTGAAGCAACAAACGTGGAATGGCAGATTTGCCATATAGCATATTGCCGTGTTTAATTATACTAGACATGGCGCAAAGGACAAGCTGGGCAGTTGGCGTTTCCCAATTGTTGGCGACAAATGGAACACAGTTGCCAATAGATATCGCATACAGTAATGGGCTATCGACACGCGAATGGAACGGTATCAATGAGCGAACAGTACCAAGGGACCCGGGTCGCCCGACAGGCTCAGCAAACCACGGCGCCCGTACAAGAGATCGCCGACCGCATCGCAAGCGCTGTCGGCCAGGTAATCATGGGCAAGGGCAACGAGATCCGCCTCACCACACTCGGTCTGCTTTGTCGCGGCCATATCTTGCTCGAAGACATACCCGGCGTGGGCAAGACCATGATGGCAAAGTCCCTCGCGCGCGCGGTCGGTTGTACGTTCAATCGTATTCAGTTTACCCCGGATATGCTCCCATCGGACATTACGGGCGTGTCTATCTTCAACCCGAAATCGCGCGAATTTGAGTTTCGACCCGGACCGATCATGGCGCAGATTGTACTCGCCGACGAGATCAACCGCGCGACGCCGAAAACGCAGTCTGCCCTGTTGGAAGCGATGGAAGAAGGTCAGATGACTGTAGATGGGGTTACCTATCGACTGAGCAATCCCTTTCTGATTATGGCTACCCAGAACCCGATCGAATACGAAGGCACCTTTCCATTGCCCGAAGCGCAACTGGATCGCTTTCTTGTTCGCATCCAGATGGGCTATCCGCAGCCGCAAGAGGAGCTGAAGATCTTATCCGCGCAACAATACCAGCATCCCATTAACAATCTCCAGCAGGTGGTCAGCTTGCAAGAGTTGCTTTCTGTCCAGCAATTGATAAAAGATGTCTATGTCGCCAAAGAAGTGAAGCAGTATGTCGTAAACTTGATCACCGCTTCGCGCCGACACCCCGATGTATACCTCGGCAGCAGTCCGCGCGGTTCGTTGGCCCTATTCCGCACCGCCCAGGCTCGCGCCGCCATGACCGGCCGCGAATATGTTATCCCGGACGACGTAAAAGCCCTGGCCGAAGTCACGCTAGCGCATCGTATTATCGTTGGCCCGGCCGCGCGCATCAAAAACATCACCTCGCGTACTATTGTGCAAGACATCTTGCAGACGACGCCGGTGCCCGGCGCATCCGTGCGCTAAGGTACTATGCCAAACCGACGCAACATTCTCTATATCTTGATGATCATCAGCTTGCTGACCGGTTTGTTCACAGGCAGTCCTCAGTTGTTCAATTTGACCTACCTGATCGCTGCGGTGCTCCTGCTATCGCTCGCCTGGACCTGGATTACCCTGCGCGGGATCGCCCTACAGCGGACGACACGCACGCGACGATCCCAAGTGGGCCGGATGTTTCGCGAGTCATTTAGCGTACAAAAAACCGGGATCTTTCCGAAACTCTGGTTGGAAATACACGATCACTCCAGCTTGCCCGGTCACCATGCCAGCCACGTTGTTCCTTCCCTCCTTGGGGGCAAAGAATACCGCTGGAACGTCGAGACTATCTGCGTACTGCGCGGCGAGTTTCAGCTTGGTCCGCTGACCGTAATTAGCAGCGATCCCTTTGGTTTTTTCCGTTCTCCGCGACGGGTGAGCGCGACCGAGAAGCTGATCGTATACCCGATGACAGTCGATCTCAATAAGGTGGTCTTGCCCATAGGATTCTTGTCTGGCGGCGAAGCGCAGAGGCAGCTAACGCACGAGATCACCACCAACGCCAGTAGCATACGCGACTACGTGGCCGGTGACAGCATGAATCGCATACATTGGCGCTCCACCGCGCGCACAGGCAATATTATGGTCAAGGAATTTGAACTTGATCCGCTGGTGGATATTTGGCTGTTTAGCGATTTCTCTTCCGACTCTTTGTACGAAGCGCATGGATTGCGGCGCGCATCACAAGGCGGGCACGTCGTAGCGGATCGATACAGGATTCCGCCATCGACCGAAGAATACGGCGTCGTTATTGCGGCGTCCCTGGCGAAATATTTCATCGAGAGCGAGCGCGTTGTAGGATACGCGGCCTACACGCCCTTCCGGCAAGTTTTCCAGCCAGATCGCGGCAATCGCCAATTGACAAGGATCTTTCAAGCGCTGGCGGTCGCGCGCAGCACGTCGAGCCATACCTTACGGCAAATGCTTTCGCTGGAGACGCCGCATTTCACGCGCGGCACAACGCTCATGATAATCACATCATCTCTGGACGAGGAGTGGATTACCGAAGCGCAAATCATGATCAGGCGCGGTGTCCGCCCTATCTGCGTCTTCATTGATCCGCAGACATTCGATCCGCGGCAAGATTCAAGGGAAATACGCGGGATGCTGCAATTGGCCAAGATTCCTTCACTCATCGTCGGCAAAGACGACGACTTGACAGTTGCCTTGGAACAACGCCCAGTTTAAGAGACTATCAGCGCGCGATCACAGACTATGATGAAATAAATTAAAACACGGCTGTCGCGCTTGCCCTTCCACAAGCGCGTGGGAATACGAAAGTTGAGAATATGAACCAAACATTTGATGTGATTATCATTGGCGCCGGCGCGATGGGCAGCGCGGCAGCTTATTATTTCAGCAGGAGGAAACAGCGGGTACTCCTGCTCGAACAATTTGAGCTTGATCATCGGCGAGGCAGCTCTTATGGCTATTCGCGCATCATTCGTTATTCCTATGACTATCCGGAGTACGTCGAGCTGGCAAAAGACACATTTCCCTTATGGTTCGCCCTAGAAAACAGCTTGGGTGAGCAGCTTTATGTGAAGACAGGCGGTATCGATTTCGGCCCCGCCGACGATGAGATGCTCGACGCGACGATTGCGTCGGTACAGTCGGGCATGATCGAACATGAACTGATAGCAGTTGAAGAAGCTCACAAGCGCTTTCCCCAGTATCGTTTTGGGGAGGACTTTCGTATCCTCTACCAACCCGATTCCGGTTTCGTCAAAGCGTCGAGTGCCGTAAGGGGACATATCCTGCTCGCGCGGCAGAACGGCGCAATCCTCAAAGACAACACTGTCGTCTCGGACATTTCGATTAACCGGGACAGCGTCGATGTCTCCACAAGCGCCGGAAGCTACTCGGCAGGAAAGCTGGTCGTCACGGCAGGCTCCTGGGCGCGATCGCTTCTCTTGGAAACCGGACTCAACTTGCCGCTCGCAGTTCTACGCTGCCAATTGAATTTCATGTCGACGTCCGGTTCAAGTCATTATGACTCTGACAGTTGCCCGGTCTGGATCGCGCACGTGAGCAGCTTGTTTCCTGAAACGCTTTACGGAATACCCTCGCATGACGGTTCCGGTTTCAAAGTCGCATTTCATGGCGGCCCGCCTCATCGGCGCCCTTCCGAAATCGATTACAATCCTGATCCGGAAAATGTTGAGGCCGTCCGAGGTTTCTTGCGATCCCATATCCCCGGACTTGCGGAGGCGCCGGTGAGAGAAAGTCGCATCTGCCTTTACACACAGACTCCTGACGAGCACTTCATTGTGGACAGGCACCCGCATCATGCTCATGTGGTGATTGGCGCGGGTTTCAGCGGTCATGGATTCAAATTCAGCACCATCATCGGGAAAATGCTCAGCGACCTGGCGCTCGATGGCGCGACGCCTCATAACGATCGGCTCTTCAAAATCAGACGGTTTTCAGCTTAAGCGTCCACCAATCGTAAGTTCCGAGTAATTGGAATCCGCTGTCAGCCAAAAGCTTAACCGGGACGCGATCACCTTGCGCCACCAACGTGCCGACCCTCTGCAATTGCCGGGTGGCCGCGACAGACAGCGCCCGCAATATGCCCTCCCTTGTTAAACTGCCCTCGATCCATATTCCGCTGTAGGCAAACGTCTCTACCGGCACAAGATGAGTCCCGTCGTTATCCAAGCAACCATTGGCTCCAGGCCCGGGCGACGTAACATGCAGGCCATAACTTTGTTCGGAGATTGCAAATCCGCAGGATGCGCACAGGCGGCGCATGACGAGATTCTCTCTCCTGACCAGGGCACGCAGCAATGGCACGTCGAGCTCCCGAGCGAGCAATTGGCATTCGGCAATCAGCCGGCGGCCAATGCCCGTGCCTTGCGCCTGCGGCTCGACGGCCAATAGATCCAACTCGAGGCGTTGCCCTCCCGTCCTCGACACGGTTATGAAATTGTCCGCAAAGGCCATGATCCCCCGGGCGTCCAGCGCAACGAGCGAGTAGCCGCGACCCGCCTTCAACAGCCCGCCGATTCGATGTCGATCGAAGGGTTCGCCAAAAGTTTTTTCCGCGATGGCGGCAATCGCCGTGGCATCCGAAGGCAACGCTCGACGCACCCTAACGCTCATTGATTTTTCCCGATTGCAAGAACATAATGAAGGCGCAATTGACTTGGATTCACGGAAACAGATTTGAGTATGTCGTCGCCTGGCAAGAGTTACTTGTACATTATCGCCTTTGTCAGCGGAATGACTACCCTCGCCATCGAACTATCGGCCTCACGCTTGCTGGGCAACGTATTCGGCAACAGCAATCTGGTCTGGGCAAATGTCATCGGACTGATGTTGCTCTATCTGACTGTCGGGTACTTCGTCGGCGGCCGCCTGGCGGACAAATATCCTCGCATCACTGTCTTGCTGCAAATCATAGTCTGGGCAGCATTTCTCTGCGCCTTGATTCCCATCATTGCCAGACCTGTTGTCACGCGGGCCGCTCAGGCGGTCTTCGGCGCGGACGCGGCGCTGGCTCTGGGATCTTTCGTTTCCGTGCTCGTTCTTTTTTCGATCCCGGTTACGATGCTGGGTACGGTATCGCCCTTTGTGATTCGATTGTCGGTTCAACGGATTGAAGAGTCCGGCAAAATCGCCGGGCAAATTTATGCCGTTAGTACACTGGGAAGCCTCCTGGGAACCTTCTTCCCGGTACTGTGGATCATCCCAGAGCTGGGCACGACGCGCACGTTTCTGCTCTTCGCCGGTATCTTGTATACGGTCGCCCAGGTCGGCCTCTTGGTGGTCAATCGCAGGGCCGCCCTGGCTTATCTTTCCATGCCTGTCATCATCGCAGTGCTGGCGCAGCTCCTGCTACAGGGACCGCTCCGACCTCCCGCCGCCAACGCCACGCTAAATTACGAGAAAGAAAGCGCCTACAACTACATCCAGGTGCAAGAAGACAGCGATGGCTATCGCTACCTTTATCTGAACGAAGGTCAAGGCATCCATAGCCAATGGCACGAAACCGAAGTCCTCTTTGGCGGCACCTGGGACTTTTTCTTGGTCGGACCCTATTTTAATCAGCCGCCCTTTCGCGCCGACCAAGTGACGTCATTGCTGCTGATTGGCCTGGCTGCGGGTACCATCCCTCGGCAATACACGGCGATCTACGGCGAAATACATATTGACGGCATAGAAATTGATCCGGCGATTGTCGAGGCCGGCGCGGCATATTTTGATATGAACGCCGCTTCCCTTCCCAATCTGACCGCATATACAGGCGATGGACGCTATCTGCTCAATCAAATGGATCGCCGCTACAGCGTGATTGGCATCGACGCCTACCGCCCACCCTATATTCCCTGGCATCTCACGACGGTTGAATTCTTCCAGGAAGTAAAAGCGCGCCTGTCTCAAAACGGCGTTGCCGTCATCAATGTCGGGCGCACCGATACCGACCGGCGCCTGGTTGACGCGCTCGCAAATACCATGTCGCAGGTTTTCCCCAGCGTACACGCCATGGATGTACCGGCATCTTTCAACACCATTCTCGTCGGGACAGTCGATTCAAGCAGCGCGTCCAACTTGCGTCGAAACCTGCAATATCGGATTGATAGTATTGATCCGACATTATACGAATTAATGGAACTGGCTGCGGCGTCGTTGGTCCCGCTCGGCGCAAGCGACATAATCTTTACGGATGACCGGGCGCCGGTGGAAACGCTGATCGATTCAATCGTCCTTGACTTCCTCTTGTCTGGTCGGGCTGAAGAATTCCGACAAGCTGATGAACCATAGCGCCGGAATCGCTCGTCTTTTGGTCGCCGGCGCTGCGCTCGCGTTTCCGACAATTCTTTTGCTGGGCGCGCTGCGCCTAGTGCTTTCCCACGAATTCTTGCGCTACGAATACACGCGCCCGGGATTCCCGACCGATCCCTACGGCTTCACCACAGAAGATCGTCTAGCCCTGGGCTTCTATGCGCTCGACTACCTTCTGAATAGCGAAAATATCGATTTCCTGGGCTCGTTAACGTTGGCGCCCAAACAATGCCTGCTTTGGGACACAAAACAGGACAGTTGTCCCATGTTCTCCCAAGCCGCGCTCGGCCACATGGAAGACGTCAAATACATCACGAATTTGACATTTGCTTTCGGATTGGGCTTGGCCATTGCCGCCTGCGCTACTGTCATCCTGGCGGGTCGCATAGCAGCGGTTCGCCGAGCCTTTCTGCGCGGCTTGCATCTTGGCAGTATGCTGACGCTTGGGCTGCTGGCGTCGCTCGCTGTCTTGGCCGCGGCCATCTGGGACCGGGCTTTTGATGCCTTTCATGAGTTGTTCTTCGCCGCTGGCACCTGGCGTTTTCCCTTCTCTGATACTTTGATACGTCTGTATCCGGAACGCCTGTTCGTCGATGCCGCCATTGTCATCATCGCGCTCGTGGCCCTGCCCTGTCTGTTTGTCATGTTTCTGCATGTCTTGGCCGGCAACAGGCGGCAATGAGACAGTTTTTGCCAATTTATGTAAACCGCGTCCTTCATTCGACCAGAAGGCTTGTTATTTTGCCTGAGCGCGACATTCTTGTGTACGATTCGCCGGTTACGCGCCGGGCGGCTCTGTAAGGCTTCTCCGATAATTGTGACGAACAGAAAACAGGTGTCCCCCGATACTTTGAGCAACCCGCGGGCAAAGGGAGACGTCCCCCGCTGCCGAAATCCAAATCACTCGCGCGAACATATAGTCGCCCTTTTCTCCCCGCCTTGCTATATCCTCTCTTCACGCCACAATCGAAAACCCGCGCCCGCCACGTCTCGATCTGCCCTGCGCGGCCCGCCGCTTGCCAAACCTGTTTCAAACCCGGCGCGCGGCCCAAACGAAGCGATATTGTCCGAAAAAAAGTTTTTTTTGTCCGTTTTCGGACAAAGACGGACAAACTTCAAACCGAAACCTTACCGACTGACAGGTATCTCTAATGACGAAATTCTGGAGGGGCGGCCGGCGGTCAGTGTCGAAGGGCTGTGTCTACGCGCCCTACGCGACATATCATGTCGCCCGCTTTCCGACTACAGGTGGCTTGCCAGCAATCGCCGCAGCATTTCCCGGTTTCCTGCCCCTGCCAACCCGGCCTGCCCTC